>JADFPD010000083.1 GCA_022562475.1 Chloroflexota bacterium | reverse complement strand
GGCGATTAAAGCACCGGGGTTCGGCGACCGCCGCAAGGCCATGCTGGAGGATATCGCCATCCTCACCGGTGGCAAAGTCATCAGCGAGGAGACCGGACAGAAGCTGGATTCGGCCAATGTCGAAGACTTCGGTACGGCCCGCAGGGTTTCGGCCACCAAGGACGAGACCACCTTCGTCGAGGGAAGAGGTTCCGAGACGGACATCCAAGGTAGGATCAACCAGATCAAGACCCAAATCGAAGACACTACCTCCGAGTTCGACCGGGAGAAGCTCCAAGAGCGAATGGCCAAGCTGTCCGGCGGTGTGGCCGTGATCAAAGTCGGAGCGGCCACCGAAGTGGAGCTCAAAGAGCGGAAGGCCAGGGTGGAAGACGCCCTTTCGGCCACCCGTTCCGCGGTGGAAGAGGGCATCGTTCCGGGAGGCGGAGTAGCCTTGGTCCGGGCCCGGCGGGCCCTGGACGACCTGACCGGCATCACCGGTGACGAGGCCGTAGGCGCCGAAATCATCGGGCGCGCACTGGAGCAACCCTTGAGGCTCATTGTGGAGAACTCGGGGTTCGAAGGCTCCGTGGTGCTAAACGACGTGAAACAACAAGCCGACGACTACGGGTTCGACGCGGATGTCGGCGTGTATGGCCAGATGCTCGAGCGCGGAATCGTTGACCCGGCCAAGGTCACCAGGTCTGCCCTCCAGAACGCGGCCAGCGTCGCCGCCATGGTGCTGACCACCGAGTCGATGATCACCGAAATACCCCAGGAGAAGTCGGCCATGCCGGCCATGCCTCCTGGCGGCGGGATGGACTTCTAAAGCCCTTCCTGAAGGTAGTGCAAACGCAAGCCGCCCCGCTTCAAGCGGGGCGGCTTTTATTGTGGACTATTAAATATGCGCGTCCCTCATCATTACAGTGAAACCTGGATTCCAGGAAGCTCTCGGCGGATGGTTCTCGGCTCTCTCCGTCAACATTGATTCCGGCCTGCGCCGGAATAACGGCATCGGCCCCGCCGAGTGTTTTCACCTCGGCGCTTCGGGGTGGCACATGCTTTGAGTGACGTAGCCAACGCCACCGTCGTGGTATATCCAACCGGGTGCCGCTATAATGCGTTGCTGCTGAAAATTCCCAGCCTTTTAGTTACAGGAAAACCCCCATGGCCAGCGTCTCCGAAAGTTCCGCCGTGAAGGGCAAGGTCTACCCCTCGGCCCAAGCAGCCCTGGAAGGCATCTTCGACGGCGCGTCCGTGCTTGTCGCCGGCTGGTCCGGACGCGGGGAGCCGGAGAAACTATTGCGGGGGCTGGCCGGGACCGGGGTAGGAGACCTGACTCTGATCTGCCAGGGGGCTTGGGTCCAGGAAGCAGGCAAGTTCGGAATCGCCGAACTGGTTGCCGGCGGACAGGTCAAGAAGATGGTCTCGCCCCTGCCGTTCCATCCGGAGACCGGCGGCCCGGTGAAAGACCTGTGGCAGTCGGGCAAGTTGGAGTTGGAGATCGTGCCCCAGGGCGTCTTGGCCGAGCGCCTGAGAGCGGGAGGCGCGGGCATCGGCGGCGTGTTCCTGCCCACCGGTGTCGGGACCAGGTTCGCCGAGGGCAAAGAGGTGCGACAATTCGACGGCAAGGACCATGTCTTGGAATCTGCGCTCAAGGCCGATTTTGCCCTGCTGCGGGCCAGGGCTGCCGATACGTTGGGCAACCTGGTGTATGAAGGGACCGGCCGTAATTGGAACCCCATCATGGCGACGGCGGCCGCGGTCACGGTGGCTGAGGTTGACCTGGTCGGCGAGCCGGGCAGTATCGACCCGGAATCGGTCATCACTCAGGCGATATTCATCGACCGCTTGGTCTTGGCCGACTGATCGTAGGAGATCATTTCCAGATGCCCGGAACGCCGCTAGACCCAGCCGCCATGGCCCGCCGCGCCGCCCAGGAGTTATTCTCCGGTGCGGTCGCCGCCCTGGGCCCGGGATTGCCGCGCCGCCTGCCCAGCCAACTGCCCGCCAGCGGTGGCGTATGGTTTCTCGCCGACGGCGGCGCGGTTGGTATCCAAGGCCCGGAATCGGACACCAACGCGGTGGACGCCGATGGGAATACAGTGGGGCTGCTGTCCGGCGGCGCCTTCACCGGCGTGGTGGAGATCGCCGGCATCCTCCGGGGCGGACACACTGACCTCGCGTTCCTCCAACCCGCCCAAGTAGCCGCCAACGGGGATTTCGTCCACTGGACGACTGCCGCCACACCGGGGCTGTTCGCTCCGGGTCCGGCGGTGGATATGGCCTACGGCTCCTCGAGAGTGGTGGCGCTTATGCCCCACCAAAGCCAGCAAGGCCGGTCAAACATCGTGGAGAGATGCGGTCTGCCGGTGGACGGCGCCGGGCAGATCGACATCATCATCACCGATGTAGCGGTGATGACCGTCGGCCCCGCCGGCCTAGAGTTGCTGGAGTTAGCGCCCGGCTGGACCGTTGACGAAGTTACGGCCATCACCGATGCTCCGCTGACGGTTTCATCGGACCTGAAAGAGATGACCTTCGATGTCCCGGTCCTGAAACCGCCCGACAAGATCTACCCCACCGCTGTAGATGCACTCAGGGACGTGCCTGAAGGAGCGACAATCAATGTTGACGGGTTTGCTGGCCCAGGCGGGATGGCGCACTATCTGATGGTCGGACTGCGCGACCTGGGCGTTAAGGGTCTGAAGCTGATCAGCAACACAGCCGGAGTCGCCAGGGTGAGCGGCTTCGGGACGCCCAACATCATCGACCACAGCATCTTGGTGGAGAACAACCAGGTTGCCAAGGCCACCGCGTCCTACCCGGTTTCCCCGTCGGCATCCCGGCCCAGCGCCTTTGAGGAGGCCTACAAGCGGGGAGAGACGGAACTGGAAGTGGTGCCCCAAGGGACCCTGGCCGAGCGGCTGCGCTGCGGCGGGGCCGGGGTGGCGGCATTCTACACGCCGACCGGGGCCGGCACGTTGCTGGCCGAGGGCAAAGAAGCCAGGACCATCGACGGCAAAGAGTACATCCTGGAGATGGGGTTGCGGGCTGATTTCTGCATCATCCGGGGCCACAAGGCCGACACCCTGGGCAACGTGGTCTACAAGGGTACTTCCCGGAACTTCAATCCGGTGATGGCCACCACCGCCAAGATAACGGTGGTGGAAGTCGATGAGATCGTGGCGCCGGGCCAATTAGGACCCGAAGAGATCGTCACCCCTGGCCTTTACATCGACCGTATCGTCGTACGGCCTTCGGATTTCTCCGCATATCTATGATTTTTCATCCTAAGACGAGGCCCAACCGATGACATCGTTAGCCGGTAAAGAGCGTCTGCCCAGAGAGGTCGTCGCCATGCGGGTGGCCAAGGAGCTGCCCGACGGTGCGTATGTGAACCTGGGCATCGGTATCCCCACATTGGTATCCAGCTTCGTGCCCGAGGGCCGGACCGTCTTCTACCACAGCGAAAGCGGCATCCTTAATTGCGGGCCCATCGCCGAGGAAGGGGAGGAAGACATCGACCTGATCAACGCCGGTGGCCAGTATCTTCAAAGCGTCGGCGGGATGTCGTTCTTCGATTCGGCGGAGGCCTTTGCCATGATTCGGGGCGGCCATGTGGACGTGACGGTCCTGGGTTCCCACCAGGTGTCGGCCACCGGAGACCTGGCCAACTGGATGCTTCCCCAGCGGGGCGTGGGCAACGTGGGGGGCGCCATGGACCTGGCCACCGGGGCCAGGGGGGTCATTGTCGCCATGGAGCACACCGACAGGAACGGTGAGCCTAAGATAGTCCAAGAATGCACGTTCCCCCTGACCGGCAAAGGGTGCGTCTATTTGATCGTCACCGACCTGGCGGTGATCGAGTGCGATGGCCAGGGACTGACTCTGAAAGAAGTTGCGCCCGGTTGGACACCTGAAGAGGTGCAGCAACTAACTGGGGCCAAGTTGACCATATCTCCGGACGTCGGGGAGTTCGAGCTCTAGTTTTTCATCCTTCGATAAAGATTAGCTGAGCGTCGATGACCAAAAGCCCGGTACCGAAGAGTTGGGCGGAAGCAGCAGGGGCCGTAGACCAGTCCCGGGCGGCAAGGTCCGTTCGTTAAATCATCGGCTGATTACCCTGGTAGATCAATGTCAGGAGAGAATTCCGTGGTGGCGGCCGCGGGATTTCCACCGGTATCGCCCCCGGCAACAACGCTTCGCCAACTCGTTTGGTGAGGCTGATTCTTTCGTTGACACCCCTTTGGGCCGGTGCTATTCTTTCGTTAACAGAGCGGTAGATACGTTCTGGCGGGAGCTTGGGTAAGCCAGGCTGAGAGGGCGGCCAAAATCGCCGCCGACCGTCTGTACCTGACCCAGGTAATACTGGCGCAGGGATTAGACGCAGCAGCGGACTTACGAAGCAGCCTCCAGGCTAAATACCTGGCGGCTTTTTTGTTTACTCCCGAAAGGAGATTGGACCAGATGTCCGATGAGCTAACGATCGGTGGAAAAACATTCAAATCACGGCTGATATTGGGGACCGGCCGGTACCGCACCATGGAAGAGATGGTGGCGGCGGTTGAGGCTTCCGGGACCGAGATGATTACGGTGGCGATCCGCCGCCTGGACCTGGACGACCCCACCACCAAGACCCTGCTGGACTTCATAGATTGGAGCAAGTACCAGATCCTGCCAAATACCGCCGGTTGCGCAACCGTTGAAGAAGCGATGTTCGTTGCCCGGTTGGGCCGGGAAGTTGGCCAGACCGACTTTGTGAAATTGGAGGTCATCCCCGACCCCAATTACCTGTTTCCCGACGGCGCCGCTACCCTGGAGGCCGCACGCCTCCTGGTGGAAGACGGTTTCAAGGTGTTGCCCTACATCCACGCGGACCCGACATTGGCCAAGAACCTGGAGGATGCAGGTTGTGTGGCTGTGATGCCCCTCGGCTCGGCGATCGGCTCAGGCCAGGGCATTCACACCGCGGAAGAGATCAAGATCATCATTGAGCAGGCCAACGTCCCAGTGGTCGTGGACGCAGGGTTGGCCGTCCCATCCGACGCCTCCGAGGCCCTGGAGATGGGGGCCGACGCCGTGCTGGTGAACACTGCCATCGCCCAGGCCCAAGACCCGGCCCTGATGGGAACGGCGTTCAAACAGGGCGTTGCAGCGGGCCGCAATGCCTATCTGGCAGGCCGTATCGGCGTCCGTCGGGAAGCCATCGCCAGCAGTCCCACCACTGGCGTGCCCCAGCCGGTGCCGGCCAAAAGCTAAGCCGGTGACCGTTTCTCTTCCCAAGCCATGCCTTTGTCTGGTGACCGACCGCACCGTGACCTCGGGCGATCTGGTTGAAAGAGTGACCCAGGCAGTCTTGGGCGGCGTCGACCTGGTGCAGCTGAGGGAGAAGGACCTTCCCGGCGGGGAATTGCTGGAACTGGCCCAGTCTCTTTTGGAGGCCATAGGAGGGCGGGCTAAGCTGATCATCAACGAAAGGGCCGACGTTGCCCTGGCCGCCGGGGCCCAGGGAGTCCAATTGGGAGAAGATGGACTGCCGGTGAGCGCTGCCCGGCAGACCGTTGGCAGCGAAGCCCTGATCGGACGGTCGGTCCACTCGGTGCCGGCGGCCGTACAAGCGGAGGCCATGGGGGCCGACTTTCTAGTCGTCGGCGCCATGTTCGCTTCTCGTTCCCATCCCGGCGTAGTGCCGGCGGGCCCTGGTTTGGTGCGCCAGATATCGGGCGACTGCCGCTTGCCGCTAATCGGCATCGGGGGGATCACCCCGGAGAACGCACCCGATGTGATCGAAGCCGGAGCGTCCGGGGTTGCCGTGATCACCAACATCCTGGCGGCGCAGGACCCAAAAGCCGCCGCCGCAAAGCTAAAGGAAGCAATCTGCGAAGCCTGGCGGGTATATGGAAACCCAGCTAGAGTTGCACAGGCCGGTCGAAATTATGATTAACCTGACAGTGAACGGAAAACCCCGCCCCATAGATGCCAGCGTGGACCTCGAGACCTATCTGACGTCGTTCGGCTTAAACCTGCAGTTCGTGGCGGTCGGGTACAACGGCGAGGTCGTCAAGAAGGAAGAGTACGCCGGCCTGACATTGAAAGATGGCGACGTGCTGGAGATCGTGCGTCCCGTCGGCGGTGGTTGAATCAAGGCTGATGCCGGGACCCCAAATCTCATAGTGCTATCGGCCTCCAAGAGTTCGGTACAAGATAAAAACCTCTATGGCTGAGGCGTTTTCGGTAACCAACGACGTGATCGACCCCATGTTGGCGGAGGTGGTGAAGGGCAACCAGGACAAGGTTGTCGGCTGGATGAAGGGTGAACCGGGCGCCTGGGGATTCCTGGCTGGACAGGCCGTGCACACCGTCCGGGCACATGCCGGCCGTAGCTTGGCGGACACGGAACGAAGGTTGGTCTGGAGCCGTATGTGGTGGTGGCTGGAGCAGGTGAAGGCCGGGGTACACGGCCCCCGGTAGCCGGCCAAGCTCGGCCGAGAAGAATATCCGCGTCACGGAAACCCGCCGATGGCGGTTTACTCGTATATACTAGCTGTGAGCCATCCGCGGTTAATGTCTGCGGTCAGCGTCCCTATCTACGAAAAGATGCCCGATCCCATAATCACCGCCACCGGTATATATAAGACCTACGACACCGGCACCGTCAAAGTGAACGCCCTGCGGGGTGTAGACCTGACCGTGGAGCGCGGTGAGATGGTCGCAATCATGGGTCCCAGCGGCTGTGGCAAGACCACCATGCTGAACTGTCTCTCCGGACTGGACGAGATCGACTCCGGCCAAGTGGTGATTGACGGCGTGGTGCTCCACGACCTGCCCGACGATGAACGCAGCGATTACCGCGCCCGCCGTATGGGATTCGTCTTTCAGCTCTACAACCTGCTTCCCGTGCTGTCCGCGGTGGAGAACGTGGAACTGCCCCTGTTGGTGTCGGGTATCAAACCCTCTGAGTCCCGGAAGCGGTCCATGGAGATGTTGGACTTGGTGGGACTGAGTGACCGGGCAAAGCACCTTCCCGGAGAACTCTCGGGCGGGCAACGCCAGCGGGTGACCATCGCCCGGGCCCTGGTGAACGAACCGTCCATCGTCTGGGCCGACGAACCCACCGGCGACCTGGACAGCGAGACGGCCTCAGAGATCATGGACCTGATGTGCGGGCTGAACGCCGAGAACGGCCAGAGCTTTGTGCTCGTGAGCCACTCGGTGGATGTGGGCAACCGGGCCCACCGCATCGTCCGCATGCGGGACGGCGTGATCGTGGACAACGGCCGGTCCCCCGGCAACTAGCGCCCGCCGGGTAATCAAGCGCCAGGACAAATATGGAAGAACTGTTCGGCATCTCCATGGACGTCATCATGGTTGTCCTGTTGGCGGTCTTTCTGCCGGTGATAGCCGGTGTGGCCGTCGTGGCCTGGCGCAACCGGGTGATGCTCAAGTTGGGACTGCGCAACATCCCCCGCCGCAAGTCCCAGACCGCCTTGATCGTCGCGGGCATCATGATCAGCACCCTGATCATGGCGGCCGCCTTCGGCACCGGCGATTCCATCACTTACTCCATCCGCAAGAACGCCATCGACGCTCTGGGAACCATCGACGAGATCATCGTTTCAGCCCGCGCCGACGAATCGGACACCATCGGCAGCTTCAACTACTTCCCGATGCAACGCTATGAACAGCTGAAGGTTGAACTGGCGGGGATGGAGACCATCGATGGATTGGCCCCCGGCATCGGCGAATTCGCTCCGACCATCAACACCAGAACGCAATTGAGCGAAGGCCAGATGCAGATAACCGGAGTCGACCCCGGTTCTTTAGACGGTTTCGGCCGTTTCCATCTTACCGACGGCCAGGAGGTCCGTCTGGAGACCCTGGGGTCGAATGACGCCCTCATCAACGAGGAGGCGGCCGATGAATTGAACGCCGTGGTCGGAGACGAGTTGGTGACCTTTGTGGCCGGGTCCAGCGTGACGTTCCGGGTCCAAGGCGTGGTGGACAGCGGTGGACTGGCGGGGCGGGGACCGACGTTGCTGGTTCGATTGGACCGGGCCCAAGAGATGTTTGGCCGGGAAGGCCTGATCAACTCAATGGCCGTCTCCAACCGGGGAGGGGTCTTTGGCGGCGCTGAAGTGAGCGACGAGGTCACCGAAGCCCTGAGGGTACTATTCACCGACCGCGTCGTCGCCGGGCAACTTCAATCCCTGCTGAACCGCATAGAAGTCCTGGAGCAAATCGACCTATTAAGGCCCTCGTTGGACGCGGAGTTGGCCGACGATCTGGGCGCGTTCGCCAAGGGTCTTGGAGAGAGAGGGCTGACCGACGCTTTCATCGGGGCGCTGGCCGACGAAGATGTTCAAGAACAGGCGTTGAACGCCGTGAACAACGCCGATCTGCCCGACATGGGGCGTCAGGCCAGCACCCTTTTCGCCGGGCTGGCCGAGTTCCGGGTGTTGGACATCAAGAAACAGGTACTGGACCGGGCCGACCAAGCCGGTTCCGGCGTGACCAGCATCTTCATCATCATGGGCCTATTCTCCATCATGGTTGGTGTGCTGCTGATCTTCCTCATCTTCGTGATGTTGGCGGCGGCCCGGCGCTCGGAGATGGGAATGGCCCGTGCCGTGGGCGCCAAACGGCGGCACCTGGTCCAGATGTTCATCTTTGAGGGTACGGCTTATTCCTTGGTATCGGGAGCGGTGGGAGTGGCCTTGGGATTGGGCGCCAGCGCCGTGATCGTCTTCATGGTCAACCGGATCTTCCAGTCGGGCGGTTCCGGCGCCCCGGAAAACTTCACCATGTTCGCCCACTTTGAGATCAGAAGCGCCGTGGTCGCCTACTGTTTGGGAATGGTGATAACGCTGGCCACCGTTGGGATATCCGCCTACCGGGTCAGCCGATTGAATATCGTGGCGGCGGTCCGGGGACTCCCGCCGCCGGTCGAGCATTCTGAGACGCCGTTCCGGACCCGATTAGCGGCCCCGCTGCGGGCGTTCGCCCGTCCGGCCTTGTTGGCCGGGACCGGCCTCCAGGCGCTGGTCAAATTGGACCTCAGCCGAAGTATGGGCCTATTGCTCCGGGCGGCCTTGGCCGCCGTCACTTCGCCCCTGGGATTTTTTGCCGGAGTCGTTCAGGCGTTGTGGGTGCCCATGAGCCACGGCTGGTTGACCGCAGTGGCCGGAGGGCTGTTGACCTGGCTGGGCACTACATCTGACGAAGCGGCCCCGCTGCGCATCGGAGTAACACTGGTCATCATCGGTGTGGGCCTGTCCATCAGGACTTTGGCTCACCGGACCGGGCTCCGCCCCGATATGGGGGACCGCATCGCCTACACATTCATGGGGGTGCTGAATCTGGCGTTCTGGGTGGTGCCTTTCAGGGCTCTGAGGGCCATCTTCGGTGAGATCGACGGCGGCATCGAGATGTTCTTCATATCGGGCATCGCCATGGTGGCGGCGGCGGTCTGGACGGTGATGTACAACGCCGACCTGCTCCTCAGAATTCTGACATTCGTCACCGGCCCCTTCGGGCAACTCAGGCCTGTACTGGTAACGGCGGTTGCTTATCCGATGTCCGCCAAGTTCCGGACCGGCCTCACCCTGGCCATGTTCGCGCTGGTAATCTTCACTCTGATCGTGATGTCCATCCTCACGGAGGCTTTCAGCGCCGCCGTGGGCGACTCCGAAAGAGTTGCCGGCGGCTGGGACATCCAGGCCACGGTCAATTTCAATACCCCCATCGACGACATCCGCCTGGCCATCGACGAAAAGCCCAGCCTCAACAACCAAGACATCACATCCATCGGCGGGTACACCACCATCCCCGTGGAAACCCGGCAAGTGGGGGCCGAGGAAAAGCGTTGGCGTTTTTACGCCATCAGGGCCGCCGACGACCAGTACCTGCGGGAGACCGGGGCCAATTTAAAATTGTTCGACACCGAATACGGCGAAACCCAGGAAGACATCTGGAACGCGGTGCGGCAGGACTCCAATCTGGTGGTGGTCGATTCCCTGGTGGTCCCGTCCCGAAACGGGTTCGGCAACGACGAGTTACCCTTTGAACTGGAGGGTATCTTCTACGAGGACACCGAGATGGAGGCCATCGACATCGAAGTTAGGGAACCCCGCACCGGCCAGGTGATCCCGCTGAAGGTCATCGGCGTGTTGGACCGGCTAACCGACGCCTTTGGCGAACTGGGGTTGGGTATGATCGCCTCCCGCGAGGAATTGGATGAAGCCATACCCTTCCGGATACCGACCACTACCTACCGGTTCAAAGCCGCCGAGGGCGTGGATGTCGCCGTGCTCTCCAAGGACCTGGAGGCGGCCTTCCGGGAGAATGGCATGGAGACCGACGTTTTGTCGGAACTGGTGGACGACATCGCCGCGGCCAACCGGGCTTTCAATTACCTTTTTACCAGTTTTATGGGTCTGGGACTGCTGGTGGGCATCGCCTCTCTAGGCGTGGTCAGCCTGCGGGCGGTGGTGGAACGCCGCCAGCAGATCGGCGTGTTGCGGGCCATCGGGTACCGTAGGATGATGGTGCAACTGAGCTTCCTCACCGAATCGTCCTTCGTCGTCCTGATGGGCACAGCCATCGGCGTCGTACTGGGCACGATAATTTCCTGGAACATCGTGAAAGACATCCAGGAGGATGTCGAGACCGTCCGATTCGCCATCCCTTGGCTACAGATAGGCATCATCGTGGCCATCGCCTACGTTTTCTCTCTGGCCACCACCTTCCTGCCGGCGCGTCAGGCCTCCCGCATCTACCCAGCCGAGGCGCTGCGCTACGAATAGAAAAGAGGGAGCCCCGCCATGACAGCCAGTCCAACGGCTAGCAAAAGCGGATTCAGAGTCATCGGCACTAGCCCGATACGCCACGACGCCACTGACAAGGTCACCGGCCAGGCCCGTTACGGCGCCGACATCAGCATGCCCGGTCTCCTCCACGGCAAGATACTTAGGAGCCCCCATGCCCACGCCAACATCAAGTCCATCGACGCCGCCAAGGCCCTGGCGTTGCCCGGCGTCAAGGCGGTGGTGACCTCAGCCGACCTGCCGGTATTGTCGGGCCGGCCGGTGGACGTCGCCGAGGGCTCGCCCCTGAACCCCAGGTTCCTCAGCAACAACGTGTTGGCCGGCGGCAAAGCCCTGTACAAAGGCCATGCCGTCGCCGCGGTGGCGGCGGACAGCGTGCATACCGCCGAGAAGGCGCTAACCCTCATCGAAGTGGACTATGAGGTCCTCACGCCCGTTCTGGACGGCAAGGAGGCCATGGAGCCCGGCTCGCCCATCCTCCACGACCGGCTGTTCCGTTCCGAGGGCGAGTTTTTCCGCCCCGGCGGCCTCCGTGACGATGACGACGACAGCGCCCCGACCAACATTGCCAGCCACTTCGTCTTTGAGCTGGGCGATCTGGAGCAGGGATTCAAAGAGGCCGACGTTGTCGTGGAACGGGAATTCCGCACCAGGCCGGTGCACCAGGGATATATCGAGCCCCACAGCGCCACGGCCCGCTGGGACCGGGACGGACGGGTGACCATTTGGGGCAGTTCCCAGGGCCATTTCGCCATCCGGGACTTCACCGCCTTGGTCCTGGGTATCCCCATATCTCAAGTCAAAGTGATTCCCATGGAGATCGGCGGCGGGTTCGGCGGCAAACTGGTAGTCTACGTCGAACCGGTGGCGGCGCTTTTGTCTAAGAAGACCGGCCGTCCGGTGAAGATCACCATGACCCGCGCCGAGGTGTTCGAGGGCACCGGCGCCACCGCGGGCGGCTACATCCGGGCTAAGATCGGCGCCACCAAAGATGGCCGCATCACCGCTGCCGACGCCCATCTCGTCTACGAGTCGGGCGCCTTTCCGGGCGCCCTGGTCAACCTGGCGTCCATGACGATCTTCGCGCCTTACAACATACCCAACGTCCGCTCGGAAGGCTACGACGTGGTGGTCAACAAACCCAAGGTCGCTCCCTACCGCGCCCCGCTGGGCCCGCCCGCCGGTTTCGCCGGAGAGACCCTGATCGACGAACTAGCCGCCAAGCTGGCAATAGACCCCATTGATTTTAGGCTATTGAACGCCGCCAAAGAGGGCACCCGCCGGGTCACCGGCATCCCCTACAAAAAAGTCGGATATGTGGAGACGCTGGAGGCGGCCAAAGCCCATCCTCATTACAGCGCCCCCCTCGGCGGACCGAATAGGGGCCGTGGGGTGGCCACCGCCGTCTGCAACAATATCACCGGCCCGGCCTGCGCCGTCGTCAGCCTGCAACAAGATGGGAGTGTCGGCCTGGTCGAAGGGTCCGTCGATCTGGCGGGCAGCCGCACCGCCGCGGCCATGCATGTAGCCGAGGTTTTGGGTGTCTCCGCGGAGGAGGTCCATCCGTCGGTGGGCGACACCGACGCCATCGGGTACACGGCCATCAGCGCCGGCAGCAGCGTGGTCTACAAGACCGGTTGGGCGTCCTTCGAAGCCGCCCGCGACCTGCTGCGGCAGATGGCAGCCAGGGCCGCGCTCACCTGGGACGTGCCGGTGGAGGAAGTAGATGTCGCCGACGGCGTCTTTTCCCACCGCTCCGACCCGGAATTGCGACTCACGCTGAAGGAGATCGCCGCCCGGCAGAACACCACCGGAGGGCCGCTCCTGGGCCGGGCCGGGGGCGCTTGGGGCGGGGAGAGTCCGGGGTTCGCCGTGCATATCGTGGACGTGGAAGTTGACCCGGAAACGGGCAAGACCGAAATCATCAGGTACACTGCCCTTCAAGACCCCGGCACCGCCGTCCATCCCCAGTACGTGGAGGGCCAGATCCAGGGCGGGACGGTCCAGGGCATCGGCTGGGCCTTGAACGAGGAATACTTCACCGACGAAAAAGGCGGGATGCTGAATTCCAGTTTGCTGGACTACCGCATGCCCATCGCCAAGGACCTGCCCATGATCGACACCCAGATCGTGGAGGTCCCCAATCCCGACCACCCCACCGGGGTCCGGGGCGTGGGAGAAGTGTCCATAATCCCTCCGGTCCCGGCCATCGCCAACGCCATCAACCAGGCAATGGGCATCCGCATGGCTGAGACGCCTATGTCCCCTGGAGCGGTGCTAGAGGCGCTCTGGGAGAAATCGGGGGGCTAAGGGCGATACAAACCCCGAATAATCGATGACTGGGTCCTTCGACGGGCCCAGGATGAGCGGATCAGGGTGTCTCCGATTGCAATCACAGTTCGTCCTGGGCCCGATTCGTTCGCGGCCAGCCTATTCCGTTCGTGGTCAGCCTATGCCGTTCGTGGTGAGCCGGTCGAACCACCGCCGCTTGAGGCGGCCGCGAAAAAAGGCTTACGGCGTAAGGATCACCTTGCCGCGGGCGCCTCGGTTGGCGAGATGTTCGTGGGCCTTGCCCACCTCGGCCAGCGGGAGCACTTGGTCCACCACCAGTTTGACCTGGCCGGCCGCGATCATGGGGAACATCTCCGCCATTGCGCCCTTATGGTCCAGCGTGCCGGCTGGAGAGCGCCCCATGCTGAAGCCGATGACGGTCCGGTTGTTCGAGGTGATGTCCGACGCCGGCAGGTTGGCCGGGGTCTGTGACGCGTTCCCGTAGCTGACCAAACGCCCATAAGGCGCCACGCAGCGCACGCTCTTCTCCAGGACCTCTCCCCCGACACATTCGGCAACCAACTGCACGCCGGCGCCGCCCGTCTCTTCTTTGACCACTTCTTCAAAGTCGGCTTCGGTGTAATTAATCGTGACGTCGGCCCCCAAGGACCGGCACAGGTCCAGCTTGTCTTGGGCCGAAGCAGTGGCGATCACCTTGGCGCCCCAGGCCTTCGCGAGTTGGATCAAAACGGTCCCCACTCCGGAGGCCCCGGCCTGCACCAATACCGTGTCCCCGGACTGCATCTGGCCCCTGGTCTTCAAGATGTGGTAGGAGGTCAGGAACACGATGGGCATGCCGCCCGCTTCCACCGCGTCCAGGGAGTCGGGATAGGGGAACACCAGGTTGCCGTTGATCGCAACGTACTCCGCCTGGCTGCCCGGCCCCATGCCCATGACCTTCTGGCCCACCGATATTCCGCTGACATCCGAGCCGACTTCCACCACCGTGCCCGCCGCTTCCAGCCCCATGGAGGACGGGAGGTCGGGGCCGGGATAATTGCCGCCCCGGCGGAGGACATCGGCGTAGTTCACCCCGGCCGAGTCCACCTTGATCAGGACGTGATGGGGCCGTGGAGTGGGCTGGGGCACATCCTCGATCTTGAGTACTTCCGGGCCGCCGAACTCGTTGATTCTGACCGCTTTCATCTTGGGCTCTCCCTGGTTTTAGGTGATCTCGGTTGGTTGGTTGGCAACGGCCCTCATCCTATCCTGCCCCTGTGCGCGGGAGAAGGGACGCGTCTTCTTTCCCGCGATTAGGGAAGAGATTTGTTCTCTCTCCCTTCAGGGCGAGAGTTAGAGTGGGGGTGAAATGTCAGCCTTCTGTGTAGAATTTACTTTTGCCTACCCGTAACCCCGGAACTGGGACGAGGTTAGCACGTCGGAGTTGATCACCCGGACGGGCTCGCCGCTGGCGAAGGCGCGGACGTTCTCGATTATTCCTGAGTAGAAGGCTCGGTAGCTCTCTTCGGTGACATAGCCCAGGTGGGGGCAGATCAGGGTGTTGGGTGTCTTGAAAAGGGGATGGCTTAAGGGCAACGGTTCGATGTCAAAGGTATCCAACGCTGCTCCGGCGATGCCCTTCCTTTCCAGCACGTCGATCAGCGCCTTTTCATCGACTATCGGCCCCCGGGAGATGTTCACCAGGTAGGCTGTGGGCTTCATCAAGGCCAACTCGGGCGCGCCGACCAGACCCCGGCTGCGGTCGCTGAGCACCAGGTGGACCGATACGATGTCCGCCTCTTTGAACAGGGTCTGTTTGTCCACCAGAGTGGCCTGACATTCCTTGGCCCGCTCGGCGGTCAGGTTCTGGCTCCAAGCGATGATGTTCATGTCGAATGCCGCGCCGACCCTGGCGACCAAGGAACCTATGTGGCCCAACCCGATCAGCCCCAGGGTCTTGCCCTTTAGACCCACGCCGACCGTGGTGCCCCATGTTCCATCCCTGGACCGTTGGTCCTCCTCATGGATGTGACGCAGCAGGGAGATGATCAGCCCCCAGGTTAGTTCGGTGGGGCCTTCACCGGAACCTCCGGCGCCGCAGACCGGGATGCCCAGGTCCGTCGCCGCCTCCATGTCGAAGGATGCGTTCCGGAGGCCGGTGGTCATCAGCAGTTTCAGTTTGGGCAATCGCGAGAGTATGGAGCGGGTGAAAGGGGTCCGTTCCCGCATGCCCATGACCATGTCGAAATCCTTGAGCCGTTCCACCAGCTTGTCTTCATCGGCGATGTGGTCTTGGAAGAATTCAACGTCGGTCCCCGGGGATAGCTGAGACCAATCGCCCAGGTCCTTGGCGGTCCCTTGGTAATCGTCCAATACTGCTAGTTTCAACTCGTTCAACTCCCTATATGCTTAGATCGATGTATCACTTGAAGTCCGGCATGAGGCTCCCGGCCATGATGCGCAAGCCAGGCGCAGGCTCTGCGCAGAACCACGTTCCAAACTACTTCATGGCGGGCCAAGGGTCAAGAAAATAGGGACGCCGCGTCTTCTTGACCGGCCCAGCCCGGCGGACTACCCTTAGCGTCACCCTGGCCGGAGTTAGCCGGTTTAAGCAGGGTTTACGAGGCGGCAGATGGAATCGAGCCAGTATGACATCGCAATCATCGGGGGCGGCATCCTGGGGCTGTCCACCGCCATGCAGTTGCTGGAACGCGCGCCTCAATGGCGGGTGGCGGTCGTGGAGAAAGAGGAAGAACTGGCCACCCACCAGACCGGACACAACAGCGGCGTGATGCACTCGGGGATCTACTACCGGCCCGGCTCCCACAAGGCCCGGTTCTGCGTGGCCGGCCTAAACA
>JADFPD010000082.1 GCA_022562475.1 Chloroflexota bacterium | reverse complement strand
AGACCAGCCCTTAAAGCTGCAAATTACCAAGCAGGTGAACTCAATAACTCCCAATCTCGTTCATTCGCTCGATGCCTCGCATTTGATGCGCACGGTCAACCGACTCTATAGTGAAGGCCTCCGCGACTTTGCGATGGTGCACGACAGCTATGGGGTGCACGCTTGTGACGTGGACAATCTAAGAAGCGTTCTAGCTAAAGAATTTTATGCGATTCACAAGCACTCAATCTCAGACCAGTTCATCGCTGAGTTGCGCGAGGCCAACCCCGAGATTAAATTGCCCGATCCCCTTCCCAAGGGCGAATTAGATCTGGAAGACGTTCTGCAAGCAAACTATCTCTTTTCCTAAATTGTTATGTACACATTCACCGTGGATGGACTCAGCACCGATCAGATTTGATTCGCGAGGACTTGCCCGCCCTTGGTGAATAATTAACTGAGCCCAATCGAACCTGCAACCCCTAGGTTCGAAGCCTTTTCCTCTATCCGTTATTCTATGTTGCCGGGCGTCAAATTAGAACATCCGATGAGAAGATCTCGCGGTCATTATGCCCAGCTGTGTTGCAACGTGTTTCCCACTGGTCGGGCCTTTGGTAGCAAATTAGGTTGGCAACGTTACCCCAATCGGTCGTAACACTACTCGGTGGCCTAAAGGCCAAGCAGAAAGAGGAACGCCGATCCCTTGGCATCGAGTTGGATGAAACCGGGTATGTGTTTTGCTTGCCGGATGGCCATCCTTACAATCCGGACAGTGTTAGTCTTGACTTCGCCAATCTCACCAAGCTTGCGGGTCTCCCCCATTTACGGCTACATGACCTTCGCCATTCGCATGCGACAATCATGATGGAACAGGGCGTCAACCCGAAAACCGTCGCGGAGAGACTCAGGCATTCCAGCGTGGTAATAACTTTGGATACCTATTCCCACGTTTTACCCAACATCCAAGAGGAGGCTGCCGTCAAGTTCGAAGAGGCTATGAACCGGTCGGCTCAACAGCGATAATTACAAGAGGCCAAACATAATGTCGGCAAACCGATGAATTCAAAATAATGAAACGACCTTTTAGAGCGCCTAAAAGGTCGTTTTCGTGCCTAATCTGGCGGAGGGAGTGGGATTCGAACCCACGATGAGGTCGCCCCCATAACGGTTTTCAAGACCGTCGCTTTCGTCCACTCAGCCATCCCTCCGTTGAGCACGGGCCGCCCACGTGGACGCCGGCGGCCCGTCTGTATATTGTAACGACTGGGCGGGCGCCGTAAAAGGTATTTATTCATAAGCTCTGGACAGCCGTTAAAGAGACCACGAGAGCATCTATTAAACGGCCCAGGAGGGTCTCGGCAAGGGCGGTTTCCAGCGCCGTCGCCAGGCTGCCGCCACGCTTGTTTCGCCTTGACACCCCTATAGGGCGATGCTAAAATCAGGCACGAATTAAGGGCGGAGTTTTATGTAATCTCCGCACCCTGTTTCCCGCCGTTTCCTCCCCGAAAAAACCCTCTGCCGTATTTACGGAGACGGCTCAGGAAGACCAGGCCGCGTACCTCGAAGGAAGGTGGACCCATGCCCCCAGAGATCATCAAAGGACTCAAAGATGTCTATTTCGACACGACCGAGTCCAGTTTCATCGACGGAATCGAAGGCAAGCTGCTCTACCGCGGCTACAACATACACGATCTAGCCGAGAAATCGACCTTCGAGGAAGTGGTCTACCTTCTTCTCTACGGCAGCCTCCCCAACATGAAGGAATTGGCGGATTTCGACGCTCTACTGCGGGCCAACCGGATCATCCCAAACGAGGTGATTCAGGTAATCGACCTGATCAAGGCCAGCCATCCCATGGACGCGCTCCGGACCGGCATCTCTGCCCTCAGCGCATTCGACTCCGAAGTAACCGACAACTCGGTGGAAGCCACCATCCGCAAGGGCATCCGCCTCACGGCCATGGGACCGACCATCGTCGCGGCCCACCACCGCCTGAGGCAGGGCCTGGAGCCGGTCGCGCCCAACCCAGACCTTAATCACGCCGGGAACTTCCTTTACATGCTCTTTGACGAGCTCCCCGACCAGGAGACCACCGATCTGTTGGACGTAGACTTTATCCTTCATGCCGAGCATGGCCCCAACGCCTCGGCTTTCGCCGCCAGAGTGACTGCCTCCACCGTCTCAGACCTCCACTCCGCCATCACCACCGGCGTGGGCACGCTGAAGGGCCCCGCCCACGGCGGGGCTGCCGAAGAGGTCATGAAGATGGCCCTGGACATCGGCAACCCGGAGAACGCCGCCGAGTATGCCAGCAACCTTCTGGACAAAGGCGAGCGCATCATGGGGTTCGGCCACCGGGTCTACCGCGCCGAAGACCCTCGGGCCAGGCACCTGCGTGACCGGTCTCGCATACTTGGCGAGAAGAAAGGCCACCCGGAATGGTTCCAGATCTTGCAGCACCTGGAAGAGAACACGATGGTGCCCTACCGGTCCAAGGGTATCTGCGTGAACGTGGACTTCTTCGCCGGGTCCATCTACTACCTGCTGGACATTCCCGACGACCTGTTCATCTCCATCTTCGCCCTGGGCCGCATCCCCGGTTGGACGCTGCAATGCGTGGAGCAGTACAAAGACAATATCTTGCTCCGGCCGCTCACGGAATATGTCGGAGAGATGGACCTGGAATACACGCCCATCGAGCAGCGGCCCTAGACCGGCTGTACCGGACTAGCAATGAGCGAAAGGGGCCGTACCGGCCCCTTTTGTTTTGGCCTTGTCCACGAGATCGAGCCAGCATCCTATGAGTGCAGAATCCGAAGTCAGGCGGCGCATACAAGAACGTGGGGAAAGCGGCAAGATAACCTTCGCTGAGTTCATGGAGGTTGCCCTTTATTGGCCCCATGGCGGTTATTACATGGACCGCGAACCCATTGGGGCCGATGGCGACTACTACACCAGCCCGGCAGTCCATCCGTCCTTTGGAGCGCTTCTGGCAGTCCAGCTATTTCAGATGTGGCGCGGTATGGACCGGCCCACTCCCTTTACGGTTCTGGAACTAGGCGCGGGGAACGGACTTCTGTGCCGGGACATCAACGCCTACGCCACCGGACTTCCTGAAGGATTCGCCGCCGCATTGCGCTACATCTGCTTGGACCGCCGGGCAACCGGGCTTGTTGAGTCCGGAACGCCGGGGACGAACCGTGTATTAGCGGACCGTTTGCCATTCAAAGGCCTAACGGGTTGCGTACTTTCAAACGAATACCTGGACGCCTTCCCAGTGCACCAAGTCGTGATGACCGCCGATGGACTGAAAGAGGTCTACGTGGCCTTGGAAGGCGGAGAACTGGTGGAATTGACCGGCGAACCGTCGGGACCTGGCTTGGCCGGCCGGTTAGACGACCTTGGGATAGAACTCGCTCAAGGGCAGACCGCTGAGATCAACCTGAGACTCGACCGGTGGTCCCTTGAGGTCGCGAAGGTGTTGGAGCGGGGATTCGTACTCACCATCGACTACGGCCGCACTGCCCAAGACCTCTATGACCCGGACGCGCGGCGCAGAGGGACCCTGGTCACCTACCGCCAGCACGTTCAGACCGACGCACCGCTGACCTTGATCGGCCGCCAGGATATCACCGCCCAGGTGGATTTCACGTCGGTGGCCAGCGCTGGGGAAAGGGCGGGTCTTGATTTCTTGGGGTTGGTCACTCAGCGGGACTTTTTGTCCAACCTGGGCCTGGACCAGCTACAACAAAAACTTCAGAAACACCAGGACCTCTCGCCGCGGCAGATGCAAGCCAACCGCGCCGGAATCACAGACCTGACCAGGCCGGGCGGCTTGGGTGAATTCAAGGTACTTGTCCAGGGGAAGAACTCCGGCAGGCCGGAGTTATGGGGACTGGAGCGTTCTCAGGATGCCGCAGCCCTCGTGGTAGGACTGCCGGTCCCCTTGTTGACCGGCGACCACCTGTCTTTGCCGGATGGAAGACACCCCGGAGGCGAGACTGACTTCGAGGCTTTTGGGCCGGCTTAGTTCATACCGTGGGAGAACGCCCATCTGGTAAACCGCTCATGGTGAGCCTGCCGGACCCCCCGTCTGGATTTAGACTGTTCTCGGCCATGAACATCTTTGATGGGCATCCTTCGACATGCTCAGGACGAACGGTATAAGCCAGGTAGGATAGGCGTCGAACGGTGGCTAATCGCCCGGTTGCCGCGGCGCCACAAACGTGTTCCGGAACCGGTAGAGCGTGAATTCCGGTTCCACCGGGGCCACCGATAGGTAACCGGCCTCTTCGATCTTGGCCACGATGAAATTGGGCCCGTCTGACGCCAGCGCCTCGGTGACGGCGGCTTCCAGGTCTTCCAGGTCGGTTACCGTCTTGGTGCGGGCGATGCCGCAACTCCGGGCTACCTGCTCCAGGTCGGTGCCCGTGCCTGTGTGGCTAGTTTGCCCACCGGTCTGACCCCATTGCTCGTTGTCCCAGACTATGACTGTCAGATTTTTGGGTTTCTCACGTCCGATGGATGCCACCGTCCCCATATTCATCAGTATCGAGCCGTCGCCGTCCAGGGATATGATCTGCTCGTCAGTGGCCATGGCCATCCCGAGGGCGATGGATGAGCAGAGTCCCATATTGCCGTAGGTGTAGAAATTACGGTCACGGTGGCCGGCGTGCCAGAGTTCGTCGGAAGAGGGGCCTAAGTTGCTGACGATCGGCGAATCCCCGGCCAGGCGCAATACTAATTGTGTGGCCTCGAACCTACGCAATCTTGCCTCCGTGGAGCATCTGAGTCAGGCAGATCGCCATCGGCTGCCGGTTGGCGTGGCAGAGCTTCATGGCGCCGTCCAGTAGCTTGTCCATCTTTCCGTCGTCTTCCAGGATGAAGTGGGGCAAGCCCAACTGGTCCATGATCGGTATCACGGCGCGGCCCATGACCACCTGAGCGATGTTGAACTCGCCGGGGCCGCCGCGCAGGTTGATGAACATGGGTATGGGAGTCCGGGCGGGGATGCACAGGCTGGCCAGGGCATTGACGCTGTTGCCGAAACCGCTGGACTGCATGAACACCGCGGCGTTACGGCCCGCGGCGTAGGACCCGACCGCGATACCGATGGCTTCCTCCTCCCGCGTGGCCGAGACTAGCCTGAAGTAGGGGTCCTTGTCGATGAGGCTGGTGACCTGGTCGATGGATATGTCAGGCACATAGACGATCATCGACGTTTCCCAGTCTTTGAGCGTCTTGACGATCTGTTCCGCCCAGTTCATCTATCACCCTCCCGCTTGGGCCGTTGGAATGTTCGTTCCCAGGAACGCCCCAGGCGTGAACGGCTACCAACATAACAATAAGACTTTGGAATGTCAAAGCTTGGCGGGCTCATTATCGAAGGCTATAATCCCCCTAGTAAATTCGAAAAACACGGGCGGAGGACTTGAATTGATTATCGACCCATTGACCTTTGAAAGATTCAATAGCGTACTGACGGGAGTGATCGTGCCCCGGCCCATAGCTTTCGTCTCCACGGTATCCCCGGATGGCGTGGTTAATCTGGCCCCCTACTCTTTCTTCAATGCCGTTTCTTACACCAACGTCATGTTCTCCTCGTCCCGCAACGTGGGCAACAAGAGCAAGGACACCCTACGGAACATAGAAGAGACCGGCGAATTCGTGGTCAACATCGTCGTCGACCCCATCGCCGATGCGATGAACGCCACCGCGGCCGAGTATCCCGAGGACGTGGATGAGTTCGAGATCGCCGGTCTCACCCACGCGCCATCCCAGATCGTCAAGCCGCCCAGGGTTGCCGAGTCCCCCGTGAACATCGAGTGCAAGTTGGACCAGGTTGTCCAGATCGGTTCCGGTGAACACGAGCACGGTTTGGTCATCGGCACGATCTTACTGGTGCATGTCCGCGACGACGTCATCGACGGCCACCGCATAGACCAATCGAAGCTGATGGCCACCGGCCGTATGGCCGGCAATATGTACTGCCGCACCAACGACCGATTCGAGATGGTGCGTCCGGTTTACGACCCGGAGAAAAGCGTGATTGTTAACCGGTAATACTGGCAACGACACGCTCGGTAATTTGAGAATTAGAAACCAGCGGCAAAGGAGCAGGACGATGGCCACCAAGATGTCCATACTCAGCCCGGCGGCGGAGGCGTGGCGTCCCGTGGAGGACGACATTCCATACATCGCCGACCTTAAAGGGGCCACGGTGGCCATCCTGAACAACCGCTGGACCAGCATGAACATCATCGCCGAGCAGATCGGCATCATCCTCAAGGAACAGTACGGCGTGGTGGAAGTCTTCGAGAAGCTGATCCCGCTGGCCTCGGCCGCTCCTCAGGAGACCTTCGATGAGGTCGGCGAGAGAGCCCAGGTGGCCATCGTCGGTCTGGCGAATTGAGGGTCCTGCACAGCGTGGAGTGTCCACGACAGCGTTAGACTGCTCAAGAGCGGCATTCCCTCGGTGGTGCTGGTCACCGAGCGGTTCATCACCCTGGCCAAGGCATCCATGCGGGGGAACGGCGTACCCGACGCCCCCATGGTGGTCCTTCCCAAGACCGAGCTCACGGAGTATGTGGAGCCAGACGTGGTGCGCACCGTCGCCAAAGAGGCCGTAGACCTGATCATCGCCCAACTGCGCGGGCCGGAAGCGGCAAAATAACGCCAAACCGGTCACGAATGTTAGGATAAGCCTATGTTGGACTGGTCTTCATGCAAAGCGGTTGAACGTGATCCTGGGCGATTGAGCGGAGAGTGGGTTTTCCAAGGCACGCGAGTGCCGGTTTCCGCGCTATTCGAGAACCTTGAGGATGGGGCGCAGACGGCCCAGTTCTTGGAATGGTTTCCCGGCGTAACAGACCTGCAGGTGCGCGCTGTCCTCGACCATGCCGCCAAGAGCCTTGGCGCGTCCCAGGTCGCTTGATTGCGCGTTCTCTACGCTCGAGGAACACCTGTGCCCCTGAGGAATCTCTTCGACCCGCATCAGATTGAAACCGCCTACGAACGGGGTTGGAGTCAACTGTCCAACGGAGAGTTGCTGGCTGCGGCAGGACGCGAACGTTTCGAGGTCTTCGTCACCACTGACAAGAACATCATTAGCCAGCAGGACCTAACTCGGTTACCGTTTGCGGTTGTTGTGCTGTCATCAACCAGGTGGCCTCGCATTCAGTTAGCTTCCGAAACAATTAAATTGGCCATCGATTTTGCGGCGCCGGGAACGATCACGGAGGTAAACATCCCATAAGACCGTCGCCTTTTTTCGGATCTGTTGAACAAAAATATCCCCTTTGAATTGATGGACTCCACTGAATTCGACATAGAAGACTCACCGGAAACCGTATTTCAGTTCATGCTGGACCAAGGTTGGTCCGATGGGCTGCCGGTGATACCGCCCACCGCCGGCCGGGTGCGCGCCATGCTGGATCATGCCCAGCGCGACGCTTCAGAACTGGTGGGCTACATCAACCCGGACGCTGGAGCGGCCACGGTGGAGAAGATTGCCGTCAACGCCGTGATGGCCGGTTGCCTTCCCGAATACATGCCCGTCTTGATCGCCGCCGTCCAGGCCATCACGGAGCCCTCATTCAACATCCATGGCTTGCAGACCACCACCAACCCCGTGTCGCCTTTGCTGATCGTCAACGGGCCGGTGAGGGAGTTGATCGGGCTGAACAGCGGCCGGGGGACCCTTGGGCCGGGCTCTCGGGCCAACGCCACCATCGGGCGGGCCGTGCGGCTCTTGTTGCTGAACGTGGGTGGGGCCAAGCCCTGGTCCACCGACATGTCGGTTCACGGCAGCCCGGCAAAATACATATCCTGCATGGGCGAGAACGAAGAGGACAGCGTCTGGGAGCCCCTTCACGTGGAGCGCGGCTTCTCACCGGACCAGAGCGCAGTCACCGTGGTGGGAGCGCAGGGTTTCAGCAACTGTCTCACGTTCTATAAAAAGCCCGATAGCTTCTTGACGATGATCGCCAGCGCCATGGCCGATATCAGCGACAACAACTACCTCCTGGCTGCCGGAAACCCCCTGGTCATACTCACGCCGGGTCACGCCCAGATCTTCTCGGACGGTGGCTACACCAAACAGATGGTCAAGGAAGCGCTCTTCGAGCTCTGTAAAGTGCCCATCGACCGGTTCCCCAAGGAGACCTCGGTCATCACCTACGAAGACGGCTTCGCCATGGACGGCGACCGGGTCTGCCCCTGCCAATCGGCCGATGACATCATAATCGTCGTATCCGGCGGGCCGGAGCCTTACCACGTTCTTTACTGCGGCAACTTTGGCGACACCACCGCCGTGACCAAGGAAGTGCAGCTCCCCTAGAAAGGGTCCGTCATGAAGATTCCGCAGAAATGAAAATCCCGGCTCTATCTGAAGAGCCGGGATTTTCGTTTTCTAGCGTATTCGCGAAAGGCTAGTAGGGTACGTCGTCGTCTTCGCTGGAACTCTCGCCCATCCGGCTCTCCGGGGGGGGTTCCGTCTCATTCTCCGGTCCAGCATTCGGACCGATCTCCCGTTGCGTCTCCTGGTCGTAGTCCGTGCCCCGCTGCTCGCCGTGAAAGGCGTCCAGCGCTTCGTCCAGTTTCGCGCGGAATGTTTCCGAGTCTTTGGTCAGGAGCATTATGCGCCGGCCATTTACCATGCGGACCCTGAGGCGCTCCCCCATTGGCAACGACAATGTCTCCAGGTGTGAGATCTCCTGGAAGGGATAGGCCTTGGTCCTGGGCCGTCCGTAGATTATCACCAGAGCGTCGCGGTAAATCAGGTATTGTTTGGGGTTGGTCAGCCAGCTATAGATGGCCACGCCGATACCGAGAACGAAAAGCACCGGCTGCCCGAGGATGCCAATCACGGCGACGATCAAGGCGAAGATGAACGTCAGGTTCAGGTTGGTCCGGTGGTTGTCCCAGTGGATGGGTTGTTCTTGCATCCGCTCCATACCTCAATATTCTATCACATGATTCGAGCCTATTGGCATTTGCACAGATCGGAAATCGGATCAGACGGCGGCGCCGCACGACCGGCAGAAATTGGCGTCCTCTTCCAGCGCGGTGCCGCAGGTGGCACAAAATCCGAATTCATCCGGAGAGCGATACAACCCTGCGGTCCCTTCAAACCCCGCTTCGGCGGGTGGTCGGAGGGGGTCATTCCCGTAGTCGTTGGCTCCCCGGTCTCCCGGCTGAAGATACCAGTAAAACAGCAGGAATATTCCGATGATCGTGAAAGCGATCAGGATCCACCATCCCGTCCGGTTGATGTCATGGAGACGTCTGGCAGCCACCGCTATTCCAGGAATAAATAGGCACACGGTGCTAACGGTGTCGAGGATTGCTGTCCCTCCGAATAACAGCGCATCCACGATCGAGGCTGCCACGGAAACCAGAATGGAGAATAGGGTCCACCACCAGTATTCTGACCGGCTGGACCTAGTTTTAAAATCGAAATACCTGCGAAACCCAGAGGGAATCGCTTGGGTAAACGTCATTTGACGGCGCTGTCTCCGAATCAGATTGCTTGATCGATACCGAGGGCCTTGGATAAAGACATCATTGTACTTGATTGAAATATTCCCTTGAGCAAAAACACGCCAGGCGTGGTACCATCGGGGCACTTTTTCTAGGCTGATCGATCGGAGGAGATGCGATGAAAGTTGGGGTAAACGTGGGAGTTAACAGCGAAACCGGAGACATCGGCGCTTTAGCCAAGAAGGCGGAGGACTTGGGATTCCAGTCGATGTGGATCGCCGAGCACCCCATAATCCCGGTGCAGACCACATCCAAATACGGAGGCACCGCCGACGGCAGCATCCCCGAATCCATGTCCGACATGGCCGACCCATTCATCAGTTTGGCCATCGCCTCCGCCACTACCAGCAAGATAATGCTGGGCACCAGCATCTGCCTGATTCCCGAGCACAACCCGCTGGTCCAGGCCAAGCAGATAGCGGCTTTGGACTTCCATTCGGGAGGGCGGTTCATCTTCGGTATCGGCACCGGCTGGCTGCGGGAGGAGACGGAGATCATGGGCGGCGACTTCGACCATCGCTGGACCCAGGCCCGGGAGGCCATCGAAGCCATGAAGGAGTTGTGGACCAAGGACGAGGCCGAATATCACGGCCATTATTACGATTTCCCCAAGGTCCGGGTCTTCCCCAAGCCGGTCCAGAAGCCCCATCCCCCGATATTTCTGGGCGGGGCAGCCGCCAACGTGTTCAAGCGTGTCGTCACCTACGGCGACGGCTGGATGCCGGTGCGGGCCACTCCCGACAGCGTCAGGGCGGGCCGGGCCTCGTTGGATGAATTGGCTGACGCGGCGGGGCGCGACCCCAAGAGCATCCAGATCTTGGTCTACGGAGCCTCCAGCCGCGACGAGATCAAGCAGATGGAAGATGCCGGGGCCGATATGGCCACCGTCCGGCTGCCCTCCAGCGCCGCCGACGAGGCGATACCCGGTCTGGAGAAACTGGCCGCAGAGATGTTGGGGTAGTCCCATGCGCATAGACGTCCATACCCACATCTCCCCGGACCGCATCGCCGCGCCGGTGTTGGAAAACATGACCGAAAACTTTGGCTACCCGGCCGTCGGGATCAATACCGTTGACGGGATCAAGGCCCATATGCGTGCGTCCGGAGTGGACAAGTCGGTGGTGTTGGGTGTGGTTGACCAGGTGCGGCATGTGAAGCCGGCCAACGACTGGCTGATCAGCATCCAAGACGACATGCTGGTGCCCTTCGGCGCGATACACCCAGAGATGGATGACATGCCCGGCGAGGTCCGCCGCCTGCGAGATGCCGGCATCAAGGGGGTGAAATTGCACCCAATGCTGAATGAATTCTTCCCCGATGACCCCAAGATGTTCCCCCTGTACGAGGAATTGGGCGAGGACATGGTGGTGGAGATCCACTCAGGTAAGTGGGCCCACACCAAGCCGGAGGACACGGTTTACTCGCCGCCAAGCCGGGTGATGAACATGATCCGGCAGTTTCCGAAGATGAAGGTGGTCTGCCTTCACCTGGGGGGCTTCTACATGCTGGACGAGGCCGAGCGGGAACTGATCGGGAAAGACAACGTCATCATCGACACCACCTGGCCGCCCGAATTGAAAGAGGTGGGCACGGACACCCTGGCCGCCATCATCAACAAGCATGGCGCGGACAAGGTCTGCTTCGGCACCGACTTCCCCCTGGCCGACATGGCCAAAGACTCCCAGTTCATCGAGAGCCTGCCGGTACCCGACGCCGCCAAAGAGCGCATCCTCGGCGAGAATTTCCGGGAGTTGCTGGGGCTGTAGCCATCCGGCCAGCCGGTCTAAACACGTAAGGGCATCCCGATGCAATCGGGACCGTGCCCTTAGGTTATTCGCCCTTGATCCATCGAAGGAGAAAAATGCCCGCTGAACTTGACGCCTGGCTGGAGTTGACCAAGGAAGAGGCCCTGGACCCCGGCCTGCCCATCTGCGACCCCCACCACCATCTGTGGGACCGTCCCGGAGACCGCTACATGATCGACGAGGTAACCAGAGACTTCGCCACCGGGCATAACGTGGTGCAGTCCCTGTTCGTTGAGGTTGATGCCATGTACCGGGCGTCGGGACCGGCAGAGATGCGGTCCGTCGGGGAGGTCGAGTGGGTCCGTGGCATCGGCGCTCAGAGCGACAGCGGGCTCTACGGCCCCACCAAGGTGGCCGCCGGGATCGTCGGCTACGCCGACCTGAACCTGGGGGTGGCGGTGGAACCGGTGCTGGAGGCCTTGGAGGGTGCCGGCAGCGGGCGGTTCCGGAGCATCCGGCACACCTGCAGTTGGGACGCACACGAACCACTGCGCTCCCACCGCTCCGGTTTTCCGGGAATGATGGCCGACGCCAAGTTCCGGGAGGGATTCGATGTGCTCCAGCGTCGGGGGCACGGCTTCGACGCACTGGTCTATCATCCACAGATACTGGAGCTGGCGGACCTGGCCGCCGCCTTTCCCAATGCGGTCATCATTCTGAACCACATCGGGCGTCCCTTGGGCGTCGGCCCCTACGCCGGTCATCGGGACGAGATATTCCAGGTCTGGAAGAGGGACATGACCGTCTTGGCCGAGCGCCCCAATGTGGTGGTCAAAGTGGGCGGTCTGGGCAACCGGGTCAGCGGGTTCGAGTGGCACACCCGGCCCGCGCCGCCGGACTCAACGGAGCTCACCGAATCCACGTCCCCCTACTACCTGCACACCATCGAGGCTTTTGGGCCGGAACGCTGCATGTTCGAGAGCAACTTCCCGGTGGATAAGAATTCCTACTCATACACGGCGGTCTGGAATTCCTTCAAGCGCATGACTAGAGATTTCACGGCCGGCGAGAAGAGACTGCTGTTCCACGACACCGCCGCCAGGGCCTACCGACTTCCGTTATTGTCGGAGCGATAGGCGTTAAACAGACCGGAGTCGTGGTGGCTCCTCCGTAGCGCCTTGCTAACCCCCGCTCCGGATAAAGTCGGCGATGCGCTCGCCGATCATCATGGTGGTGACATTGGTGTTGGCGCGGACGCAGTTGGGCATGATCGAGGCGTCGGCGATACGCAAGTTTTCCAGACCATGGACCCGGCCGTGCTGGTCGACCACGGCCATGCCATCCGAGGCTGGACCCATCTTGCAGGTGCCCGAGATGTGCTGCCCCGTGGTGACGTCCCGGGCGCAGAACGCGTCCAGGGCGTCATCGGAGGCTAGTTCCTCGTCGGTGGGCTCGATACGGTACTCGACTATTTCCTTGAAGGTCTCATCCGCGCCCAGGCTGGCGCAGGTGCGCACCATCTCCCGCATCCGCTGCCGGTCGAATGGGTCCCGCAGGTACCGGTAATCCAAAGATGGCTGCTCGGTGGGATCAGCAGAGGTCAACTTCAGTTCCCCGGCGCTCATGGCCAGGTCCAGCAAGCCCAGCATGCGGACCCCCAGGGGCGCCATGCGCTCGCCGCCCCGGTCGACCCGCTCGGTGGCGTAGGACTGCATCAGGATCATCAGGTCGTTGCGCAGGTCGGACCCTTCAGAGGTCCACCGGAGGCCCATTTGCACCCTGGGAGCAAAACCGTCCTGGTGATAGCTTTCTTTGGTCTTGAACGTCACGTAGATCATGGGGTGGTCGCGGAGGTTCTGCCCCACGCCGGGGAGGTCGTGGACCACCGGCAGTCCCATCTCCTTCAGGTGGGCTGAGGGGCCGACGCCAGAGAGCAGCATGATCTGGGGCGACCCGATGGCGCCGGAACTGAGGACGATCAGGTCTGCCTCAGCTACGAAGATCTCTCCCCCACTTTCAACTTCCACGCCAACGGCTTTCTTGCCCTCGAAGATCACCCTACGGGAGGTGGCGTTGGGCCTTATGGTCAGATTGAGCCGGTGCCTAGCTGGGTTCAGGTAGCCGAGGGCGGTGCTGAACCGGATGCCGTTGGGGTTATTGAATGGAATCGGGCCGATGCCGGATGCCTCGGGATGATTGTGGTCCGGACTTTCGGGAAAACCGGCCGCCCGGCAGGATGCCTGGAAGGCCGCTTGGTCGGCCAGAAGTTCGTCCGGCTTGAACCGGCGGGCGATTATGGGGCCTTCGGAGCTATGAAAATCGTCGTCGGGGAAGTCGGTGTCCGTCTCGATCTTCCGAAGATATTGGAGGCATTGGGGGAAGCTCCACTCGTCGTTGCCCATGGCCGCCCAGGAGTCATAGTCCTCCGGGACACCTCGGAGAAAGACCTGGCCGTTGATGGCGCTGGAGCCGCCGGTGACCTTGCCCCGGGGGACCATCATGGGCGGCGAGGTCTCGGTGGCCTTGCCCCAGAACTGCCAGTTGTGGTCGCTGGTCATGATATCGGTGGCCGTGGCGTAACCGAATTTCACCTCGTCGGGCAGTTGCTCGAACTCGGGGTAGTCGGGCCCCGCTTCCAACAACAAGACGGCACGCTCCGGGTCTTCGCTGAGCCGGGAAGCCATGATGGAGCCGGCCGAGCCGGCCCCGACAACGATCACGTCGTACTTCATTGCTGCTCTCCATCTGTGCTTGTATCGTGTTCCGGGACGGTGGACCTTAGGCCTGGATAATAATGGCGGCCCCCAGCAGCGTCAACCGTGGCTCTCCCGGGTCGGCGCTCCGCCGGTTCACTTGACAACGGGAAGGGCAATATTAAAATGGCAGAAACCGATCTGGAGCGAGGAACGTAAATTTGATCACGAAATTCGGCACTCTGTACGCCGGACATGTTGACCTGGGAGATCTGGGCCTAGGGGCCGCTGCCGTCAACGACCGCCGCTTCGATAACGACCGCCTGAGCACCATATTCGACCGGGTGGAGCAGATGGCCATCGTGATGGATGACCTGGGCTACCACAGCTTCTGGATGGCCGAGCACCATTTCCAGCATGAGGGCAACGAGGTCATCCCGAACCTGCTGCTCCTCTACGTGCACCTGGCCAACTTGACCAAAAACCTCAAATTCGGCTGCGGGTTCAATATCAATCCCATGTGGCACCCCCTCCGGCTGGCCGAGGACTACGCCACCGCCGACATCCTGACCAATGGGAGGGTGATATTCGGCGTGGGACGCGGGTATCACTCACGGGAAGTGGACACCTTCGGCGTGCCCAGCACCAACTCGGACAATGACGCTAACCGCGAGATGTTCGAGGAACAGATCGAGATCATCATGAAGGCCTTCAACGAGGAGTCCTTCTCCCACCACGGCAAGCACTATACCCTCCCGCCTGAAGTCCCCTACCGGGGCTACACCCTGAAGGAGATCACCTTGGTGCCACGGCCCATGCACCTGCCGGTGGAGACCTGGCAGCCCATGGTCAGCGCCAGCCAGCGGGCCATGGATTTCATGGCCAAGCACAAAATTCAGGCCATCATCGGCGGCGGGGCTGTCACCGGAGGCCCGTCCGATGACGTGATCAAGCGCTGGACCGACACTCTGGACAAGAACGGCTATAAAGACATCCAGCTAGGCAGTAGGCTGGTTCTGGGCCTGCCCACGTTCATCGCCGACAGTGAGAAAGAGGGCATGGACCAGGCTAGAAAGTACTTGGAAGAAGACATGAAGATGTTCGCCCCGCTGGGCTTCTTCCGGTCCTTCACTCCGGAGATGATCGATGACCTGGGCGACCCAAAACGGGCGCCCACCGCCGGCCTGCCCACCATGGAGGATGCCGTGGCCGCGGGCGCCTGGGTCTGCGGCACCGCCGAGCATATCACCGAACATATCATGGAGATCCAGGACAAATACCCCGGCCTGGAGTACATGCACGTGGGCTGTGGCCGTCAGGGCACGCCCCTGGACGTGATGATCGAGCAGCTTGAGCGCTTCGGCAAAGAGGTCATGCCCAAGTTCAACGTGGCGATTCCCGCCTAGCCGTGGTAGCAAAGTAATTCAGGCTGTCTGATCAACGCACGAGCGCCGGAACGTGGGCCCGCCAGCGAGCCTCGAACTCTGCGGCGCTGAAGTCTCGCTGCTCGGCCGGGCCGAGGTTCACCTCGAGAGATACGAGATGGCTACCCCTTCGGTTGTCCCCACCGCCCAGGGACGGACCAAACTGTGTTGGACCCTGACCGACACGCGAGATGACGCCACGGATCGAGGCTGGCCCACCGCTTTCTTCGATCGCCAGATCCAACGCGGCCTGAAGCTCAGCGCGCACAGCAAGTGTCCGATCGACCGGAGACCCGAAGGGAAGTCTAGCAGACGCCGTCACCACATCCGCCTCGATCTGAGGAAAGAATGCGAACGGAATGACACCGCCCACCACGGCCCCGATGGTGATCATCAGTATGGCGACAGCGCTGGCGATGGTCGTATATCGGTGCTCCAAGAGCGTGTCGAGCATTGGCCGGTACCGATTCTCAATGAAGCGATCGAGTCGGCTCGTGACCCACGCTTGCGCACGGTCGACGGGACGCATGAAGCTCATGCGGGCCCGTCCCTCTCGACCCTGCTTGCGCCCGTGCCCGAGGTGGGCGGGCAGCACGAAGAACGACTCGATCAGAGAGAACGTCAGAACCGCCATGACCACC
>JADFPD010000158.1 GCA_022562475.1 Chloroflexota bacterium | reverse complement strand
GGTGGCGCCGAATCTGGGGCGGGTGCCGTTGACCGCGTCGCGCTGGCCGGCCCCGGCATTGTTGATCGTGGCCGCCGTCATAGGAATCGCATTAGTGGGCCAGGGCGATTCCAAGAGCGGGGACCTGTCGCTGCCGGAAGGGGCGGTGACACTCACCGGAGTGCACGTCCTGCAATACGAGGTGGGCGAAGGCTCGGAGATCACCTTCACTGTTCGTGAAAAGTTGAGCCGGTTGCCCCTGCCCAGCGACGCCGTGGTGCGCACCGAATCGCTGTCGGGCCGGTTGAATTTCGATGGTCAGCCCTCGGAGGTGACCGTCGACCTGCTCTCTCTATCCAGCGACCAAAGTTTCCGCGACCGGTACATGCGAGACCGGATGTTCCGCGATTTTCCGGATGCCGTCTTTACGGTGAATGACCTAACCGATCTGCCGCCGGAATTCTTCAGTGGGGAGATCTTCACCGGCCAAGTCGCCGGCACCCTAAGTGTCAACGGCATCGATGTCCCGCTGACCTTCGACCTGGAGGTCAGGAACGACGGCGATGTACTGAACGTATTAGGCCGCACGGAGTTCACCTGGGACCAACTCCGGATTCGAGTGCCCAATATTCGGAACATCGTCTCAGTTGAGGATAAAGTGTCGGTCCAGTTGCTGCTGGTTGCCAGGCCCAAATAAGCAAACAGCCTGCAGCGATCAGGCCTCCACACCCTTGAAAGCTGATAGCTGTTAGCTTCGAAGACTGGCAGGTATCCACAGGCCAGCCTATACTCTCATCACCGATTGAGACCATGCTGGGACTCATCAAAGTGGGTATTTCCGGGTGAAAAGATTCTTGGCGGTAGCTGTTGGGGCGGTCCTTTTGGCCGGTTGTGGTGGTAGCGGCGACGGCAACGGCCGGAATATTACTCCAACAGTCCCCGCTACTCTGGCGGCGCCGGTAGGTCAGATCACTCCCACGATCATGCCCACACCGCAGCCTCCGCCAGCTCAATCACCAGTCCCAGAACCAACCACGCCGGCGCCCGGACCCACGCCGGCGCCCACAACCGTCCCATCGCCCACGGAGATACCCGCGCCCACGCCCACGCCGGCCCCTGCGCCGACTCCAACCTCGGTTCCCACTCCCACTCTCACACCAATACCCCAGCCGACACCGACTCCGACGCCAGTGCCAGTAAGCAGCCTGGTGAAAAATCTCAGTTGGTACGGCCAGGACCTCACCGGCCCAGAGCGAGATGCTGCCGATGCTTTGAATCTACTGGTCGAAATAGATGAGACGATAGCTAACAGAGTCGCATCGAGGACTTGGCTGGTCGACGGGGTGACCCATGATGAAGCCCAGGCGGTGGTCCAGGTCCAAAGGCTGGCGGCCATCGATTCCGAAGCCGCCTCTGAAATAGCGGTCCTGCCATGGTTCGACGACGGCATCGAGGAGCAGGAATGGCGGGCGGTCCAACACGTTTACACGGTCGTTAAGCACGGTCCACTCCTGTTTCAGGCATTTAAGCGTAGAAGCTGGTTCCATGACGATATCTCGGTGGCGGAAGAAGAACGGCTGGGAAATTTCGTCAAGGTCATCGACCCCCAAGGAGACGGGACCGGGACAGGCGTAAGCGTCGCCTCCAAGATCGTTAAACTCGGGTGGTTCAACAGCGAGATCGTCGGGACCTACGATAACCAACTCCTGAGCGAGTTGTCGGCGCTCCTGGCCCAGAATCTCGCTTTGGGCGCCCGCGTCGCCGGCATGCCCTTCATGGCCGAATCCATAGAGAGCCACGATATCGGTCTGCTCCGGACCCTCTACGAGTTGAGGGGAGAGGACCTTGAATCCCTGACCAGCCAAGGATGGTTCGAGGATGGAATCGACGACGATGAAGCGATTGTTGTCACCATCCTGCCGTCACAGGTAAACCGGTCACCCGAAAACTTCCGGCGTCTCCTCAACGCAAACTTCATCGATAAGGGATCAGCGGTCCTGTCTTTGGCGGGCGAAGTTAATTTCGCGATCGTTAGATTGGGGTCCGTTGGCAACGGAGATGTGATGCCCCATCTGATCAATGCGGCCGCCAAGGTCGAAGAGTTCATGGGTCTCCCACAGCCAATCGACGAAGTGATCTTGTTGATCGGGGCGCCGGGGGGCGAGCGGGAGCTATCTGGGGTCAATCTCGGCGGAACATTCATAGTGGTGCGGCCCGAAGATTACGAGTGCTGCGTCGAAAACGAGACCGTGTTCGCCCACGAGCTGGTCCATTTTTATCCGGCAAACAGGGGGCGCGTCACCCCTCCGTGGTTCAGAGAAGGCGGGGCCGATTATATTGCATTTTGGGTACACCAGCAGTTGTACAACCTAAGTTTTTCTTACGTAGGCGATCCTTGCCCGGCAGTCTCGGTCCAGCAATTATTGGATGAAGAAGCGGCTGTCGGACCCGCGCAGCATCAAGCCGGCCCTTTGTTTGTCTGCAACTACATCACAGGCCAACAGCTGCTCAAGGCAGTGTCCGAAGCCATGGGGACCGCCGCTTTCAGAGACGCGTGGCAAGAGATTCAGAGGACTGCCGCCGCTGGACTCCCTCCGGCCGACGCCAAGATCTACGAAATCTTCCGAAGTCACACGCCCTCCAGCCGACTCACGTTATTCGAGGCCGCCTACGCCATCTGGCATACCGGCGACTTCGACTAGGCATAAGCTGCCTGCGCCCGGCAACCGTCCTGTAACCCAGATTGAGCCGATAGGGCCGGGGCTGACAGTTACCTCCCTGTGGTAGTATTTCGTGGATAGGTAAACAGCAGAGGAGATTTTTGAATGGCTACAATGATCGATGGCGAGTCGTATCTGGGGAAAGTCTTGGTGCGGCCGTTGGACAAATCGGGCGATGTCACTATATATCTATGGCCCGTTAGGTGCCTGAAGAGCAAGATGGGCGGCCCGACCTTCGGCGTTGACGTCAAAGGCGAAGAGGTCATCCGATATGACCCCCACGGCCCCCGCGGCCATTGGCACAAGGGTGGCTATGACAAATTGGGCGCCGGCGGTTCACACACCGAGTTTCCAGACGGTCTGACCGACACCGAGGGCCAGATCTCTTGGGCCTTGGGTCAGATCAAAGAGAACGGCTCGGAGATGCTCGCCGAAGCAGGCTATCCCGACGCTGCCAAGGCCCTAGACCAGGAGTTGGTCGGAGCCGCCTCAGAAGCCATAATCGCCCATCTGGCGGAACAAGGCGACCTAATCGCGAAAGCCATCGATGAAGGACTGATCACGGCATAGGACGCTTGCTCCAGATGGCGTAAACACGCCAGGTTTCATTGAAAAGCAATTGGCCGGCGCCCCATAAAAGCGGGACGCCGGCCTTGTTATTTTTTAGGGTGACTACGGCAGTAGCCGATCGTCACCATGGATGCGCTGGAAGAAGATCTCAACGACCTGCAGCGCCAACTGACTCTTGGGGTCATAGAGGTGGCTTACATGTAGACCTGTTGGGGGAGCGGAAGAGGGTCTAAGCCGTAGCTGGGGGAAGAAAGTGCAACCCACGGTCCGATTCGATTAGAATTCCCCCAAAGACCCTAGGGGATGAACACGACGTGTTCCCCCGTTATGAAATGGCGCACGTCTTGTCCGCCGTTGAAAAAATTTACATCGCCGGTCACCAGAATGCGGCAAATTCTATTTGTAACCGATACTTGGAGAAAGGTTTTGAAAACCTGAGGGACTTATTTCGAAAATACAACGAGGATGAATCGAAATAAGGGCCGTCTCCAAAGCAGTCCACCCAGCCGCTCACTCGGGCCAGGTGATCGGGCCCAGCCGCGCATCATTATTGACTACCAAAGTTGCCACGCCTTTGGGGTTGTCCCGCAGGAAGTGGATCTCTTGCGCGGGATTATAGATATCACGGTAGTCTCGGATGGTCTCCTCGGGCGGCAGGCCTTCTTGCCCCCTGGACAAGGCGCGCTCCAAGGCTGTCTCGAACCCGCACTCGATCCAGACCGATAGGTCAAAATGGGCTTGGAACTCACGCTTCAAGAGATAGATCCCCTCAAGGGCGATGACGTCCACGTCTTCGAACTCATAAGAGCGCCGCTCGTATTCCGTCGATGTTTCTTCGGCGTAGTTGATCTCGACGCGCAGGGAACGGCGGTCGCGTAGCGGCAGCACCGTTCCAGCGAACATCTCCTCGAACCGGATCGCATTATCGTAATAATGCCCGGGCGGATCGGAGGCGTCGAAGCGGTCGATGTTCAGCCACGCGTCGATGTTTATAGCGACGGCGCGCACTCCCTTGTCCTGTAGGTCGCCGACCAGCCGCCCGGTGAAATAACCCTTGCCGCCCGCATCGATCCCGGAGACCGCCATCAAGACGCTCCGCTGGGCGGGGACCGACCTCCTGGCCTCCAGAATCTCGTCGACAACGGCCTGCAAGGTCGGAACAAC
>JADFPD010000157.1 GCA_022562475.1 Chloroflexota bacterium | reverse complement strand
GCCAAGGTCTTGGCGATGGCTTCCCTCTCGGCGTCGATGTCCTTCAGGTGATATTCCTCCCACCGGTACCCGTGCCCGCAGACCTCGTGGCCTTGGGCGGTGATCTCCCGGGCAACCTCTGGGTTGCGCTCCAGGGCCAGAGCGCAGGAGAAGAAGGTTGAACTGACGCCGTGGCGCTTAAACATGTCCAGCAGCCGCCAGACGCCGACGCGGCTCCCGTACTCGAAGAACGATTCGTTGTTCAGGTCCCGGTCCTGGGGCGGTACGGGCGATGGCACCTCGCCGTTGGTCTCGTGATGGGGGTCACCGTCCAGTGTTGAGTACTCCGCCCCTTCCTCGTAATTGACGACTAATGACACGGCGATGCGGGCTCCGCCAGGCCACTCTATCTGGGGGACGTTCTTCCCATAACCGATCAGATCACGCTGCATGGGGCTCCTCCTACCGCTCTTCCCCGTTCGTTCACGGGGTCCGAAAGCAGCGCCATTATATATCCGGCCCCGTCTGTGTCTCACATGTGGCCTATGCTAGAATCGGACACGACTTCAGACCAGCCTCGCCAGAGGTCAGCAATGCCAGACCCGATCACACCGGACCTGATCTACCATCTCAAAACAGTCGCAGACCCGGCCCTGTCCCCGGATGGAACCTTGCTGGCCTACACGCTGGGCTGGGTGGACGAAGAAAGTCTTGATGCCCGCTCCCGGGTAATTTTGATGGACCTGGGAAACGGGTCACACAAAGAATTTACTCAAGGGGAGAAGGACTCGGCGCCCAGATTCTCCCCGGATGGGCGTAGATTGGCGTTTCTGCGCTCAACCGAAGGCGACCCGCCCCAGGTGTGGGCCATCCCGGCGGACGGCGGAGAGGCCAGACAGTTGACCCATGCGGCCAAAGGAGTGTTCGATTATTCCTGGTCGCCCGATGGGAAGAGATTGGCGGTCTGTGCCGACGTCGACCCGGATGTTGGAGGCGATTCGGCCCGGCCTGCCAAGTCCGGTCACGATGAAATGCCGCAGGTCACGGTGGTACGGCGGGTGCGCTACCGCTACGACACCCTGGGCTGGCGCGGCGAATCCCATTTCCATCTGTCGGTGCTTGACCTGGAGAGTTCAGAGAGCCGCCAGATAACCGACGGAGATTGGGATGACACCGCTCCGGTGTGGTCTCCCGACGGCTCTCAGATCGCCTTTATATCGGGCCGCCGCGACGACCGGGATTTCCTGGCACTGAGCGAGGCGTATAATGTGCCGGCGGCGGGAGGAGAGCCCAAGTTGATGTCCGAGGGTCTATTCAGCGTGGGGGCCCTCACGTGGTCGCCGGATGGGCGGCGATTGGCGGTGGTGGGGTCGGACGCTCCGGAAGGCATGGTGCTGTGGCAAGGTTGGCTGTACGTTCTGGAGGAAGGGAAAGACCCCCGCAGGCTGACCGGCGATACCATCAAGCCTTATCTGGGGTTCCCGTCGGTGATGCGCCCGGCCACGCTGTGCTGGGCGGACGACGGCCGGATCATCTTCTTGGGAGAGAGCAAGGGCGAATCTTTCTTATTCCAGACTTCGTCTGAGGGCGGAACAAGCGAGACCATCTGGGGCGGATCATGCTTGTCCACAGGATTGTCCATTGACAGGAAAGCGGGCCTAGCCGTGGTCACCGCCTCATTCCCTCACTCTCCCGGCGACCTTCACAAGATAGATTTGGCGACGCGTGAAAGCAAGCAATTGTCGGACCATAACCGCCCTTATATGCAGAAGCATCCGGCGGCTGTGATGGAGAAATTCTGTATCGAGAGGCCGGGCGATATTTCAGGGTTTGAGATTGAGTGCCGGTTGTACTTTCCTCCCCGATTCGACTCCGCCTCGACCTACCCGTTGTCCTGGATATTCACGGCGGTCCCAACGGTGCGTTTTACGATGCCTTCGTGCCGGCCCAGCAGGTATTGGCTTCGGCGGGATACCTGGTTTTGGCGGTCAACCCTCGGGGGTCATCCACTTACGGCACGGACTTCATGATGGCGGTGCTGGGCGATTGGGGTGGCGAGGACTTTCAAGATTTGATGGCCGCGCTGGATGAATCGATCCAGCGGCCCTATGTGGATGCGGAGCGGCTGGGCGTCCACGGCTACAGCTACGGAGGCTACATGGCCAGTTGGGCCGTGGGCCACACCAACCGGTTCAAGGCTGCAGTGGTGGGCGCGCCCTGCATCAACCTGCACAGCATGTACGGCACCTCGGACATTGGGATCAGCTTCGGCGAAGCCCAGTGGGGCGGGTCCGCGATGGATGCCGCAGACAAGATGTTGGAGCGTTCGCCCATCTCCTACGCCGCCAAGGTGCATACACCGGTGCTGCTGCTGCACGGCGAGGACGACGCCCGTTGCCCCATAGGCCAGAGCGAGGAGTATTTCACCGCATTGAAACGGCTGAATAAAGAGGTGGAGTTCGTCCGGTTTCCCGGTTGCTCCCATCTGTTTCCTCGGATGGGCCACCCCAAGATGCGCGAGGAGTACTTGACCCGCACCCTGGGCTGGTTCGACAGGTTCCTGGCTTAGCTCCGGGTATAACCGCTAAACGGACCAGCCCGCGCAGGATTTGGGACAGCGCGGGCTGGTTTGGTACGGCAATGGACATCGCCTAATTCAGCCGGTAGATCACCCTATTCGGAATCTCCGCCGATCGTGGCCTCTAGGACTTGAAGGCCAGGCGCCAGGTTGAGACCGTCTTCTCGTTGCAGGGTAACTTCCACAGTGTCGAAATCGGAGATCGGGTCCTCAAGATATATCGTTGTGGCGCCCCAACCGCTGGGGTCCACCCTCATCTGGCCGGCCAACACCTGGTCCTCATCGTCCATCAGCCAGACCTGATAGACCTGAGGAGCCGGCAATTCTTGCATCCCGGCCACCATGATTATTCCGCTGAGTCCGTCATCGGCGATCCGGAGTACACCCTGGGAAGCGCCGCTCCCGCCGGTGGGTTCTAGAAGCAGCGGCTCGGTGGTGGGGTAGGCAAGCCAATAGGTAAGGACCCGTAGTTCAAGAAGGGCATTTACCACCTGCGAGTCATCGGACGCTAACACCGGTATCCGCTCTTCCAAGGTGTTCACCCGGTCGGAGACATTCATGCCCATGACGAGAGAAAGGATAATAAATGCAACCGCCACCGCGACGGCTAGAACCAAAAAAATCGCGCCTACCGAAACTCTCGAACGGTCAGGTAGATTGACCCGTGCAACCTGGGGTTCATCGTTACCTAAAGAAGTCATCACCAATACCATGCCTATAGAGATTTGGATCGCCAACCCAGTTAAGCATAACCAGGCTCGAACACACCGCAGGCTGAAACGCTACGGCTCTTACTACTATCAGGGACTTTGTCATTATTGTTAAGCCGACAACTTAAATTGCGCCTTACCGGCTCCAGACCGTTCCACCAACGAGACCGGGCTAACGTAATAGCCGGGTTTTCATCAGTGACCCAAAAGCTTCAAAGACCGCTTTTCTTCCCGACACAAACCATGACTCATCCAGCGCTGATGCCATCTCCCGGGCCCGGTCGCTCAGCAATTCTTGGTGAGAGCCGGAAAAGAGCCCGTTGGCGATACCTGCGATGTGTCTTGAGAACGGGGAATTCGGCAACTCGTCGACCACGAACCGGTGCTGGCCGAATGACTGGAATATCACGTCATCGAATGGGATGGATGCGAGGACCGGACGGGTCTTGAATAGGTCGTACAACCGCTTCATGTAGCGCTGTTCTATGTGATTTATGTCCTGTCCTTTGGGAACTCGATTTATGACGAACCGTACATTGCGCAATACGTCTGAGTTCTCTTTATAGACGTCTGCCAAGTAACTATATAGGTTGATATTTCCGTTGAGGGTGATGATATCGGCCTCGGTTACCAAGATGATCTCTGTAGAGATCCCCGCAACGGCAAGGAATAATGGCTCCGGACCGGGCCGGCAATCGAACACGACGCAATCGATGTCGTATTTGTCTGTGATCTCACGGACAACCTTGGCCATGAAATCCTTTAGTTGCTTGATATCGTAGGTGTGATGAGCCCAATCAACGATTGAATTGGTGACTGTACTGGGGATCAGGTATAGAGGGATCGGGTTTCCCGCATCGTCCTTTGCTTTGGCAAGTTCGGTTTCGGCGATCGCCTTCCTAAGCCTGGTAATGCGCGAGTCATGGGCCATCTCCATGAGCCCCGAAACCGTGATCTTGCCGGTGATCGGCGGCTCAGCAATCATCGTGGTCGAACCCCGGTTGTACAGGTCCATGTCGACCAGAAGAACATGCTTTCCCGACCAAGATAAGGTGCGCGCCAGATTCACGGAAATCAGTGTTTTGCCGACTCCGCCTTTTCCTGCACTGACGGATATTATCTGTGGCGCATTACTCTCCGCGATCTCCTTGGTCTCGTCCATTCGGCTCCAGTGCCCGATACTGGCTAGGCTTTGT
>JADFPD010000081.1 GCA_022562475.1 Chloroflexota bacterium | reverse complement strand
CTCCATGGGCTCGAAATCGAGGTTCTGCCTAACGTCCAGCAGACAGTCGATGGGCCCTTGGTTGTAGCGGCAGCAGGCGTGGGGCTTCACGCCGGTCTGGGTCACTAGATACTCCTCGCCCAGGTCCTTAAGCACCAGGCTGGGATCTGGGTCGCCGGAGTAGGCTGTTAGGAAGCCGTCCCGGCCCTCGATGATAGTGGTGGGACCGGTGTACCCGGCCCGGGCCAAAAGCGCCGCCCAGATGCCGCTGTGGGAGGACCAGCCGGGATGCAGCCGTTTGGTCCAGGCGCCTTGGGCCAAGTATTCCATGCTCCCGGCGGCCTGGCTACCGGCGATGCCCAGAGAATGGGTGAAGTCATCGCCCTGTAGCCCCAGCAGCCGCGCCGCGACCGCCGCGGCGCCGAAGGCCCCGCAGGTGCCGGTGGGGTGGAATCCCCGGCCGTAATGCTCCTTGGGTTTCAGGGCCCGGCCCAGACGAATGATGACGTCATATCCGGCAACCACCGCGGAGATGAACTCCTTGCCGCTGACCTGGGTGATGTCGGCCATGGCCAGGGCGGTTGGAAAGGCCACTACGCCGGGGTGCAGCGAAGCTTCGTTATTTATGTCGTCCATCTCGATGCTGTGGAACGCCGTGCCGTTGGCCATGGCGGCGTACTCGGGCAACACCCGCTTGTCCGTCCCGATGATGGCCGACGGGCCGGAGCGGCCCACGTCTTCGAGGGCTTTAACCACCGTCTTGGCCGAGTCGGTGGTGGAGCCGTTCAAGGTCACACCGGCGAAATCCAGGCAGAGGTACTTGGCCATGTCCACCACGTCCGGTGACAGGTCCTCGTAGTTCACGTTGGATGCGAATGCCGCCAGGGTCTGGGTGATACCGGTCTCGTTGTTATTGCGCACCATGGGTTCCACCTCTTAGGAGTAAACGTCTTAATATCATTTTATTTGGAAACAACATCAGCCAGATTTCATTCAATTTCTCGATAACTTCCAATCCTCCAAAGTGCTTTTACCAGGCTGGATTGACGTTTAAGTTTATGATTGCCGAGGTCGCCTTGTTCCAACATCGCGCGTGTAATTACTCTAGTTTGGCCATTTTTCGATTCGTCGGATAAAAACTCGGCCTTGTAGAGTCCAACTCCTTTGATCCAATTGTTCACTGACCGCTTTAGAGTCTTCACCGGTTCTCCATTCTGTTTTCGCCGGAGTAGTTCCTGCCTTAACTGGGGCCAGCCAGGTTCGATTCTCCCAATGTTTTCAACAAGCGGAGCGAGATAATCAAGGTCGAGTCGCTGGGAGGCGTCCAATATCTCTATCCCGACCAATTTGTTGGCTCCGTCAAAGTCAAGGTTGATGTCCTCGTCGACCTGGCGAGTTACAGGCTGTATTATTTCGGTAGTTAGAGAAATGTAAGCTGCATCGACTTCATTATCGTAGGTAATTTTCACTCTACACCTGCCCAAAAGCCGTATCTTGTTTTAACTGTTACAACCGTGATGGTCGGTTGACTTTGAGTGTGCACCACTGGGACTTCTTTGTGTGGGTAATTCGTACCTTGCCAAAGGTATCCTCTGCACAGGACCTTGGTTGCTACCAGTCGGCCTTGTCTGCCTGGAGCAACGGCCCCGGTCCTAATGACATCCACCACTTCTTCCTCAGTTGCTCCTCTACCAATCATATTCCATAGGGCGTGATTGGAGAAATGTACGTCCATCAAGCAGACTGCGTCCAAGGAGTATCAAATCTTGGCAATTCAAGCACCTTATTCACAACCCCAATTCGTACAGGAAATCCCCCGTGGAGAAATCTTTCATCAGATGCCGCGCGATGAGTATCCTTTGAATCTCGTTGGTGCCCTCTCCGATCATCATCAGCGGCGCGTCGCGGAAGTAACGCTCGACGGTCAGGTCCTGGGTGTAGCCATAGCCTCCGTGGACCCGCATGGCGTCGATGGTCACCTGCATGCACATCTCACTGGCGAAAAGTTTGGCCATGCCCGCCTCCATGTCGGCCCGCTCGCCCCGGTCCTTCTTTTCCGCCGCGTGTAGGACCATCAGGTGGGCGGCCTGGATGTTGGTGGCCATGTTGGCCAGCATGATCTGGATGCTCTGATGTTCGCTGATGGGCTTGCCGAATGTCTTCCGGTGGCGGGCGTAGTTGGTAGCTTCTTCCATGGCGGCCCGCGCCACGCCCAAACAACGGGCGGCCACGTTGATCCGTCCCAACTCCAGCCCACTCAGAATCTGGTAGAACCCCTGGCCTTCCTCGCCGCCGACCAAGTTGGCGCCCGGCACCCGGTAGTCCTCGAATGACAGTTCGCAGGTGTCCACCCCTTTGTAGCCCAGCTTTGGTATATCGCGGACCACGTTGAATCCGGGTCCTTTTTCGGCGATGAAAACGCTGATGCCGCGCCGGGGCGGGTCTGCATTGATGTCGGTCTTGGTCACCAGGGCGAAGGTGTTCCCGTGCCGGCCGTTGGTGATCAGGCTCTTGGTCCCGTTCACCACGTAATCGTCGCCGTCGCGCACCGCCCTGGTCTCGATGGCCTGGACGTCGCTGCCTGTGTTGGGCTCGGTGATGCAGATGCCGCCACGTTTCTCTCCGGTGGCCATCTTCGGCAGGTAGGTCTCTTTCTGCTCCTGGGTGCCGTGGTTGGCTACCAGGTAGGCCATGATCAGATGGGAGTTCAAGATGCCGCTCAAGCTCATCCAACCCCGGCAGATCTCTTCGATGATCAACGCGTAGGTGCTGACGTCTAGGGCCAGGCCGCCGTACTCCTCGGGGATGATGGCGCCGAACAGGCCCAACTCCTTCATGCGCTCGACCAACTCCACCGGGTATTCGTCGTCGTGTTCCATCTGCTTGGCGACCGGGTTGACCTCCCGGCGCACAAATTCGCGCATAGTGCTGACGATACCGCGCTGGGCCTCGGACATTGGGGCCAAAGTAGTGCACCTCTCGCCTGGGGTTAAGGCATTTTAACACGGCTGGGACAGCCGATCAGAGGGCATCCACGCCCGATTGACACCCCCTAACCGGCGCACTACACTCCCCATTGGAACCACCCGTGCATCCAGCCTGGAGCGGCCATCGCCGGCAGGCGTGGTAGCCCTCATAAAATTCCCGTAGGAGCTTTGCCGATATGACCGCCAAACCTGAGTATGTAGACCTTCTGAACGAAATCCGCCTCAAAGAGGCCCAGGCCGGTGTGTACCTGGAAGCGTGGGCCAACAAGACCGACAACAAAGACTTGAAAGAGTGCTTGTCCTTCGTGGCGGCGCGGGAGTACAGCCACGGCGACATCTTTGACCGCCGGGTCAAAGAGTTAGGTTTCGCCACCCAAGAGATAGAAGACCCGGAGTTCGAAGAGAAGGTCCGTGTCGTTTCTTCAGATATATCCGATGCCGAGAAGATCGCCTGGCTCAAGGAGGCACGGCTCCGGCAGCCCACGCCCAGCGTCCGGGAACGGTATGAGGCAGCCATGGAAGACGAGTCGGTAGACTCTCTGACCCGTTCGTTGCTGCGTTGGTTCACCGATGTCGAGAACGACTCTGTAGCGCAGATGACCGAGGTCTACAGCAAGATCGAGAACCCGGGATAACAGCATGAAATTCGGAGCCTTCTTCGTTGGTCAGCGCCCGCAACTGCACGAGCAATACGCAGACGAACACAAGGTCAACCCAAACCCGGTGAGCCGCACCGACGTGGAAGTCTATGAGGACATCCTGAAGGGCGCGGAACTGGCCGAGGAACTGGGCTTCGATTCGGTCTGGATCGCGGAGCACGCCTTCAGCGAGCACAGCATCATCAGCTCGCCCCACAGCCTGCTGGCCGCCATCGCCGCCCGCACCAAGCGGGTCAAGATCGGCGTTGCTTGCACCATCGTCCCCTGGCATTCGCCGATACGCTTGGCCCAAGACCTGGCCACCATCGACATCATCAGCGGTGGCCGGCTGGTTGTCGGCGCTGGGCGGGGATATCAGAAACGGGAGTTCGACGTCTACGGCATCGACATCGCTGAGTCCCGGGACCGGTTCGTCGAGGGGATGGATATCGCCATCAAGGCCTGGACCGAGGAGCGGTTCTCCTACAACGGACGATTCTTCTCCTTCCCCGAGGTCATGGTCATCCCCAAGCCAGTCCAGAAGCCAACCCCGCCGATATTCATGGCGGTCACCCACAGTCCGGAGTCGGTGGAGATCGCCGTCTCAAACCGGTGGGGGCTGTTCACCGTGGGCAGCAGCTTCTTCCCCGCCTCTCCGGACTCCGACCAGAACCTGATCAGCCTCTATCACCGGCGCATGATCGAAGAAGGAGTGGCCCCGGACGACATCCAGATTGCCGCCGTGCGCAATGTCTACGTCTCGCCTACCGACCAAGAGGCCATCGACCTGCTCACTCCCCGGCTGGAATGGGCCGGCGACATGGGTAAATTCCTCCGTAGGCCGGTCTCCGAGATGGCCGCCGCCCCAGGCGGACTGCGGGGGTATGAGAACTACGTCCGCGACCCTTTCATCGAGAAAGACCTGTTGGCCGAGCGCGGCAAAGAGGGAATGGCAGCCATCGGAAGTCCGGAGAAAGTCACCAGGGCCATCAAGGAACTGGAAGACAACCATGTCAACCATTTCATCAGCTATCTCGATGCCGGCGGCCTGGACTTCGGCCAGGTGTCCAGTTCACTAAAGCTGTTCGCCGAGAAGGTGATGCCCAGCTTCCGCTAGCACCCAACCCCAAAGACGAAGACCGGCGCCGGTCCGGCTGCCGGAAAGGAAAAGCCCACCATGGCAACACTGGATGTATTGACCTACGGTTTCGCCCTAAACACCGATCAAGGGTCCTTCGGCTACTCGACCAACTCGCTGCTCCGGGTGGGGAACCACAACATACTCATCGACACCGGGCCGTCGTCGCGCCGCCCGTTTCTGGTCAAGGCCCTGAAAGCCAAGGGTCTGGAGACCGACGATATCGATATAGTCATCTTGACCCACATGCATTGGGACCACTGCCAGAACACGGACCTGTTCACCAAGGCCCGGATACTGGTCAACCCCACGGAGATCGACTATGCCCGCAACCCCAACAAATGGGACCTGGCGGTGGCGGCGGGAATGGCCGACATGATGCGGAACATGAAGGTCGACGTCGTCTCTGAGGGAGACAAGATAGTGGACGGCGTCTCGATCATAGAGACACCAGGGCATACAAAAGGCCACATGAGCGTCCTGGCCGAGGTCAACGGCGAGAAAATCCTGTTGGCCGGAGACGCCATGCCGGAGAGCGGTACGGTGGCTCGCGGCATCCCATACAACATATTTTGGGACGTGGAAGATGCCCAGGAAAGCGTCGAGAAGATGGTGGCGGCCTGCAACGTCTTCTATCCGGGCCACGACCGGCCCTTCCGCGTGGAGGGCGACGAGATCAATTACCTGGAGGGCCCCGAAAACATCCATGTCATGGACAGCACGGAGGGTGGCGGGACCGCTTCCCTGACCTTCACGGTTACGGCGTCCCGGACTGTGAACGTGGACATAGTGCAGAAATAACGGCCGAAATAGCGGACTTTTTACCCATGGCAGCCACCACCCCTAAAGTTGATCCAGCATTTACTCTGGCCGTCCACGTCGTCGGCGCCAGCATTGAAGATGTTCCCGCCGTGAGTCTTGAGGCCACGCGCCGTGACGTTCTTGATACCTTCGGCTCCATGCTCGGCGGGAGTGGGGCGCCGGGGATCAAGGAACTCGTAGCCGTTACTAGCCGTTGGGGTGGCAAGGAAGAGGCGAGTCTGGCCGTCATCGGAAACAAGATGCCCGCCCACCACGCAGCGTTAGTCAACTCGGCCATGGGCCATGCCTTGGACTTCGACGACACTTACGACAAGGGCGGGCACATACACCCTGGTACCTCCGTACTGGCCGCGAGTTTGGCCGTCGGAGAATCTTTGGGAGGCGTCGCCGGAGACCGGTTGATGCTCGCCGTGACCTTGGGGTTGGATGTATCGTGCCGGCTGGCGCTGGCGGCCTACGACGACCGCGGCTGGCACCGCACCGCCAGCTTCGGCATCTTCGGCGCCACCGCCGCGGCGGGCAAGCTGCTGGGCCTGACCCAAGAGCAGATGGTCCACGCCTTCGGCATCGCCTACAGCCAGGCGGCCGGAAACCGGCAATGCATCGTAGACGGCGCTCTGACCAAGCGGTTCCAAGCAGGCCAGGCGGCCCACGGGGCGGTGCTCTCGGTATTCTTGGCCAAGGAAGGCTTCACCGGGGCGGCAAACGTTTTCGCCGGGCAGTACGGGTTCTTTCCCATGTATCAACCGGACGGCTACGACCTGTCGGTCATCACCGATGGGTTGGGAGACGAATTTCTGGGAGACCGGATCAGCCTCAAGCCCTACCCCTGCGGCCGTCCAACCCACAGCTACATCGACGCGGCGGTAAAACTACACCACCAGCTCGACCTGGGCCGAAACACTCTTCGATCGGTGACTGTACGGACCGGCCCGGAGACATACGCCTCCCGCTACAGCGCTTCCTCCGGCGTCGTCCGTCCCCAACAGCAGGTCGAGGCCCAGTTCAGTCTGCCCTATTTGATCGGTTGCGCCCTGGTGCTGGGCGGCGTGGGGATCGACCAGATCACCGCCTTCGACGACCCGTCGGTGTTGGCGGCCTCAGCGCTGGTCAAATTTGAGAGCAAAGAGGGAGTTCCCAAAGGCTGGGCGGAGATCGAAGTGGTGTGTGCCGGAGGTGAATCAGTGTCCGTGGAATTGGAGCCGCCGCCGGGCTCTCCGGACAAGCCGATGTCCCCGGAACACTTGAAAGAAAAATTCCGGGACTGCGCCGCCCACGCCCTGCATCCCGCGCCAGCGTCATCGGTTGATGAGATGATTGCCTTGATACTGGGCTCGGATTCGATGGGCGATTCCAGGGACTTGATAAAGCTGTCCGCACGCCAAGTTAATTAACCTCGAGGATGATTTGTCCACTGAAGAAACGATCAAAGACGCCATCGACACACTGATCAGGGCCCGGCCCGGCTTCTGGAACCGTACATCCTGTGGAGTCACCCGTTCACTGGGCCAGATCCCGGCTTTGGTGGACCGGAACGCCTATTCGGTGGAGACCTCACGCACCAGGATTCTTTTGCTGGGTGGGTTGACCGGTTATCAGGCCGACGTGGATATGGCGCTTCATGCCCTTGAGCTGTTCGCCGGAGGCGGCGATGCCCTGTCCCTGCGCATCGCCCTCAGCGCCGTGCCCTGCGCCAACCCCGACGGCCTGCGTCTGAACTCCGCCCCGGGCAACGGCGCGGGCGGCATTCCATCTGGTGTCTACCCGCCGGAAGGCAAGTTCTTCTACGACCCGGAAGACCCCGAGAAGCGTTATCTGTGGCGGTGGGTCTGCTTCCAAGCGCCGGACTTGGTCTTGGAATTGCAGTCCGGAGACTCGCTGACCTGGGAACACAACCAGGCCGCCCAGAGCCTGGCGCCGGGCCTTGCCGCCAAGATGATCTCCGGCGAGCAGGGATTCTTGGCCGCCTTGGGCGCCGGACACCCCGACGGTTTGGGGACGATTCCGGGACTGCGCCTAACGGCCACCGACGAGCAATTGCCCCGGGAATTGAGCCGCTTATTCAGCATGCTGCGCCAATTGGACGTGCTGACCAAGTCGGACGCCCGCAATGCGCTGGATATGCGCAGAAGCCGGCCCAAAACGGAGATCGCCAAGGTGCTGGCGACGGCCTATGGCCATACGTTCGATCCCGTTGTCTACACCCAGGGGATGCCAATCAGCGGCCGGCTCCGGCTACACCAATTGGAACCTGGAGGTGAAGACCCTGTCCCGGACATTACTTCCTTGCTGGAGCGCTTCGCTACGGGAGGCGTGCCTCTGGACCTGGCCCCATCGGCGTTGGCATCGGTGGTCTGGGCGGACGAACTGGCCGACGCCACCGGCGAAGCCCGCTACAACGACCTGATCATCCAAGCCGCCGACCGTTTTGAGTCTGTGGGCCAAGGCAGCGCCCCCAAGCCGTGTGACCCCGATTTTCGCACTGAAGATTTGTTCATGAGCGGCGCCATCCTTGGGCGGGCGTTCAAACTGACAGGGAACAACAAATACACCGGTATCCTGGCCAACTTCCTGTTGGACGGCAAGATACAGCAGAGCCACGGCCTGTTCTGGCATTGCCGCTCTGCCCCTTACTACTGGGGCCGGGGCAACGGTTTCGCCGCCATGGGCTTGGCTGAATCCCTGACCTACCTGCCGGAAGACCAAGCCCAACGCCCTGCGATCACGGCGATGTACAGCCGTCTCATGGAATCGTTGCGGCGACTGCAACACCCGTCGGGCCTGTTGAACCAGGTGTTGGACGTCCCTGGCTCGTATCTGGAGTTCACCGCGACCTGCATGATGGGCTACGCCATGGCCCGCGGCCTGCGTCTGGGCTTCCTCTCAGCCGATTTCCGGGCGTCCGTTGACCTGGCCTGGCAGGCAGTGGCGGAAAGGGTTGATGACGTCGGCAGCGTGGTCGACGGCTGCGTCAGCACTGGAGTGCAGAACAACGTCCGTGAGTACCTGGACCGCCCCGCCATCTTCGGCTTCGACGACCGCAGCGGCGGGATGGCGCTCTGGTTCGCCGTGGAGATGGAACGCCTGGACCGTGGAATTTGATTTAGTGATGACGGAGGAGGTCCGATGGCCCAAGTCTTGACCTACAGCTATAGCAGCGTGGCCCAGGAAGTGCTCTGCGCCCCGGACGCCATCAGCGGCCTGTCCGGCGTTCTGGAGCGGGCTGGGGCCAAGAGGGCAATGATTGTTTGCGGCCCGTCAATTCTGGAGAAATCCGATGTAGTCCAGAGGGTACAGGACGCGCTGGGAGACCGGTGCGTTGGGCTTTACTCAGGAGTGGCGCCCCATTCGCCGGTGCACACCCTGGACGAGGCGATGCGCCTGGCAACCGAGCTGAAACCCGACGCTCTGGTCAGTGTCGGCGGCGGCAGCACCCACGACACCAGCAAGGGGATCGCCACGCTCCTTGGCGAGGGCGGTGCCATCCACGACTATCAGGTGATCTTCGAGCCGCCGGATACAGTCATTCTCCCCGAGATGTCCCAAGACCGGGTGCCCATCATCGCCGTGCCCACGACCATGGGCGCGGCCGAACTCAGCCGGGGCGGCGGTTTCACGGACAAAGACCTCGGACGAAAAATAGTTGTCGCCGATCCCGCGGCCATTCCCCGCTGCATAGTCATCGACGGTCAGGCATTGGCGACCACGCCCATGAGCATCCTCTTGTCCACAGCGATGGGACAGATGCGCATCGCCGTGGAATCGGTCTATTCGACCAAACACAACCCGATAACCGATTCCATGGCACTTCACGCCATCTCCATGTTGGTGAAATATCTGCCCCAATGCACTGGTCTTGAACTCGACTGTCTGCTCAACACCAAAACGGCGGCTTCAATGGCGACGATGGCGGGGGGCAGTCTGGGCTTGAACACTGCCATGGCCCACCACGTCGGCGGCCTCTTTGACGTGCCCCACGGTGAGGCCAACGCCATCATGTTGCCTCACACCATGCGCTTCAACGCTGAGGCTTCCGCCGACCGTCAGGCGTTGATTGCCCAGGCCCTGGGCGTGGATACCGCCGGTATGGCCGACGATGACGCCGCGCAGGCCGCGGCGGATGCAGTGGAAGACCTGCGTGTTTCATTGGGACTTCCCGGCAGGCTGCGCGACGTTGGCGTTCCTGAAGAGGGCCTGGAGTTGATCGCGGCGGCTACTCTCAAGGACAGGTCGTTGGCGACCAACCCAACGCCGGTGACCGACGCCGGGCCAATCATGTCCGTACTCAGGAGTTCCTGGTAAACCCTGGGTCGCGGTTCAAGGCAATGGGGATATTCAGGAAAAGAAATCGCGGACCAAGCGTACGAACTCTTCGGTCTTTTCCATCTCGGGGCGGTGCCCACAGTCGGGCATGATCTCAAGGCGCGCACCCTGGATCGCGTCCCGGTACGCCTCGCCGGCGCTGACCGGTATCACCCCGTCCTTTTCACCCCAGACCAAGAGTGTCGGCAGGTCTTTTAACCGGCTCAACAGATGGGGCAGGGCTGGGTGGTACATGTAGGGACGCCAGGCAAGGCGGGCGGACTCTTCCCTGGAGCACTCCCAGAGTTCCACTTGTTCGGGAGTGGGTTCTAGCGGGTAGGCGATTGAATATTCGGGGGTTGCGTCGGCGTCCAGGAAGCCCTCTTCCAGGTACTCTCTGGCCACGATCAAGAACATGTCGAGAATCTCGCCCGTGGGCGGCTTGATGCCGGTTGGTGCGACCAGGGCCATCTTCTTGAACGTTTGGGGGGACTGGCAGGCCATCTCAGCCGCGAGCCAGCCGCCCAAAGAGAAGCCCAATAGATTCACCCGTTCCAGACCCAGTTCATCGATGACTCTCAGATACCAACTGGCCAGGTCGCGAACGCTCATGATCCAGTCCAGTCTGTCGGTGATGCCAAACCCGGGGTGGGCTGGCATGTGGAGAGTGAAATCTTGGGCCAACGATTCCTCGTAACGGAGCGGGACCGTTTGTCCCATCTCGCCGTGCAGCACCAATAAAGGGTCTCCGCTGCCTCCCTTAACGATATGGAGGCCGGTGCCGCCTACCTGAGTCTTTCCTTCCTTCCAAATCAAGGAACCGGTGGACATGAAGTCGCTCCTGCATCGGGTTATTTGGCCAGCCGGGTGCTGAACGCTCTTGGAGCCTGGCCGCCATGATTTTGTGTCGTGGCCCAAGGATTGTCAACCTGATGCGGGCGTTAAATAGTGTATTCTGAATACGGAAGCAAAAGGGCAATACCGGCCGTAGGTCCACTAGGGCCACACGTTCACCGAGGTCGATTGAACAGCACATCAACACGATTGACTACCGATTTGGTGCCTGGTATTATTGCGGCGGCGTTTGGTATCGGCCCCAGAGACACGGTTGTAGTGCCCGATACATGGAGACCACTCATGGTAAAACATCCATTTACTGAGATTTGGGTAACCAACCTCAGGGAAATTTCCACCTGCCCCCTTTCCTTCTATTAGCTGACCTCGCATCCATATTCCATCATTGGCGGGCCCTGCCCCACAGCAGTCACATACCTATGCCTGCCGGTCGTCTGGATCCATTCCTGATAAATACCGGATTCCATCCCTTTGGCGATGCCTGTCTGAGTATTTCTGCCGGTACGCGATGGCGTACCTAAATGAGGAGACCATGCAATCTCAAGAAATAAACCACCTTTCATCCCTTTACGGAGGGTATTGGAGCCATAACATCCTGGATTTTTGTTACATGACCAACCGGTACTTCCCGCCACGCCGGATGATTGAAAACATGCAGGCTAAATTGCCTGAACTGCTCGGCAGTTACCCGTCGACTAATTGGTATCTTTCATCATTGCTCGCCGAACAGATAGGCCTCAGTCATAACGAATTAGTGGTCGGCAACGGCGCCAGCGAACTGATCAACGCGGTCGTGTCACGGTACGTACATCGATTGGCGGTGCCTGTGCCCACGTTCGAGGAGTTCGTGAACCGTGCCAAGATATTGGGCCGGGAAGTCTGCTCTTTCAAGCCGTCAAAGCGCTTCGACCTGGATATTGATGAGTTTATCGACCACGTAAGAAGCACCGACTCCGACTCGGCCCTCCTAATCCGCCCAAACAACCCAACGGGTAATTATCTGCAAAAAAGCGACCTGCTTTATTTTCTGGACCGAATGAGGTCTCTTAACCTGGTATTGGTGGATGAGTCCTTCTTGGACTTTGTCGATACCGAGCCTGACCCTTCGGCATTGGACCTGATCAACGATTATCCCAATCTATTGGTGCTAAAGAGCCTGTCAAAGAACTGCGGCATTCCGGGTATCCGTCTTGGCTACGCCGCCACCGGAGATGCAGAACGGTTGTCGGACCTGCGGAAAGACTTGCCCATCTGGAGCATAAATTCACTTGCTCAGTTTTTCCTTGAGGAAATGGGCGAATACCAGGATGAATATGACGAATCTTGCCGCCAGGTTATAGCGGCGACCAAGAACTTGGTCCGAGGCCTTGAAGGGGTCCCCTACCTGGACCCATATCCAACGCAGGGCAACTTTGTCCTCTGTGGGATATCGCATGGTTTCACCGGACAGGAGCTGACGGAACGCCTATTCGAAGATTGCCGGATCTTGGTCAACGACTGCGGGTCGAAAGAGGGTCTGGATGGCAACTTCATACGAATAGCCTGCCGTACCGAAGAAGACAACGGACGCCTAGTGGAAGCGCTGATGCGGCTAACGAGATTCACCGAATCAGGCAAGATTGAACCTGTTGAAGTGAGGTAGTTGATGAAAGGACTGATACTGGCCGCGGGGATGGGCACTCGACTCGATCCGCTGACCCGTACCTGCCCTAAATGCATGGTCCATGTGGCCGGTAGGCCCATGATGGAGTACCAATTAGAGGCTCTGCGAAGGGCCGGCGTCGACAATTGCACGGTTGTAGTGGGATACCTGGCCGATTCAGTCCGCGAATATTTCGGAGCAAAATTCCGAGGTCTCAGCCTTACCTACGTGGAAAACACGGTCTACGCTGAAACCAATAACCTCTATTCGTTTTGTCTGGCAAAGGCGGAGTTGGACGACGACGTACTCCTCGTGGAGGGCGACCTGGTATTTGACGAACAGCTGATCAGTCGATTAGTGAGCATGGATGAAGAGAATGTGGCCATCGTGGACAGCTTCCAGCCTCACATGGACGGTACGGTAATCCTGGCAAACGGTAGGTTTGCGAAGTCGATGGTCCTTAAGGTAGACCAAGGTATCGGGTTTGATTACGGCCCTGTTTTGAAGACGGTAAACATATACCGGCTGTCCCGTGAAACCTTGGCGGAGACGATCGTACCCGAGATGGAGGATTTCCTTGCCAAAGGCCGGACCGACCAGTATTACGAAGCGGCCTTCGCAAAACTTATCGATTCCGGCCGTATGAAGATGGCAGTGATGTATACGGGAAAAAACAGATGGGCGGAGATAGATACTTTGGAAGATCTCCGCGATGCGGGAAAGATGTTCGCCTCCACCTCTGCCGCGATCGGTTGACGGCTGTGGGCTGGTGCGGGCTTTGATCTCCGCATACCGTTGTGATTATGTAGGAGACGCTAATTGAGCACGGCCGAAGAATGGTCCAAGCACAGCGCCATCGAATATTACTCCAAACATCGCCACGAGGTCTCAGACCTCTATCCATCTGAAAAAGTATTCCTCCCAAGGGTGTTGTTTCCAGGCATCAAAGTGCTGGATGTCGGCTGTGCTTCGGGCGGTTTCTTCAACATCATGCGCTCCTACGAGCCCTCGATCGATTACACCGGAGTCGACCTGTCGAAGGTCGCCGTGAAAATGGCTCGGGAGCGATACCCCGAAGCCAGGTTCATAGTCACCGAAGGATTTGGGTTGCCTTTTGAGGACAACTCCTTTGATTTTGTCCACTGCACCAGCGTTTTCAACAACGAACCCAACTACCAGGCGATGATGCGAGAGATGTACCGGGTTTCCGACCGGTTCGTCCTAGTCGACATAAGGTTGCTTAAAGGCATCGGGAAACAGCAAAACTCGATCTACAATATCCAATTTGAAGGCAACGGCGTCGAAGCCACGGTGCCGTATGTCGTAAACGATGCGGATGAGGTAGCCGACTTTATACTTCAGTTGGAGCCCAAGCCAAAGGCGTTGCGCGGGACCGGTTACTTTCACCCGTTGGCCGAACAAGCTGAATTGGCGGGGTCAGAAGCCTGCATGACCATGTTGTTGGTCGAGAAGGGGGATACGGAGGGTGGAGCAACGGTGATAGACCTAGGAGATCTGCCCATCGAGTTTTCCCTCTCCGGGTCCTGATTCGGACGCACGCCATCGGAATGCCGCCAATCTTGAACCGGATGGGCGTGAATTTACCGGTGTGGTGTCTTCGGTCCTTATACTCTGGATAACTTAAATATTCTGGTGGAGTTCACCTCCCGGCGCCGGCGTGGCCGACGCATCTTTCCGTCCGGAGCAGTGCATTCACGCCGGGACCGATGGGACCATATCCATTCCAACAAGCTGGACCCTCAAGAGATCCTCGAATTCGCCGATGCATGCCGGGGACTTCGCCACCCCTCATGGCTGAAGAAGGTCTATGGATTCCAAAGCGTTTTGGGAAATCCTGAAATCACGGGGCATAACTTTCGTGGCCGGAGTTCCGGATTCCACCTTTGGGGACGCATACAACTACATGGTGGACGACCCTGAGATAACCTATGTTCCCGCTGTGCGTGAGGATGTGGCCCTCGGCATAGCGAGCGCCGCATATTTTTCTGGTGGCCTGGGCGGGGTCATGATGCAAAACTCCGGCATCGGCAACATCGTCAACCCTCTTACTTCCTTTAGCCTGATGTACAAGATTCCCGTGCTACTCATCGTGGGTTGGCGGGGATTCGGAGGACCACCGAACGACGCTCCGGAACACTGGATCATGGGCGTAAAAACACCGGAGATCCTGGACCTCTTGGGAGTTCCCAGTGTAGTCATGGAGCCGGAGAGCCTGGAATCGGACCTGGACCGGTTACTTGCGAAGATCAAACAAGACTCGGTGCCTGGAGCCCTTTTGGTGCGCTCGGGAATGATAAGTTGATCGACCGCTATATAGCAATCCAAGCTATTATGCAGCGGGTGGAGTCCAACGACCTTGTGCTCAGCACCACCGGGATGATCTCCCGTGAGGTATTTGTAACCCATGACAGGCCGGCCAACTTTTACATGATCGGATCCATGGGGTTGCTGTCCTCATTTGGACTGGGCCTGGCCCTTCAGTCTCCCGGCAAGCGAGTGTTCGTGCTAGAGGGCGATGGCAGTGCGCTGATGAGCCTAGGCGCTATGCCACTCATCGCCACGGAGAGGCCCAACAATCTGGTCCACATAATCTTGGATAATGAGGCCTACGAGTCGACCGGCTCCCAGCCTTCCATCAGTTCCAAGGTCGACCTGGCGGAGATCGGCAAGAGTTGCGGCTACGCTTACGTGGCCCGAGTGGAAGACATGGAAGGCCTGGAAGGTGTTCTTGAGGACGCTAGAACGACTATCTCCGGTCCGCGCTTGATACTGGTCAAAGTGGGAATAGCTCCAATAAAGGATATCCCGAGAGTCTCGCACGCTCCAACCGAGATCAGGGACCGATTCAAAGCCAGGGTTCAGTCAGCAAGTTGATTCGATGAATTTTCTTACCGCCTTGGCCAACATCCCGGAGCGCGTCCGCAGCTTCATCTGACGCCTGACCGACCCGGCCAGGTGCGAACCGAATCCCCTGACTCTGGACTAACATTCCATGCTATAGTCACCGCCATTGTCTTCCCAAATTGGGATCTGACGCCGAGCGGCATCCGGTCCTGCTGTTCGGCTGACAACTCTTCGTCGCGCCGAGTAACGTCTGAATTGGTGACTATTTCATGGAGGATTCCAGATCACGCCAACGGTCCAAAGAAGGGCGGACCGGACCGATGACCAATTCCGGCCAAAAGCCGAGAGTTTCGATGATATCGAACTTGGCGATTTTTGCCATCCTGCCACTGATTCTGTTGGGCGCCTTACTCGCCGGCCTGATCGCATCGGGTGTGCTTTCTCTTAAACCGTCATCCGATGGCCAGGGAGTGTTCGACGCCTTGCTCCTCGGGCCTGTGGGGGTCGTCATCACCGGCAAAGATGATGTGGAACTCCGCTCCGCTGACGGCCTGGTGACCGTGGTCATCCCGGCAGGGTCCGTTACTTCCCCGTTCACTCTCGATTACCGGGAATCAGGCCCACCTGAGACCTCCAGCCTGCCTGCACAATTCCTAAGCACCGGCCGCTTCTTTGAGTTAACGGCGCACACGATAGATGCTTCCGCCGGCCCGGTCGAATTTCAGCAGATGATTTCGATAACGATGGGTATCGGGCCAAATGATTTGGCGTTGGCCGGAGACGATTACTCTCGGTTCTTCATCCAGCACTACCTCAGTGATCTGATGTCCTGGGATGTATTGCCGACCACCGCTGACCTTCGCGCATCCACTGTGACGGCACAGGTGGGCGGCCTGAGCAAGTTTGCGCTCACCATCGGCCCATCTATGAACATGCTTGTCCAGACTGAGCCCAAATCGGAAGCAACCACAACCGAAGCTGCAAACTCCGCCACTATGGC
>JADFPD010000080.1 GCA_022562475.1 Chloroflexota bacterium | reverse complement strand
CGCCGTTGAACCACTCGAGAAATCCCTTCTTGTGGACCGCCCTGAGACCGTTTACGTTCCAGGATAATACCCGCATGGGACCAACTCCTTACTTGTTCAACCGGACCTGATTTGATACGGCCGGTGACATGCCCGATACCCGATTAGTCGAAATGGGGTGATAACTCTTTGGCCACGCGTTCCATGGACTCCATCGTCTCGGCGTGCCCCCACCCTCCGAACCCGAAGTATAGGATAACCTCTTCGATCCCGGCCGCCTCGCAGTCTTTCAACACCATTATGCAATCTTCCGGGCTGCCGGTAATGATACTGCGGTCACCCAAGTCTTCGGTGGTCATGGTCTGCATCCGCTCCACGATGTCGACGAAATAGCGGATGTGGGCCGGAGCGGTGGCCCGGTCGGCGGGAAAGGCCGGCAGGATGCCATTGAAATAGTGGAGTAGCCTTTCCTTGGTTTTTATCGTTTCCTGTCGATCGTACGTTACGTTGACGAAATAAGAACACATGACTTTGCGGCCTTTATGGCCGGCCGCTTCAGATTCTTTTTTGAACTCCACCACGGCGTTCTGCAGACTGCCGAACATCATAGCGGCGGCAAAGGGCGCGAAGATGACATCGAACCCGGCCCGGGCGGCGTGGCGCAGAGTGGGCTCGCTGAAACAGGCCACGTAGATCGGTGGGTGCGGTTTTTGGACCGGGCGTGGCAGAACCGTGATCTCCGAAAATTGATAATGGACGCCCTGGTGGGAACAGGTCTCTTGACTCCAGGCCTTCTTGATCACCTCAAGGCCTTCGAAGAAGATCTCTTGGCTCTGGGCGAAGTCCACTCCGAACGCGGCGTACTCTCGGGCATCATAGCCCCGTCCCACCGAGAGTTGGGCCCGGCCGTCGCTCAGCAGGTCCAAGAGCGCGAACTCTTCGGCCACTCGCAGGGGGTGCTGGACCGGCAGCAACACGGTTGCCGGACCCAGTTTCACCCGTTTAGTGCGCGCCGCCACGTTGGCCAAAAACACCGGCGCCGAAGGCAGCACGCCGAACAAGCCGAAGTGGTGCTCGGGCACCCATACGGAGTTAAGCCCGATCTCCTCAGCGTGGAGGCATTGGGTCAACACTTCTTCCAGCAACCGGTTGGCGTCTTTGCGGTCCGCGCCGTACGCGGGTGGATTGTCGGTCAGGGTAAAGTAGCCGAGTTTCATTTGGGGGCTCTGAGGGGATTCTTACTCCCACGGCCGGTATCCGGAGATGGCCCGATTATATCTGTTGCCGTATTCCAGTCAACCGGCGGTGATCAACCGGCCGGCGCCGGTTGCCCCCGTTTTTCTCCGGTTGTCCTCTTTGGGCGCTGTGCTATTATTGCGCCCGCAACAGATAGCCTCATTTCAGGACGGAATTCCAATGACCAAAACAGGACAAGACCACTTGGACAGCTTGCGGGACGGCCGCAGCGTCTACCTGGACGGCCAATTGGTTGGCGATGTCGTCGACCATCCAGCCTACCGTAACGCCATCAGATCGACCGCGGCGCTCTACGATTTCCAGGCCGCCCCGGAGAACCAGGAGTTAATGACCTTCGAGTCGCCCACCGGAGCGCGGGTCAACCGCTGCTGGCAGATGCCGGAGTCCTACGAAGAATTGGTGCAGCGCCGCCTGGCTCTGGAGGCCTGGGCGGAACAGACAAATGGATTTTTAGGCCGGTCTCCCGACCATGTGGCTTCGTCTCTCTGCGGCATGATGATGCGCCTCGACCTGTTCCAAGCCCACGGCGAAAAGCGGGCAGAGGCCCTTCGCGATTACTTCGAATACGTCCGGGACAACGACCGGTTCGTGACCTACGTGGTGGTCAGCCCCCAGGCCGACCGCTCCAAGGGAGTGGCAGAGCAGGCGGACGAATTCCTGGCTGCGGGTATCTGTGATGAAGATTCCCAAGGGATCACGGTGAAGGGGGCCAAGATGCTGGGCACGAGCTGCATCATGGCCAACGAAGTGCTGTTGGGCACGATACAGCCCCTGCAACCGGGCGAGGAGAAGTACGCTTTTTCGGCCTCCATCCCATTGGGGGCCAAGGGCGTCAAGTTGCTATCCCGCAAGTCCTATGAGGCCGCGGCGGTCTCGGAGTTCGACAACCCGTTGTCGTACCGGTACGACGAGAATGACGCGATCGTTTATTTCGACGAGGTTAAGGTGCCCTGGGAAAGGGTATTCGTCCACCGCGACCCAGCGATGTGCCGGGCCCAGTACCACGAGACCCCGGCCCACGTATTTCACAACTACCAGGCCCAGGTCCGGTTGATGGTCAAGCTTCGCTTCCTGGTGGGTATGGCCAGGAAGATCGCCGAGACCACAAACGTGCTCATTTATCCTCAAGTGGTGGAAAGCCTGGGGAGTCTTGCGGGACAGGCGGGGTTGATCGAAGGGATGGTTCACGGGATGGAAGCCAAAGGGACTTACGTCGGCAAGTACTACGTTCCGGACCGTCATCTGATGTATGCGTCCCAGGTGCAGGCCCAGCAGATGTATCCGGAAGTGATTCAGGCCATAAGGCAGTTGACCGGCGGCGGGGTGATCATGCTGCCTTCAGGCGCGGCTGATTTCACCAGTTCCGAGACCGCCGGCTACATCGAGAAGACCCAGCAGTCGCCGGTCGTGAATTCCAAAGACCGGGTCAAGCTTTTCAAGCTGGCCTGGGACGCCATCGGTTCGGAGTTTGGCTCCCGGCACACTCAGTATGAGATGTTCTATGCCGGAGCCCAGTTCGCCGTCCGCAACCATTCCTACCGTACCTACGATTGGGAGAAAGCCACCGGCTTGGTGGACCGTTTCATGGACAGTTACGACTTGCCCGAGTAGGTCCCGGTATGGGGGCTATCGGGCCTCTGAAATCATCTTGATCTTACTGGTAAGGTCGGATACGGAAAACGGCTTGGCCAAAAATTCCGGCTTAAAGGTTGGGCCGCACTGGTTGGAGATTTCTTGAAAGGGCATCGCAGAGGTCAATAACACTCGCAATTCCGGTTGGAATTTCCTCAGGTTCAATGCCAATTGGACCCCTCCCATGTACGGCATCGCCACGTCGCTAAGCAGAATATCTATACGTTCACCAGGCTGGCTTTTGGCGATATCCAGCGCTTCGACACCGTTTTCCGCCGTGATTACCTCGTATCCCTCGCGGCGCAAGATGGTTGAGAAGAACTCCAGCAATGGTTTGTCATCCTCCACCAGTAGGACCGTTGTGTTCCTGGTTCGGTTATTATCCGCCAAAGTCAAAGGGTTCTCCATATTCTGATTCGATTCACTTGGGCCGCCTCAAGCGGGCCCGACCCACTTGCTGTCTCAAGCTTAACAGGCATAAGAGCGTTAAAAATAGGGTACGCCTGTGATCGCCTCACGAATGCATCGCCGGTTGGTCTGCAACCACGGATGTCTCGGTTGGGTCTTGACCGGTCTCGAGGTTGTGATACCCAATGGATTCAGCCTCGATACAGGTCATTGATGAGTGAGAACCCGGTAGGTTACCGGTATCCTTCGAACGGTTAAGAGATTACCTTAGCACTCTCGTTGACGCTGCCAGTACCATGCGTGGACCAGATGGCCCTCTCCGGCGACCCCATTGAGACCGCATCCCCGGCCCCCCTTTACCTCTCCCAGGATGGCCCCGATGGAGCTTAGTGATTCGTCGCCTAAATGGCACGATTGCTTGGATAACGGAACCGCAGCCGATACTGCGCGTCCAGATCTAACGTGTACCCATGGCCCGTTCCTCTAGGGTCAAGGTCTGGAAGCCGGAAACCAGTTTCGCAAAGGACACCAGATGGCGATTCAGGACTTTACGACCGACAGACGCCGCAATCAGGAGGGGGAAAATTTGAGTGTCCGAATCGGTGCCCTCGACCGGGCTCCGGCGCGCATCAAGGTCGTCGGCGTGGGCACCAGCGGTTGCAATCGTGTGAAATGGATGATGCACCGAGCTGTTCCCGGTATGTCTTTCGCCATGGTCAACACCAACGACTATGGGATGGAGACGAACGATCTCAGCGTCGACGTCATCCAGATTGGGACGAATAGGGCCCGCGTCTGGGGGTCCGGTGGAGGCTACCGGGCCGAATTTGACGGTCCTTCGGACGAATCGTCCCAGCAGTTACGCCAGTCCTTATCGAACGCTGATCTAGTATTCGTAACCGCGGGTATGGGTGGAGGCACCGGCACCGGCGTCGCTCCCTACGTAGCGCACCTGGCCAAAGAACAGGGCGCTTTGGTGGTTGGATTGGTCACCGCTCCCTTCGGCTTTGAGGGACGCCGCCGGATGGGCTTGGCTGTCGCCGGAGTCGACCGGCTGCGGCCTCACGTAGATAACCTGATTCTGATCCACAACGACCGGCTATTGACATACTTCGACCGTAACGCTCACATGGCGCAAGCGTTTGAGACAGCCGATGAAGTCGTAGCCCAGGCAATCATGGGCATGTCGGAGCTGATCAACGTCCCTCAAGAGGTCAACCTAGAATTAGACGACGTGCGGTCAATCATGAAATGCCGGGGCCGCGCGCTGATGGCAATCGGCCGGGGCAGTGGTACCGCCGGTCCGGCGGAAGCCGTCCGCCAAGCCTTCGCCAACCCGTTGTTGGACCTGCCTTTCGACAGGGCCACCGGGGTGTTGATGATGTTTAAGGGAGGCGCCGCCGGGATGACGCTGGGCGGAGTGAATGCCGCACGCCAGGTCGTCGCGGACGCCGTACAAAAGGACGCCACCGTATTCATGGGGGTGGGAATCGACGAAAGAATGGGTGAAGAAATCAGCCTAACCCTGATCGCCACCGGTCTACAGCATGCCGGTCCTGACGGTCCGGACCAAACAGAAATCATCAAAGAACGTCACCCCTAATCACGGTGTCCCCCTCTAAGACCTAACTTTGCCGGGTAGGGAGTATTGGAGGGGGGCATTCCTAAGGCGGAACGTTCTGATGTATAAGAGAATTTGCTTTCGAACGGGACACTGGACCGGCGATGATCTGAGGTCCTGGCCCTCAAACTGCTTCCGGGAAGGGAGCACAGAAGAAAATATCGGTGTGCGGGATTTCTATCATCGCACTTTGACACAGTCGGAGGACTACCTTAATGCAAAAGGCCGTATTCATCGGCGCCGATCCGCAGGTTGCAGAGATCGTTAGATTAGGAATCTGCCTGCGCTGGCCCGACGTGACCCCATTGATCGCCACCACCGGCACGGGCGGACTGGAACTGGTCAGGGAAGAAACACCGGACCTGGTGCTTCTGAGGCCGGACTTTCCGGATAAAACTTTATCAGAGGTGATTCGAGAATTACGCGAATTCTCAGATGTGCCGCTGGTTGTATTGAATCACCAGACCAACGATTTGGAGCCCGTAACCGCCCTGGAAGCGGGCGCTGATGAATACATACAACTACCTTGTGAACTATCGGAGTTAACCTTTAAAGTTTGGAGCCTCATGCGGCGGACCGGAAGCCGTAAATCTGGTAAGGCCGATGAGCCGCTGATCGAAGGAGATCTGAAGGTCGATCCCTCTACCCATGAGGTCTACCTGAGGGACCGCAAGTTGTCGCTGACACCGGCGGAGTTCCAACTGACCTTGCTCCTGGTCAAGAATAGTGGCGCCGTGGTGCGCAAGGCCGAGATTGAAAAGGAACTCTCAAAAGCGGGGTTGGGCGCCACTGGATCAGTGAAGCAACACATCATGCGGCTGCGGCGCAAGTTCCATGACGATGCGAAGGACCCGATTTGGTTCGCCAATGTGCCGGGCGTTGGATACCGCTTCATAGGAGGCCAAACATCCGGCGAAGGATCGAAAACCCGCCTGAAATCAAGGAATGGCCTCCGCAAAGCGGCCTGATACCACCGGCGGGCCGATCAACAATATATTGCTCCTAACCTGCGGAGGCAACGCACCTTCTTATCTATCTTTTATCTAGGCCCCGCAGACACTGATATCCACCCAGCGGTGTGATTGATGTGGGAGGGTGACTGGCCGCCGCCTTGGTTCTTCTTATCTCCGAAGGAGGCGGCGGGCCGGTGTTCCAAATCAACCAGGAAACAAGGGCCGTCCTTCAGGGAAACACCCCGGGAAGGACGGCCCTTTCCATTTCAAAACGGCTATGCTCTGACGCTGGGACCGCACGTCCTGGAGCCGTGAGACAGCCCCGGCTTAATCATGTTTCTCTTTCTCTGATGTGTCTCTGGGCGAACCGCCGGAGGGCGACCAACGCCCATAGCCCTTCGATCACCGTGATCGGGTAGACTTCCGCCAGACCGCTGTAGAGAGAGGTCATAGCTGATCCTATGGCGAAGACCAATACCAACCACTTGGAGCGCTCCTCGGTCCAGTAGGAAAGAAACATGATGCTCACGGCGATGGAGCCGAACACGGTCAACATCTTAGGCCGATCAACCTCTCTTATTCCGGCTAGCCGTTCTTGGGCACGGCCGGCTTGAGCAGGACTTCGTAAGCCATCGCGCCCAACGGTCCCTATTAGGGAGACCCAGATTGCTTGTGATTCAGTTGGCCGGTGGGCCTTCGTCGAATTGGACCAGTATCCCGTCTGGGTCGTAGACGAAGATGGTCCGGACGTTGCCCGACCCATCGGTGAAGTCTTCCATGCTCCCAGCCAACGAAACGCCCTTGGCGATCAATTCCTGGGCGTAGGCTTTTACGTTGTCCACCTCGAACGAGATATGGCTGATGCCCCTCTGGTCCAGTTTGATGGGCTCGCCGCCCACCTGGTCTCCCGGATGGGAGGTCAGCACCAGGAAGGGCTGGGCAGATACGGGACCGTCGAAGTAGATGTTGGCCACCGTGCGCGACTTTCTGGGCCGCTCGTACATCTCCACCGACTCCGCTCCCGGCCTCCGCGCCATCTCCTGGGTGGCCTGCATCTTCACCGTCAGCCCCAGGATGTCCCGGTAAAACTCCAGGGATCTCTCCAGGTCGGCCACGCAGACTGCGATGTGGGATACTCCTTTAGCTTTCAACTCTTACTCCATCGAGTGATTTCACTGGAAATGAAATTCCCGGCGTAAAATGCTGGCAAATTTGACTATTCGCGTCCTTGCTGGCTACTCATTGCCCGGAAGGACGCACGAGGTGTTTCGATGACCCACGCAGGCGAAAAACTGCCCCTGCCCTTGGATGGTATCAGAGTATTGGACGCCACCCATATAGTGGCGGGGCCTTTTTGTTCCATGATTTTGGCCGACATGGGAGCTGAGGTGATCAAGATCGAACGGCCCGGAGCCGGAGACTTGGTTCGGAACCGGGGGCCGTTCATCAGGTCCGAGGACGGCCGGGAGATAAGTTCCCGCTTCCTTGGCGTAAACCGGAATAAGAGGAGCGTTTCAATAGACCTGCGCAACCCTAGGTGCAAAACGGCCTTCGAGGAGCTGGTGCGCAATTCCGATGTGCTGCTGGACAATTGGGGTCCCGGAGCTTTTCGCCGGCTGGGACTGGGTTACGATCGTCTGAGCGAGATCAACCCAGGCTTAGTCTACGCCAGCATCACCGGCTATGGCGACAGCGAAGGCTTAAGCGGCCCTTACTCGGACCGGCCGGCAAACAACATGAGCATCCAGGCCATGGCAGGGTGGATGGAGATCACCGGCGACCCTGATGGAGGGCCCCATAGCGTGGGCGACAACATAGGCGATTCCGTACCCGGCGTCTGGACGGCGCTGGGTATCGTCTTGGCCCTCGAAACGAAGCGCAAAACAGGGCTGGGACAGCATGTAGACATGGCCATGTACGATTGCATGTTCTCCCACATGGAGGGCAGCATGAACGTCTTTCAGACCACCGGCGATGTTCCGGTCAGGTCCCGGGAGCGGCTGGCCAACGCCGGAATCACCTTTCGGGCCAAGGACGGCTACGTGGTCATGGCGGGAGTGCGCTCGGAGGCGAGGATGCGGGAGTTGTGGAAACTTGTGGGCCGTGAGGACCTGCTGGAAGGGGACACCCGGTACGTGGCCGGTCCCGGCATGGATGGCCAATTCTATTATGAGTACATCATCCCGGCCATCGAGGCGTGGTCGATCGAGATACCGAAGTTTCAGGTTGCTGCGACGCTAACCGAGATCGGTTTCTCCATGGGCGTTACGCAGACGATGGCCGACCTGGCCCAGTGTCCCCATCTGGAGGCCCGCCAGATGTGGGTCGAAACCGGCGACACCCTGGGCGGAGTATTTAGGGGAGTAAAAACTCCGGTCCGTCTCACGGCCTGCGTCGATTCCCCCGCGGAGACAGCCCCTTTCCTGGGCGAGCATAACGCAGAGATACTCTGCTCCCTGGGCGGCATGACCCCCGAGCAAGTGACCGAATTGGAGGCAGAAGGGGCGCTTTAGGCAGGGTCCGGTTGGTTAATCCTACTCAGAATTCAGGGACTATGAATACGAAGTTCGCCGAGGCGTAGGCCAACGGTTATAGGTAATGGACCAACGTCACCAGCGCTGCGCTCCCGATCAAAGTGAGTCCCAACGGCGTGCTCAATCTGCGGCCCCAAGGCATGTTTTTCTCGATGCCCATCACACCGCCCAACAGGAACATCCACCCGATGTTGCCGGCGCCGACGCCGAACATCAGAAGCATCAATGTCCAGCAGCAGCCAAGGCAGAAGATGCCGTGGTCCACGCCTATTCGAAAGGACTGCGCCGGCTCGTTCCCGCCGCTCCAACGCGCGTTGATGAAGCTGAAAGGCGAACGGCACTTATCGAGGCAATGGTATTTCAATGGCGTGAACTGGTAGACCCCGGCCAACAGCAAGGTGCCCGCACCGATGACCCAATCGTTGGTGTCAAGCCACGCGACCTTCTCCGACGCCTCATGGACACCCAGGTCGGCCAGATGCACCACCACGCCGAACGCCATCCATACCGATAAATAGCCGCCTGCGAGCAGTCCCACCAGCGCCAAGTGGTTGGGTCGTTCGCTGGTGATATTGCGAAACAGAGCCATGAGCGGCATCGTCGTGGGCAACATCATGGCGAAGATCATGACTGTCCAGCCCGCCGCGAAGAACACCAACAGCCGAACGTCCTCGCCCGTAACCTCGTTCAGCGCCTCGTGGTCCAAGAAGCGGCTGTATGGAGATTGCCCCCAGGCCAACAAACTGACCCAAGCCAGCGCGATCAAAGCCGCTAGGAGAACAAAGAACAGTTTGTCATTGCGTGAGCTTTGCAACATAAGAATGCCTAAACGAAGATGGCGGGCCATGCCGTCGGCCCGCCATCGATCAAGTTCCGAATGGGTATTGCGCCTATCTCTAACCTGAATGTTCGAAGTGGAACGGGCCTGAAACGGCATTGTGGTCGGTCAGGCTGATGTTGATGTCCAAGGCGGGGACGTTTGCCTTGTAAGTCGTTGCCTTTCCCACATACGCCGGCGCGCCGGGGACGGTGGTGAATATGGTGTCGTACAGGGCCGATTCTTTACCCGTGGCCCCCTTGTACGCAACTATGTCGGCTTCAGCCGCGTTGCCGATTTTGACCGATCCCGCGACTCCGTCCAAATCAAATTTGATTGGGACTCGCTCCACGCCTACCACTTCCCCGATCAACTTGACCAGGTCGGCTACTGGACCGCCCAGCTTGCCGGTGTACAAGTTCAAGAGGGCTTCTTCTTGTTCTGGCGAGCTCTTGTCGTCGATGTACACCATGGCGCGCCAATTCCCCGCAAGTACGTTGCCGGGAATATCCATCACTCCGGCAAACGTCAGGCCCGACACGTCTACCCCGTCGATCGTGCCTTTTTCGAAGTGCCACGCCATTATGGACTGGCAATCTCCATTGTCCGGGTCCTCGCCCACCCAGCACGGGCAGAGGATGTTACAGGTACAGACTTCCAAGAGTGCTCCATCTAGGTTATAAGCCATCGCTATTTGCCTCCCCTTTGGAATTTTTCCAGGTATTAACTCTGACCACTCCGTTGAGTATCAGATTCTATGAACTTACTAAGCCTATGTCAATCTGTTTCGCCGCATCGAAGGCGGCTACCGGCGATGCCGGTTTCCATCCTGTTTCTTCATTGGCGCCTACGACGCAGTTCTATCCGCGTTTCGACTCGAGGGCAGTCAGGATGACGTCCGGGCTCATGGGCAGGTCGCTCATCTTTACGCCGATGGCGTTGGAGACGGCGATGGCCATGGCCGGCAGCGGAGGGATGATCGGCGCCTCGCCCACGCCCCGCAACCCAAATGGGTGTTTCGGGTTGGGGACCTCGATCATCACTGTGTCGATCATCGGCACGTCCAGCGAAGTTGGCATCCGGTAGTCCAGGAAACTGGAGTTCAGAACGGCGCCCTTCTCGTCGTAGACGTAGCTCTCGTTCAACGCCCAGCCGATACCCTGGACCGTTCCGCCCTGGATCTGGCCCTCCACGTATGCGGGGTGCACGGCAGTGCCCACGTCCATGAAAGCGGTGTAACGCAGGATATCCACCTTTCCGGTCTCGGGGTCAACTTCAACGTCCACCAGATTGCCCGCAATGATGGGCCCACTGCCCGGAGACGCGACCGAGACAGAACACGTGACCGGGCCGCCGGTCCGCATCAGCCGTGCCGAGAGGTCCTTGAAACTGATGGTGTCTTCGGTCTTGGCGCAGAGGAAATTCCCGTGGTCAAATGAAACGTCTTCCTCATCCATCTCCCAAAGGACCGCAGCCCGGGCCTTCATCGACCGTATGATCTCTTGGGCGGCTTGGATGGCGGCAAGCCCTGTATCGAAGGCAGTCCGGCTACCGCCGGTTACCCCGGTCCAGCCGATGGTATCGGTGTCCACCACCGTGGGGTATACGTCCTCGGCCCGTAGGCCCAGGACCTCGGCGGCCTGCATGGCGACGGCGGTCCGCGTGCCGCCGATGTCAACCGAGCCGGTGATCAGGTTGATCGTGCCGTTGTTGTTTACGGTGATGGTGGCTGACGACGCCTGCCCACCCTGCCACCGGTAACCCACCGCCACGCCCCGGCCCTGATTGGGGCCGGTGAGCGGGGTCTGATAGTGGGGATGGGCCATCATGGCTTCTTCCATCTCTCTAACGCCGAATACCGGGTGGGGCACGCCGTTGGGCATCCGGTCGCCTTCTTTGACGACGTTCTTCAACCGGAACTCCAACGGGTCCATCCCAAGCTTCTCAGCCAGTTCGTCGATCACCGGTTCCACGGCGAATGCCCCTTGGGGTTGTCCCGGCGCCCGGTAGGCCTGGACCTTCTGCTTGTTGCAGACTACATCGTAGCCATCGATCAGCAGGTTCTCGATGTTGTAAGCGCCAGTGGCGCATAGAGTTCCTCCACCCACTGGAGAACCGGGATAGGCCCCGGCCTCAAAGGCCATCCACAGTTGGGCGGCCGTGATCTTTCCGTCCTTGGTTGCGCCGATCTTGGTGCGCATGGTGGCTGCCGACGTCGGGCCGGTACCCTCAAAGACGTCCTTGCGGGGCATCACCACCTGGACGGGGCGGCCGCTCTTCTTGGACAAGACCGCGGCCACCGGTTCCAGGTAGGTGGTTATCTTGGCCCCGAATCCGCCCCCGATCTCGGTTGGGATCACCCTGATCTCTGACTCGGGGATGTCTAAGATGGCGGCGCAAGATGAGCGGATCGCGAAGGAGCCCTGGGTGCAGGTCCAAATGGTGAGACGTCCGTCTCCGGCCCAGGTCGCAGTGGCGGCGTGGGGCTCGATGTAACCCTGATGGACCGTCTGGGTGGTGAATTCCCGCTCCACGATCACGTCGGCCTCTCGGAACCCCTTTTCCACGTCCCCCAGTTTGTGCTGGATATGGCTGGCGATGTTGCTCTTCGCCCCGGTGTCATCTCCCTTGGCGAAGCGCTCCAATTTGAAGTGGGTGGTCAGGTTCTCGTGTAGCAGCGGAGCGTCATCTTTCATGGCCTCTTCGAGGGTGAGTACAGGCTTCAGCACCTCGTAGTCAATCTCGATCAGTTCCAGGGCCTGCTCGGCGATGTGGGGACTGGTGGCCGACACGGCGGCCACGGCATGTCCCTGGTACAGGGCCTTGCCCGCGGCCATGACGTGCTCCGCCATGAGGCGGGCGTTGCCTTGAGTCTCGGCCAGGTCGATCATCTTGTCGGCGATGATCGGGAAGTCCTTGGACGTGACCACCGCGGTGACACCGGTCAGCGCCTCCGCCTTGCTGGTGTCGATGGACCGGATTCGGGCATGGGCGTGAGGGCTGCGCAGCACCTTGCCATGCAGCATGCCGGAGAGTTGTATGTCGGCCCCGTACTTGGCCGCCCCGATCACTTTGTCCACGCCGTCGTGGCGAATCGGCCGGGTGCCCACAACGTCATATTGACGGGTTTCCTCGGATTGTTGGCTGTTGGTTGTCGTGGCCATTTTCGGCCCCCCAGATCGGATTTTCCCGACCTGGCCGGGAATCTATGGCTACCGAACTTTCCGTCCCACTATATCCCTGGGAGATTAGATGTCAATCCAGGTCTCAGCGGGACTCCATTCCCATGGTAAATATGCGCTAACCCCGCAACTGAGGCAATACCTCTTTGCCGCAGATATCCAGTTGGCCGGCCTGGTCGGGCCCGCCGAATCGAATAACGATGGTCTGAGCTCCGGCATCGACAAATCCCTTCAGCCAACCTATGGCCTCTTGAACGTTGCCGGTAAAGACGCTTTGCGTCCGGGACATGGTCTCGAAGGGCATGCTGTAGTAACCCTCGATGAATTCCCGCATCTCTTGGTCCGCTTGGGCCTTGTCCTCGTTGATGTTCAGGGTCGTGTATATGGCCCGGTGCAGGCGGCCGGCGTCGTCGCCCGACTCCTTGGCCAGGGATTCGATCTGCTTCCACCCTTGGGTGAAGGCCTCCGGAGAGGTGGGGTTGGGGAACCAGCCATCGCCGATCTTCAGCATCCGGCGCTGGGGCTTCTCCGTGCTGGCCGCCATCCAGATCGGCACCCCGCCCTTCTGTACCGGACGCAGACCCAGGCTGATGCCGTCCAACTGGAAGTGACGGCCTTCGAAGGTGACTTCGGGCTCGGTCCAGAGCTTTCGCATGATGGTCACGCATTCTTCGAAGATGCTGACCCGGTGCTGGAACGACACGCCGCAGGCTTTGAATTCTTTCTCAACCGCCGGTGACTTGCTGGCGATACCCACGCCGAGGATGACCCGACCATTGGAGACGATGTCCAGGTTGGCGACCTCATTGGCCAGTATCACCGGGTTGCGCAGGGCCGGCAGAAAGACAGCCGTGCCCAACTTCACCCGCTGGGTGCGCCCGGCGATGGCCGCAAGGGTGCTGAGGGCCTCTAAACGAGGCCGGGCCAGCACGCTGTCGCCGCACCAGACCGAGTCGAACCCGTGCCCTTCGGCCCGTTCCGCCAGGCCGATCATCGAAGCAAAGTCGGGGTTTCCGGGGGCCATGACCACCTCGCGGGTGGGGAGCAGGTAGCCGAAAGAAGTCTCTCCATTCGCCATGTTGGAGCCTCGCTTATTTAATTGATGGATGACTCGATAAAGGTGTCCCGCCAGCCGTGTAGACCGGCGGGACACCCCATTTAGGCCCTCGATTATAGCCTGCCAGGCAAGACACCGCGGAAAAGTGTTGGGCGTTAGTCCTCGCGCCGCATTCCCATTCGATATGCTCCGTAGGACAGCAAGCCAAGGAACATCAGCAGACCGACGCTGCCCAAGGGAGCGAAGATGGCCAGATTGCGGCCCAACGTTGACGATTCTTGCTCTCCGAACACTATATCCAAGCGGGCGTTGGGTTCCTCGGACTCGCTTCCATTGTTACCAGGGTCGCCGTCCTGACCTTCGCGGACCTCTTTTGAGACTAGAACGCCCTGGTCTTCCACGGCGGCGATCAACAGGTTGAAGTCTTGGGAAAATACCCGGACCGTCATAATCGCCCGTTGGCGTCCGTTCTGGACGGACGAGAATACCTGGTCGATCTCTCTACCCACCTGGGACACGATAGCCTTGACCGCATCGACGCTGCCCCCCACATTCGGTGATCCGATGCTAAGGGAGCCAGACGGCGCTCGTACCTCGTCTCTCTGGGGAGGGGTCAGGGATACGGTGATCGTGGCCAAATCGACCTGCCGTTCCAGGAAATTAAGCTGGCCTTGGACTTGTTCCAGTTCCGTGCGCACCCGAGCCAACTCCCGCTCGATGACCAGTATCTCGCTGACCTGGCCGGCCCGGTCCAAAAGGGAGAGCAGACTCGCTTCTTTCCGCTGGGAGCTCTTCAACCGGGCCTCCAGGTCGATGAACCGTTCGGTCACGTCTTCGCTGCCGGCGTTCTCGTTCCGGACCTTGCCCAGGGCCTTGATCTTTTCGAACACCGGGAAGAACTCGTCCTGGGGCACCCGGATGGTCAGAGTCGATTCTTTAAACTCGTCTACGCCGATGCTGGAGAGTTGTTCAACAAAGCCGCCCGCTCCCTCGGCGATCGCCCGGACCCGCGCCGCTGCGTTGGCAACGTCGGTCACCTCCACGGACATGGAGCCTCTGGAGATGGTCTGCCGCTGGCCGATGCCGATTAGGCTGGCCCCACCCGAGGTCTGGGGGGCCGATTCCTCAGACGCTGCCTTGGCGAACGTACGTGCCCGAGCCGCATCGTTGGTGACGGTCACTGACAGGGAACCATCGCCACCGAAAAACGAGGCCGCTCCAGCCGGCGCTGGGGCCATGGCCGGCGTCGCGCCGACAGCGAATTCGTCCCCGGACCTCCCAGACTGGGAGGTCGAGAACGATTCTCCGCCACCTGCCGCCAGCATCCAAGTCAGAAACACGGCGATGACTAAGACCGATACTGTGGCGATCCCCAAGAAAGAATTTCTACTTAAGGGGATTTTTGATGTCAGGCCAGACCAAAGCCGGCCTCGCGATATGGTGGAAGTTGCTGAATAGCTCATCTGACTCTCCTCTCCTTGCCGGCGTAACCAGCGCTGCGGCATCGCGTTTGAGTTAACTGTCAATAAGCTAGACGGAGGAGTGCCGGAAAAAGTTCCCTGTACGCGGGTGTAGGTGAACCCGTAGGCGTGCATCAGCCGTACTACGCTTGAGGAGGTCTGGTCCATCCTAGAGATTTGGTCCGCTAAAGCGCTGCGAGTTGAAACGTGAGACGTCCATCGAAATATGCCGGATTTGTGCTGCTCCTGGCCGGTCTGGCCCTGGCCTCGGCTTGCTCTGCGGACGCAGGGCCGGGTCCCGGGCCCAGTCAAACTCCGGCGCCCTCGCAGACGGGTGCCGTTGGTCCAGTCGCGGATACGGCCACGGCTAGCATCCTGGCGGCGGGAGAGTTCCAGTTGCCCGCGGCCTCTTCCTTTGGAGACCCCGGTTTCCACGCCATTCTCTTCGCCAAGCACGATCTGCCGGCCGGCTTGGGCAGCGTCGCCGGCAAAAGACTGGTGCTCAAGCTCTGGGATGCGGGGCGCCCGGAGCGTAACTGCGGAAGTGAGCACCCATTGTCGGGCTGTGCCACGGTGGACTGGTCGGATGCGCCCGGCCGCCCCAACGTTCCGTCCGGAGGTGTTTTCGAGAACAGCATCACCCTGCAAATCGGGGCCTCGGAGCGCCGCTATTACCTAAGCGAAACAGGCGAATTTCAGGACACGCCCGAGGCTTTCGACCCCGGTTGACCCCACACATCTGTGGGCGGTTCCGCCCGCGAGTGGAGCACGATCATAGACACGGAATCGGTCCTCGGCGGAACGGTCCAATTGCGGCTGGTCATGACAAAGTTCGGCTCCCCAGACGTCCGCATCGGCTACGAGATAGTGCTCGAGCCCGATGGGTAGCGGTCCGCCGAACCGTGATCGCGCTCTCTGCCAAGTTTATCGGCGGATCAAGGGCCACTGGAATTGGCCGCCGGGGTTTTCAACTTGAACCTACGCTTTATCGCCCGACGACTCTAGACCGGGGCCGTGATGCTGGTCGTCCTCTCCAGTGAGGTGGTTGCGTACGCAGGTCAGGTCAAAATCCGGAGTAACCCGGAGAATTAAACGGCGGCAAGGCTGTGTCAACCTTGCGCGATCCATTCGACGGCATGTTCCGCGATCATGAGCACCGTGGCATGGGCGCCCCCGGACCTTGGGACCCGCGGCATCACCGACGCATCAACCACCCATAACCTTTCTACCCCTTTGACCTTGCAGAATTGATCGACCACTGCCATCGCGTCCGAATCAGGTCCCATCTTACAGGTCCCGGACACGTGCCTAGCTGTTCCCACGTTTTGGCGTATCCAGAGGTCCAATGCGTCATCGTCGTCCAGAACGTCATCTGTCGGGTGGATGCGGTGATCGGCCACGTC
>JADFPD010000079.1 GCA_022562475.1 Chloroflexota bacterium | reverse complement strand
GTGGTAGTCCAGGGGTTGAGATACGTAAAGCGCCAGCAACTGCTCTGGTCGGCCCTGGCCGCCGCGGTCATCATCAACATCACCGGTTTCTCATTCCATACCACGCTGATGCCCATCTTCGCCCGGGACGTGTTGGACCGGGACTCGGTGGGGCTGGGCATTCTCCTATCCGCCTTCGGCATTGGGGGACTGGCGGGCTCCATGTTCTGGGCGTCGATATCTGATCTGCGGCACACCGGGCTGCTCTGCATCCTGGCGGTGGTTGGTTGGCACGCCACCATGATCGTGTTCGCCACCTCGACCAACTTCTATCTGTCGGTGGGCATCTTGGTGGTCACGGGAATGATGTTCTCATCCACCATGGTGTTGATACTCACGGTGCTGATGAAGACCGCCCGGCCGGACTACCGGGGCCGGATAATGGGGCTGCGGACACTGGCGATCTACGCCCACGTCTTTGGCAGCCTGGCCACCGGGGCGGCCGCGGGAGTGCTCGGCGCGCCGGCCACGGCGGCCATCGCCGGGGTACTCGGAATAGCCATGGTGATTATCTTGGCCCTAGCCGCGCCCAAACTCCGCCGATTCTAGACCATGGCCCATTGAGGTACCGACTCCGCCGCTCCCCTGACCTTGGCGGCGGTCTGCCGGGCGCTGGGCTCAAAGGTCTCCAATAGACTCCAGAACCGCTTGGAATGGTCCAGCCGGCGGCCGTGGCACAGCTCGTGGACCAGCACGTACCTGGCCATCGGCTCCGGCAGGAAGAGCAGGTTCCGGTTAAGGCTGATGGATTTCTGGGCGGAACAGCTTCCCCATTTCGTTTTTTGGCGCCGCACTGAGACACGGCTGAAAGACAGCGAAAGTTCCGCGCTCAACCGGCCCAACCACGGCGCTAAAACACCTTCCGCACGCTTCTGGAGCCACCCGTTCAGCGCCGCCGCAACGGCAACCGGGCGGTCCACCGGTCCGGTCAGCACCAGCACGTTCCCAGCTTGCTCTGACAGGTTCACGCGCCGGGCTGGAGAAATGGAATACTCGACAAACCAGGTCTCGCCCAGCAACCCAAGTGGGATGGACTCCGGGCGCTTTAGTTCTTCCACCGGGTGGGCTCTTTCGAGGCTTTTTCTGATCCAGCGGGCCTTGGACCGGAGGAACTCCGGAATATCAGACCGGTCGAACCCGACGGGCACCACCACCTCCAGACCCGTCCAGGATGAAACCTTGATCGTCATCCGCCTGGCCCGCTTGCTCTCCCGGATTTTGTATGCCGGGATGGTCCAACTATCGGTCATCCGCCCTTGCCCCTCCCAACAGAAAAGTGGCCGATCAACTCAAGATCGGCCACTTTTCGCGACTTCTGGTCCTGCCGGTGCAACGTAGGTCGATCTTAGTAGTGGCGCAACTCCACCACGTTGTCGTCCGGGTCGTAGATATAGAGGGAGATTCCGTCTCCGTGGGAGCCCCAGCGGTTGCCGGGCCCAGCCTGGATCTCCACGCCCATGGCCTCAAATTTCGCCTTCAGTTCTTCCATGTCCGTGGGTTCGATGACCATACAGAAGTGGTCTTGGTTCTTTACGCCTTCCTTCCCGATGGGCTCTTGGTCGGTGCCGAAGAAATCGATGATGGTGTCGGGATTGATCCTCGCGGAGGGGAAACGGACCTCGCCGGCCCGCCATTGGTCCACGCGCTCGGCCTCGAGGCCCAGGACCTCCGTATAGAACCGGAGCGATACCTCCACGTCCTTGTTCCGCAGAACAATGTGGTCCATCTCCGTGATCTTGACCAACGCCTGGGATTGCACCGAAGTCTGACTCTGAGTTTCGGTCGACATGGGTCCCTCCTAACTACACGTTCTGATTTTTAGAGTGTGCGACCAGTATACATCTTAGAGCGGAGGGCGGACATGGGGGTCAGCCCTCCGATCGCGTGATGATGACGATGGGGAACCGCCGGGTAGTCTGAGCCTGGTAGCCCTCATATCCCGGATAGCATTCGACGAATCTTGGCCAAAGCGCCTCACGTTCTTCCTCCGATGCGATTCGCGCGGTCCCTTCCCGGCGAGCGCCGCCGATCTGCACCCGGACCTCGGGGTCGTTCCGGATATTCAGCAACCAGTCCGGCGCCTGGTGGCTTCCTCCCTTTGAGGCGATGACAGAAGGGTCGCCGCTGTGCATCAGGTACAACAGGGGCACGGTTTTCATCCGATGGGACCGCCGGCCCTTGGTGCTTAGAAGCAGGAAACTGACTCCGCCCCGGCCGGACACAAAGCGTCCGTTGAGCAATACATAGAGCGTTCTATGTATCCTGCTGACGATGGCGCCCATCCTGAAGCGGGGAGGTTTTTTCTGCGTCAATCAGCCTCTCTACGGGTGTAGAATGCTGAAATCAATATCGAAGCGCCGGAAGTCTACCACGCCGATCTGGACACGGTGTGATTATCGAGCACTTCGATCTCTTTCGGCGAATGCTATCTTCCAATCCATGGCAACACGGGAGTTGACCAATGCCCACCGGAAACGTGAAACCCACGGGTAGCCATTTGATGGGGAGCATGCCCCTTGAAACGGTAGACGACGTCTTCATAACCGCGGATTCCATATCAGGGCGGCGCCTGAAGAGGGTGCCCGATGGCGAACTGGGCAGCCGGACCAATTGGGTCGCCTGGCAATATCCTCTCTTGGCACAGATGCCAGGGTTCGACGAGGTGGCCCGAGAAGAGGAAGCCTACGTTCCTCGGCCCATCCTTAAGGTCCAGCAGGGAATCACCGCCGCCGACCTGTCGCTGGGTCCTCTGGGCTACGCCGACGCGGCGGTCGGTTCCTACCAACGGTTCAAGGCCTTGAAGGAGAACGGCGGTCTAAGCCAACACCTGCGGTTTCAGGTTGGGCTTCCAGCGCCGCTGGAGCCGGTCATCGGTATGTTCACGGCTGAGTCCAGAGAGATTATCGCTCCTCTCTACGAGGAGCGCATGCTCGAGGAACTCGAGGCTATCTTGGCTCAGATACCCCATGACCAATTGGCCATCCAATGGGAAGTCTGCTATCAGCTTGGAGTCTTGGAGGGCATCTGGGAGATATTCTTCCCCGATCCTGATACCGAGATACCGGCCCGGCTGGCCAAACTCGCCGGCCTCATCCCAACGGGCGTCGAAGCGGGTTTTCATCTCTGCTATGGAGATTCTGGTCACAGACACTTCAAGCAGCCGGATGACACCGGCATCATGGTCCGGGTGGCGAATGGTATCTTCGCCGCCGTGCCCCGAAAGATCGATTGGGTGCACATGCCGGTGCCCAGAGATCGGTCCGATGAAGCGTATTTCAAGCCGCTTGGGGACCTGGAGCTGCCCGGAGAGACCGATCTATTCTTAGGTCTGGTCCACAACACCGACGGAGAAGAGGGCGCCCGGCGCCGGATTGCCGCCGCAGGCCGGGTGATCGACGGATTTGGTGTCGCCGCGGAGTGCGGACTCGGACGCCGCCCGCCCGAAACGATACCAGGCCTCCTCCGGGTCCATGCCAGCGTGTCGGACCCTTTTTAGGCTCCCCAAATTGGGCGAATTTAACCCAATATCTTAAGTTGACAGACCAAATACATGCATACACACTTGTTAAGATGAGTTCAGACAGATTTCTGAATCTTGCCCAAGGCGAACGGGATGTCGACAAGTGCACGCACATGGCGGCTGCGTGTGTCTGTCTAAATCTTCGAAAGATGTCACGGATCATTACGCAGATGTACGACGAAGCATTGAAACCGTCGGGCCTGCGGTCCACGCAGCTCCCCGTACTGGTTACCCTTGTTTCCATCGGCCAAATGACCGTGAACGAATTGGCGAACGACCTTGTGATGGACCGGACGTCATTGTCCAGATTGCTCCGGCCGCTGGTCATCCGCGGGCTCGTTTCTATGACGCCGGGCGAGGACCGCCGCATACGGGAGTTGTCGATCACGCCCCTGGGAAGGGAGACGTTGGTGGCGGCGATCCCGATGTGGGACAGCATACAAGAGGAAGTATTGGGGCGGCTCGGCCAAATACGCTGGCGAGACCTGAGAGAAAGCCTCTCGGTAGCGGCGGCATCGAGCAACTAGGAATCGGTGGCAACCTGCCGATGACTTTAGGCAGGACATCGATTCGGCGAAGAATCGGCCTTTAGATCGGGCAGTCTCCGTGTCCGATAGCGGGCAAGGTCAACTGCGACATTCCAGGTTGAAATCAAGCGGCGGCCTTTGGAAAAAGAGTGCGTACGCAACTAATATAACGTCCGGTTATCAAACGTCAAATCCCATTCATTAGATGCTACGCGAAGCCACGGAGGCCGATATGCGTTTACCAATGGTACTTAACCAGCTAAACGATGCTGTTTTTGCCATAGAAATTGGAACCGACCGAATCATGGATGCCAACCCCAAAGCCTGCGCGATGCTTGGCTATGATCGAGACGAACTCGTTTCGCTTGGCGTTTCTGCGATTCATCCTGATGAGATACAGGAGTTCAAGAAGTTCAGCCGATCCGTACAGACCGATGGCGAGGGATGGACGGACGAGCTAAACTGCCTCACCAAGTCGGGAGATACGCTGGCAGCCGAGATTTCCGCGTCAATAATAGTCTTGGATGGAATTTCGTGCATGGTCGCTATCGTGCGCTCCGTCGCTGAGAGCCGCATTTACAGCAGGCATATCGAAACCCAGAGGAACCTCGCGATTGTTGAAGAACGGAACCGTCTGTCTCGTGAGATTCACGACACCATCGCCCAATCGCTTACCGTGCTGGTCCTTAAATTGGACCTGGTCGGCCAGACCATGGTCGGCGATCCGGCGGCCGCCAAGGCCGAATTAGAATCGCTTAAGCTCACGGCCACGATGTGCGCGGAAGAGGTCCGCCGGTCAGTTTGGGACCTACTGCCGCAAACCTTAGATTCTTCAGGCCTCGTAGAAGCTATCCGAATCGAAACGGAGAAACTCCGGGAGAGCGGCATAAGGGTAGGCTTTCGGGTGTCGGGTGCGGAGGTCACTGCCATGGACCGCAGAAATAAGTCAGCCGCGCTAAGGATCGTGCAAGAGGCGTTGAGCAACGTCATCAAACATTCCAAGGCGAAGGTGGTTGCGGTCCACCTCGATTTCGGTTTGGAGGCCCTTCACATCACCGTAACGGATGACGGTATCGGATTTGAACCGCGTACGGCACAGGGGATGTCACCGGCCGGCGGTGGCTTCGGCATTACCAGCATGCAGCAACGGGCCCGTTTAACCGGTGGCTCAGTTAATGTGCAGAGTACTTTACTGGGTCAGGGCACCTCCGTGGAGGCCACAATCCCTTACCGGTCCACCATAACTGAATAACGGCCACCGCCTCACAGATCCAATTCGATATTCTTAACCTTGATTGGGCCACATAATAAGCGAGCTGTCCGACCCTTCCACTGGCGAGGACTCGGGCGTCCGCACCGGCCATTCGGTTGGGTTATAGTATTCGATGGGCCTGATGCGAGCGGTGTTGCCCGCTGACCACCACGGCCAATTTCCAGAACGCTTTCGGGAGTTCCGCCGACCTCATGCCTCTGGTTTCCGCCTCCGGTTTGGCCGTCCATTACGGCGCCGACATAATTTTTTCGGGCGTCGACTTGGATATCAACGAACGGGCCCGCATCGGAGTGGTCGGCCCCAACGGGGGCGGCAAGACTTCCCTTCTTCGCGTATTGGTGGGTCTGCAGGATGCCAGTGAAGGGCAAGTGGCCCGCTCCCGCGGCATCCAGGTGGGCTACGTGCCTCAAGACCCTCAGATGGATGTCTCCGGCACGCTCCGGGAAGAGGTGCTGCTGGCATTTCACAAGGTCAGGTCGTTGGAGAGGGAGTTGGAGACCGCTTCCCGGCAGCCGGATGGCGGTTCAGAAGAAGCCGGACGGCGATACGCGGCCCTTTTGGAGCGATACGAAGCCCTGGGCGGCTACACCTACGAGCTTGAATTCGATCGGATGGTGGACGGCCTTGGCCTGAAAGCGGAAATCCTGGACTCGCCGGCATCCTCGGCCAGCGGCGGCGAGCGGACCCGGGCGGCGCTGGCAAGGGCCCTCCTGGGCAGCCCTGACCTGCTGGTGTTGGACGAGCCGACCAACTACCTTGACCTCAAGGGAGTCACCTGGCTGGAACGCTACCTGACCCACTTCGCCCCGGCGGTGGTGGTGGTCTCCCACGACCGTTATTTCCTGGACGAGATGGCCACGCAGATCTGGGAGATCGACCACGGCCGCATGAACATCTTCCCCGGCAACTTCTCCAAGTACCGGGTCCTCAAAGGCGAGCGCGACCTACGGCAGGCCAAGGAATATGAGGCGCAGCAGGAATTCATCGCCAAGGAACAGGCGTTCATCGACCGCTACCGCGCCGGCCAGAGGTCCCGGGAGGCCAAGGGCCGGGAGACCCGCCTGAGGCGATTGGAACGAATCGACCGTCCCGATTCAGACCGCTCCATCTCGTTGAAGTCCGCCGCCGCCAGCCGGACGGGACAAGTGGTGGTGAGCACCCACGGGTTGAAAGTCGGATATACCGACAGCGGAGAGACCACGGAACTGCTCACGGTCCCCGATCTGAAACTGCAACGGGGCTCCCGCACGGCGGTGATCGGAGACAACGGAACGGGCAAGACCACCTTCATCAAAACCGTTCTTGGGATGCTCCCGCCCCTGGATGGCTCGGTGACCCTGGGCCAGAGCGTCAAAGTCGGCTACTACGCCCAGGGGCTGGACGTCCTCGACGATGATCAAACCGTCTTGGACTCCTTTCTGGAGATCAAGAACATGCCCTTTGAGCAAGCACGCTTCTATCTGGCGCGTTTCCTGTTTCAAGGCGACGATGTGTTCCGGGAGGTGGGTAACTGCAGCGGAGGCGAGAAGAGCCGGCTGGCGTTGGCCCGGCTGCTGATAACGGAGCCGAATCTGCTGGTGTTGGACGAGCCCACCACCCACTTCGACATCCCCAGCAGAGAGGCTTTGGAACAGGTCTTGTTGAGTTATTCGGGCACCATATTGCTGGTGTCCCACGACCGCCACCTTGTCTCGCTGCTCGCCGAATCTCTGTTGGTCACTGCGGACGGCAAGGTCGAAGTCTTTCCAGGCACATTCGAGGAATGGTCCGATGTCCAAAGGGAAGCCGAAGCTGCCGAGGCGGCCAGGGTGCAAGCGAAAGACAAGCCGGCCCCACGCCCTCGGCCGGTGACTTCCAAAGGCCCGAAGCGCCGCAACCCGTCGGCGCCCGTGGTCGACATGGAGCAGGTTATCGTGGACCTGGAAGAACGGTTGAAAGAGATCGAAACACGGCTTCAGGAAGCGACGGTGGGGCAGGACTTCAAGGAAATGACCCGCCTGGGCGAGGAACACATCCGCACTCAGTCAGAGTTGGAGCAACGCCTGGAGGAATGGGAGGCCTGATCGTCGGCTGAGAAATGATTAGGGCAAAAAAATAGCCCCCATTTCTGGGGAACTCGACCAGTATCATAACATAAACGGTCCCGAGTTGTCAACCATTTGTGCGCAACCCCAACAGATAGGTCATTGATCGGCCCGTCCTACGGATGTTGCGGGATGATATATACTGCACCCCGGACATGCGACCCGCCCGGGATTAGACAATCGGAGGCCCAATGACGACGCGAGGTAATAGACTGGAAGGCAAGGTCGCCATCGTGACCGGCGCCGGCGCCACCGGAAGCGGCGATTTCGTCGGCATCGGCCAGGCCATCTCCTTGCTGTTCACCCGCCAGGGAGCCAAGGTCCTGTTGGTCGACCGGGACGAAAAAAACGCCGAGGTCACGTTGGCTCAGATCAAAGAAGAGGGCGGCGACGCCACGATCTTCGTGGGCGACGTCACCAACATCGATTCTTGCCAGGAGATGACCGAGGCCGCCGTAAGCTCCTACGGGAAGTTGAACGTACTGGTGAATAACGTGGGCATCAGCGGCCCCGGCTCGGTCACCGACGTGGAAGAAGACTTCTGGGACAAGGTGATCGACGTCAATCTCAAGAGCGTGATGCTGACCAGCAAGTTCGCCATCCCTGAGATGATCAAAGACGGCGGCGGGTCCATCGTCAACCTGTCGTCGATAGTGGGTCTACGGGCCGGCGGCGGACGGCCCAGCCACGCCTATGCGGCCTCCAAGGGCGGAATACTGGGCCTGAGCAACTCCATGGCCGTCCACTACGGCCGGGACAACATCCGGGTCAACTGCATCGCCCCCGGCCACATCTACAGCCCAATGGTTGCCAGGCACAGCACCGACGAGATGCTGGATCTACGCCGCCGCGCCGGACCTCTAGGCTTCGACGGCACCCCCTGGGACGTGGCCTGGGCCATTGTGTTTCTTGCCTCCGACGAGGCCCGCTGGATCTCGGGCGTAACCCTCCCCGTGGACGCCGGACTCCTGGCCGCCACGCCCCTGGCCATGTACCCCTATCTCAAGGACCCGGAGTAGCGCCCGGGATCACTGAGACCGGAATATCTCGTTGGCCAGGTCGATGGCCGAGCGGACGAAGGGCAGGCCGCAGTAAAACGTGGCGTGGATGAAGACTTCCACGATCTCTTCTTGTGTCAGGCCCACGTTCAACGCCCCGCGTATGTGCCCGGCCAACTGGGTTTCCCGGCCCAGGGCCGTCAGCGCCGCCATGGTGCAGATGGAGCGGCTGGGCAGGTCCAGTCCCGGCCTGTTCCAGATCGAACCCCAGTAGTATTCCGTGGTCAGCCGGTTGAAATCCCGCTCCGCCTGGGTCACCGGACCCGGTCTGCCGCTATCGGGCGGCCCCATGTATTCCACGCGCCGGGCCACGCCACGGTTATAAAGATCGTCGGGAGTCTCTGAAGTATCGAAGACCTCTTGGGGAGTGTAGTCTATCCCCTTCTCGTCAAAGACCTCTTTGGCGATGGCCAGGGCGTCGAGGGTCGCCGGAACACCGCTGTAGAACGAAGAATGCATCAACACCTCGATTATCTGGATGGGGGTCAAACCCAGATTTAGAGCGTTGCCCAAGTGCCGCCGCGTTTGGTTGTCCCGTTTCAGAACCGTCAAGCAGGTCAAGGTGATCATCTCCCGCTGGGTGTCCTTCAGGGCGGGCCGGCGCCAGATGCTGCCGAATAAAAATTCCCCGGCGATGCGGTTCAAGTCCGGGGCCATCGGCCAGGCCGAGGGCGTGGAGCCTCCGGTTAGCGTGCCGCCGCCGAATTTAGTGCGCGTCTCGATGCCCTTCTGGTACCGGTCATCCAACGTTGTCATATCTCTTCTCCGATCGCGTGATTCGGTCTATCATCAGACCAACGCATTGTAGGGACACAGACGGGCCACGCCAACCCGCCCTGTGGTACTCTGTTAGCCAATTCTTATCCGTGTAAATAAGTCGTAGGCCCCACTCAGAACTCAAACGAGAGGTAAGTCATGGAACTCCGAAATGCAGTTATCGTTGACGGCGTCCGTTCCCCCTTCGGCCGTGCCACCCGGGGCAAACTGGTTGCCACCCGCCTGGACGAGCTGGGCGCGAAGGTCGTCAGGAACCTGTTGGACCGGAACCCCAAGGTAGATGACCATATGATCGAGGACGTGGGTCTGGGGAACGTACTGGGCAACGCCGAGTTTGTGGACATGGGCCGCGTGGCCCGGATGGCCGGCCTGCCGCCCGAGGTGTCAACCTTCAACTCCAACCGCCAGTGCGGTTCCAGCATGGAGACCCTCCACCGTATCGCCCAGTCCATCATGATCGGCGCAACCGAATGCGGCATCGCCCTGGGCGCGGAACGCATGGCGCGCACCATCCCCGGCGATGAAGGCGAGTTCACCCGCATCACCGAACCAACCCCTGTCGAGTTCACCAAGGCGCAGCGGGACATGTCTCCCGACCACTATGACAACTTCTCGGTGCCCTTCCCCGACTTCATCCTAGACTCGCCGCCTAAGGTCTCGATGCTGCAGACGGCCCAGAATGTGGCCGAGGTCTACGGACTCTCCCGCGCCGACCTGGACGAATACGCCGTGCCCAGCCACCAAAAGGCAGTCGACGCCTACGAGGCGGGACGGTTCAGGGACGAGATCGTGCCCCTGGAAGTGGAACAGCCGGTGTTCGACGACGAAGGGAAATGGCTGCCGGACGAACGGGGCCAGATGATCGATTTCAACCAGGATGAGTGCATCCGGGCCGGGACCAACTTTGAGGCCCTGATGAACCTGAACCCCATCCCCGGGGTGGTCAGCTACGGTGGCAACGAGATCGTGATCACCCCTGGAAATTCGTCACCCACCAACGACGGAGTGAGCGCCATCCTGGTGATGAGCGAAGAAAAGGCCCTGGCCCTCGGTCTGGAACCGCTGGCCCGAATAATCGGGTTCGGAGTCGCCGGCGTGAAGCCCCAGTTGATGGGTCTGGGTCCGGTGCCGGCCACCAAAAAGGCAATGAAGTACGCCGGACTCACGATGGACCAGATCGACCGTGTCGAGTTCAACGAGGCCTTCGCCGCACAGATCATTCCCAGCGCCATGGAACTGGGCATCCCTATGGAGAAGTTGAACGTCAACGGCGGGGCATTGGCCATCGGTCATCCCCTGGGAGCCACCGGCGCCCGGTTGGTGCTGTCCCTGGCCCACGAGCTACGGCGCTCCAACTCCAAATACGGCCTGGCCACCCAGTGCATCGGCGCCGGGATGGGCATCACCACGGTGATAGAAAGCCTCTAGCGCTTCCGGCCTAGCCCAGAGTCCAGCATCGGGTAGAACCAGCCCCTTCTCCCTCGCAAGGGGTGAGGTTAGGATGGGGCTCGCGTAGCAAGGCCTTAAATATCAGGCGGTAAGTCACTGCTCAGGCCCCGGGAATCAACCCCGGGGCCTCTGCTATTTCTGTGCCGTGATTTCCGTCGATGTTTGCTAACCCCGCCGTCATTCCAGCATTCCCTGGAATGACGAAGCGGGCTACGCCTCGCACAAAAGAAGAGCGCTATACTCCGACAGTCCTGCGCAAGCCTGCATCCAAGGAGCGAATAACGCCCCCGACCCAACCCCCCGGCGTGCTGGATGGCGTGCGAGTATTTGAATCGGCCCGCTGGCTCAACCGGTCCTGATCACCAAAACCGGGTCTCCCGAATGGCGCACAACCCGGTCCGTCACGCTGCCCAACGTCCAACGGGCCGGTCCCGAGTGGCCATGGGTGGTCATCGCAACCAGGTTGTCTGGCGTTTTCAATGCTGCGTCCACAATGACGTTGGCCGCCGAACCGGGCATTATAAGGTGGTTCACCGAAGCAACCCCCTGCCTCCGCAGGGAGTTCTCTTGTTCCTTGATATAGTCCGCTGCCTGGGTCCCCGCCACTTTGGTCATCGCCTCGAAGTTCTGGTAATGGACCCCGGAGACGCCGTCTATCTGTTGGAAGCCGGTCATGGCGCTGAATTGCTCCGCAGTGGCGGCCGCCCGGACCAGCGTGACCTTGAGATTTAAAGCATTGGCCATGGCTACAACGTGGGGGAGGACCTGCTCCGCTAGCGGAGACCCATCCAAAGGAACGATTATGGTCTCCAGATTCGTGTCCGTTCCCGTGTCCCCTTCTTGATGGCTACGGAAGATCAGCATGGGATTCTTCGTATGGTGCAGGACGTTGTCGGTTACGCCGCCCATCAGCCATCGGGTGATTCCAGAGCGGCCGTGGGTGGACATGGCCACCAAAGAACCAGGCGATTTGTCGGCTTCTTCGATGATGTGGGTAATTACGTTGCCCTCAAGCGCCTCGCAGGTGATTTCCGCCCCTGAGATATTTCTCTTGACGCTGTTCAGGTAGTCCATGGCTTCGTCGTGCGCCCCCGCGGAGAGCCCGCTCTGGTAAAGGCCGTGGGCAGGGTCAGCTAATTCCTCGGACACCGAGGGGATAACTTGCATGAGATGGATCGGGATGCCCATGCCCTGGCTGATCCGAGTGACGTAGGGCAATACCTGTTCGGCGAGGGGAGACCCATCCAGCGGTACAAAGATTCGGTCGTACATTACGTTACTTCCTCCTACGCAAATCCGGCAGCAAACGAATTGTATTGCAGCCGATAATACCACGGTCCGAGCCGTCTGGCCTGTATCGAAATACAACAGGCGATCTTGGCGAAGGACACTCTTGGAGCAAAACGAGGGTTACCGCTATGGCGGCCTATTTGCATTCCGTCCGGCTAGGACTTCTGAAGCAGTGCCGGCAGTGATAGACTCCCCGCCTGATGACTGGATACTGACCCAAACACGGAGGAGATCAATGGCGCGTTTACCCGTGGTTTCGATCGATATGGTGCCGGAAGAGTTCCGAGAGGCTTTCGCGGAGGTTACCGCCCCTGCCGGTGGTTCGATAACCGGCGGGCCCGGTTCGTTCACCATCAACAGTCCCGAGATGGCTAGGCGGCGCAATCATCTGACCAGCTACCTGCGGTATGAGACCAAATTCCCCAAACGTATCTTGGAACTGGCTATCTTGACCACTGCCAGGGCCATGGACTGCCAATACGTGTGGAACGCCCACGCCCCAGCCGCCCGCAAAGAGGGGGTCGCGGACGCACTGATCGATGCCCTGCGGGACCGGAGTCCGCTGCCGGACATGGCGCCCGACGAGCAGGCGATCATCGCTTACGGCAACGAGTTCTTCAAGGACCACAAAGTGAGCAAGGCGACCTTCGACAAGGCGCTCAAAGAGTTCGGCGCGCAGCATTTGGTGGAGCTGACGACGCTCATGGGCCATTACGCCCAAACGGCATTTTACCTGAACGTCTTCGAGGCCGAACTGCCGGACAACGTCACGGAGAAATTGCTGCCGGTGTAGCGCTTCGATGACTTGCTTTGCTGTCAATTTGAAGCAGTCGCAATTTGTTCGAAAAGTAGTTGTTTGTGGTGGTATTTTGTAGCCGGGCAAATCGGCACCGACGAGACCTTAGTATGCCCAGTCTCTCGTATACTTGTGCAATATAGATATGCTAATATCGGTAATGTTGAAGCCTAACAAGATTAGTGTTTTGAACGTATCCTTCATTGACCCTTATTCGGTTCATTATCAAAGAAAGGAATATTGGAGGTGTGATTATGGCAGATGGACCACGTGGTTACGAGTATAAGCATGTCGAGTGTCCACAAGATTCCTCTATCGTTAATACGGTAACTAATGATCATGCCAAGTTTTACTGGGAGTTGAGCGGCACTCAAACCGTGGTATCCAAAGAGTCCCACCTAGAAGAAGGCACATTCAATTCTGATAATCTCTATTCAGTAACCACTACTGAGCGGTTCGTAGCGCTGGATTTTCAAAGAGCGACTGATATACCGCAACTTGAGAATATCAAGCGAGTAGAAAGAAGTTACTATGAAATTTGTACCTCATTAAAAAACATCGGAGCCTCTCCAAGGGACAACTATGGACGTCCGGCTCCGGAAGGTATCAATTTCTTAATCGTTATTTTCTTGTCATTCTGGATTGTCCCTGGCGTTGTGTATTTCCTATGGAAAAAGAAACAGCTTGAAAAGACAAATGTTGAAAGTGCGGAACATTGGCGGCAGTTAAAATCATCCCTTGATCAACTTCTTGTGGAAAACAAAGGGCTTCTAAACATCACAGGTTAGCAAATACAAAACGGTTTCACGTTTGATTGGCAAGGGCAATGCAATCACTTCCGAGATGATTGAACCGAAGGATACGGAAGGCAATTATTTGTGATGTTTTTCATGCAAATTGTCCAAAAATAAATCGATTGCCTCTCTGGATGGTAATTAACAAGTAAGGTAGATTCGGATTTCGCGAATAAGAATTTGCACGGCAACGATTACCGGTAGTTCAGGTAATCCGGCCGCAGCCGAAGAATCTTTTTGAACCAAATCAAGAGACCATTCGCGCGCTGACGGTGCTATCGGGGTGCCAGTCCCGTTCTGTTACCGCTGGCTGAGAGCCAAACGACGCTTCGCTCTGTAGTCATTCCCAAGCGTCGACCCCCATGTCATTCCGAGGCGTCAGCCGAGGAATCTCGTTGCCACTGGAATAGCACGGTTCAGAGCAAAGAGACCCTTTGCACGCCTTCCGCGCTATCAGGGTGGCATTGTGTATGCCCCAGTGCGGTTGTGATTAACTGGTTGTTCGCTGCGTCCAGTCAATAAGCGCGGCGCAATATCCTACCCAGTCGTCCCCACCGCCCGGCCTTCGCTGGACGCCAGCCGGATGGAATCGATCAGCCGGTGCAGGTCCACCGCGGTGTCGAAGGTGGGGAAACTTGCCTCCTGGCCTCGGATGGCCGCGCCGAACTGGTAGTACAACTGGCCGACGTTTTTGGGCGGCCCCTTGGGCATGCCTTCCAGAACGTTAGTGTGCTTGTCGGGCACCTTGATGTCTTCCAAGTCGTCGGCGCCCTGGGCGCCCTGGAGGTAGACCTCCCCCAATTGGGGGGAGTCTTCTGAGGTTGCCACCAAGGTCCCCTTCCGGCCGTAGACCTCCATCCGGTAGCCGCTGCCGGCCCAGGGGTTGCTGGCGACGTGGACGGAGACAACCGCACCGTTGGCCAGCCGCCCGCTGACCAGGATGTTATCGGGAGCGGTCACGTCCAACATCTGTTTTGTGTCAGTCTCCAGCCATTGCGGGACTTGTGTCGACACGATAGAGGACACTTCTTTGAACTCCCCGGCCACGAAGCGCAGGGCGTCGATCGAGTGCCCGGCGGCGATGGTCAGGGTGGTGGCGCCCAGCTCATCGTCCCGCTGCCAGGTTCGCCCCGACGGCCGTTCCAGGACCCCGCCGCGGATCAGGCGCATGGAGCAGGATGTGACCTCGCCGACGTAGCCTTCTTCCACCAGTTCTTTCATGTGGAGGATGGCCGGCGCGGCCCGCGATTGCAGTCCCACAACTGCCTGCACGCCCTTGGCCTTGGCTAAGTCGGCCATTTCCTGCGCCTCCTCGATGGTGGCGCCCAGTGGCCATTCGGTGAAGACGTGCTTGCCTGCGTTCAGGGCATCTTTCGTGATCTGATAATGGGCCGGCACCCGCAGCACCACGGCCACCGCATCGATATCCGGGTGGGCCAGCATCTTCTTGTAGTCGTCGAAAGCCAGCCGGGCGCCGAACTGCTTCTTAGCTTCTTCGGCGGTCTCCATCCGTGTGGTGCAGACCCCCGTCAGCTCGAACTCAGGGCTGGCGGCGATGGCCGGCAGGTGCGAGCGGTGGGCCCAACCCACCGTGGGGCTGGCGCCGATGATTCCCAATCGTATCCGGTCAGCCATGTCTATTCTCCTATCGGTCCAGATAAAATGATGTGCTGAAACACTAGCCTAACTTGAAGTCCCGGATGTGGGTGGGCACTTCGAGGCCATCCAGGTTCTTGGGGTCGGGTACCGGGTCATGTAAGACCTGGCTCACCGGCAGCAACCCCGCCCAGATGGGCAGGGAATAGTCATCTTCGTCGTCCCCCGGAGGGCCGGACCGGACCTTGGCCGAACCCTCGTCGATGGGCATGGAGAATACCGTGGTGGCCTTGGCCTCTTGATCGGTCATCGGCCTCAGGTGCTCCCAGCGGCCCGGGATCAAGCCCTCAACGAAGCTCTGTAGCAACTCCTTCTTCTGGGCGTCCTCGATCTTGGTGGCCTGCCCAAAGAGCATGACCGAACGGTAATTGATCGAGTGATGGAAGGCCGAACGCGCCAGCACGAAGCCGTCGAAGTGTGTGATTGCCAGACAGACATCTTTTCCCACGATCTGGTGCAGGAACCGGCTGGCGGACGAACCATGCCAAAAAATCATGTCGCCCTCACGCCACTGCAAAGTCGGCGTTACGTAAGGACGGCCGTCGATGATATATGAGACGTGGCAGAGCGGTGTTGCGTCGATTATCTCATTTACCACGGTCCGGTCGTAGACAGCGCGCTTCGAGTTCCGGACCAGATTGGTCCTTTTCGTCTTCTTGAGATTGCCTTCAGGCATCTTTGTTTCCTTAAACTCAAGGTGGGGAGCGGGTCTCTAGGCGTTTGCGGCCTGCTCTTTCACTTTTTCGAAATATAATTTAGGCAGTTCCCTGAAATCGGTCATCAGCGTGCCGAACCCATCGATGACATCATCCATGCCATTGTCCCGCATGGCGTACCAGTAAGTGGCGGTGTTGATGGCGACCACCGGCTTCTTCAGCCACTTTTCTGCTTCCGCCGCCAGCCGGGCCATCGCCAGGTTGGTGCCGCACTGGAGCAGGGCTTCTACGTTGTGCTCGTTCAACTCCAGCAGGGCGTCCAGCATCACCTTCTCGGTTACCTGGGCCATTGCCGTGGGGCCCTCGCAACACAGCCCTTTGAGCACCACCACCTC
>JADFPD010000003.1 GCA_022562475.1 Chloroflexota bacterium | reverse complement strand
AGGGGCGATAAGTTCCAGGACCCAGGGCAAAGTTAGCGCCTTGACTGAATAAAGGAGCTTGCATCCGGCTCTGTCAGCAATCGCTTTGAGGTACTCACATCGGGACACGATAAACGCGTCTTCATAGACGAAAGCCGGGGTTGCAATCGAATCCGCGGCGTTTTTAAACACCACTGCCAACTCCGCTAATTCCTCAACCGTGGCCTGATTCGGATTGCTGATCAAAGTCCCTTCAACTCCAATATGGTCAAATGGCGACCCACAGATCGAGTCATGAGCTTCGCCGATGGCATAATTGCCGCACTTGCGGCGACGTCAAGACCGCTTTCTCTTTGGGAGGTTACACTGGCGGCTGCCTGGCTTTGTTTAGGTGGACCGAGGATTTTGATAGATGGACCATCCATTGACCTGACCGAATTCACAAGGAATTCGTTTGACCTGCTCCAGCGTGCCCACTACAATAACAAAATCCAACGGGCAGGTCGATATTCCTCATAGATTGTTCGCTTAACGTCTAATATATACTCCTAAATCAACTATGATTGGAAAAGCAGAATGAACGGTTTACAGGTGGCGAAGCAATGATTGACGCTTTTATCGATACACTGGAGATTTTCCCTCGAGGATTGGCGTTTGTCGGGCTAGGTTTGGTCATTTTGGTGATCGCTAAGTTAGCGCGGGACATCATCACCCCCTACAAGATCGATGATGAGGTCGTCAACAAGAATAATTTGGCGGTCTCGGTGCGGCTTAGCGGTTATTTCATGGGCGTCATCCTCGTTTTTCTTGGCGCTTTGTACCAGCCGGTTACTTCTATCGCCGTGGAGGGTCTGGGATTCGACCGGGAATATGCCGAGGACATTCTGAGAGTGTTTCTCTATTCTTTAGCGGGCATCGCAGCTCTTAACCTGGTCAGGATCTTCATGAACCGGTTGATACTTTACCGGTTCGATATCGAGAAAGAGGTGGTTGAAGGCCAAAATGTCGGTAGCGGCGCCGCCGAGTTTGGGATGTATATCGCCACTGGGCTATTGATCGCCGGCTCCCTGGCTGGAGAAGGCGGTGGCCCGGATACAGCAGCGGCGTTCTTTGGAATGGGATTAGTGTTCCTGGTGGCGTTTGCCCTGTTTTACCAACTGACGACGTCATTCGATATGCATTCCGAGATCGAAAGCAAAAATACTGCCGTAGGTGTCGCGTTGGGAGGAAACCTGATCGCCATCGGGTTAGTGACATTTAAGGCAGTGTTCGGAGATTTCGACGGGTGGAACGAAGGAATCGCGGCCTTTATAACCTTTGGTGTGATCGGTTTTGCGCTGCTTTACGTGATGAGGTTGATGCTGGACAAGTTGCTGCTGCCCACCGTTTCTGCATCAAGAGCCATGGCAGTCGACCGCAACCTGGGCGTGGCTTTCATAGAAAGCTCCGTGGTCATAAGCTCGGCAATGATACTGTTCATAGCTATCTGACGCAGACGGCGGTCCTTTACTTTTTCTCGATCCGTCTGAGCAATTCTTCCTGCGTCTCTACTTCGACAGATGTATCGGAACGTAGCTCAGAGAAGTTGTATCCGGCTTCGATGACCAAGTCAACCATATCTTCGTCGATACGCTCCGCGTTGACCACCGGGCTTAAAACTTCGCCGAAATATTCTTCCGAGTGGATCGAATCACGCCAGGTTGCCAAGACTTCGTCAAATGTCCCATCGTAGAGGCGAAGCAAGAATACGACCCGTACCGGGTCCACTTCTTCGTACTCATAGATCTGAACTCTCAGGTCCTGTCCGCGTCCAGTATTGAATTCGATCGCCCCGCTTCCGGAATCGTAGTACACGTCTTTAAACACGTCGTATTGATTTATATAGGATTCTGTCTCAGCGATCGTTCTCCCGATCGCTTCTCTGCCTTCCTCGGATATTTCAAAGATTTGGTCCAGTTCAGATGGTGCGATCAGGTTCACCGAGTGTAGCTTCCTGGCGATGGGCGATAGTTTTTTATCGATGTCGTCTATCGGCGCGATCGAAAGTTTGTAATTATGCTTTTCCAGGAAGTACATCAGCATATTTCCCTGCATGAATTCCATCGTTGTCTGTTTGTTCTTAAAATAACCAGCGGTGGTCAGGTAATCCAGAACGTCGATTTTCTGTTCGATCACCAAGTCCAACAATGGAGTTTCCTCGATCAGATGCTCCGCTGATCGCATCAAGCTGAGATGGTCGTCCAGCCGGTCGGTTAGTTTGATCTCTGGGCCCAGGTTGGCAAAGAACTGAAGAGAGCATTTTCCGCTACGCCACTCATCGAATATCTCCAGCAAAGCGGCGTACATCTCCGGAAGGTCCGGGTTTTCTTTTACATCGAGCGTAGAGCGGAACTTTGCTTGTTGCCTTTTATTCCGGGGGAAAACGATGTCGAGGAACTCGCTGAGGCGGAAGTTAACGTATTCCGGTCCCAGCTCCACCCAGAATGCGTCTTCAAGGCTCATTTCCCCCAGGGAAACCTGGAGGATAAACGGGCGATGCTTGACGTAGAATGCCTTAGCGGGGTCATATTCGATGGAGAAATCCGCCAAGTCTTTCTGGTATCGGGGATTTTGCACAGCCATTCTTCTGCTCGCTATCTGAGGAGGGTCACCGCCTTAAGTGACCGATGATAACCTGTGCGCCACCGCCTCCCCTGACCCCTCCACTTCTCCCGCCGGATCTTCCAAAACTGCCTCTGACTCCGGTCCTGCTGCTCTTAAATGCCCCGCTGCTTTTCTGCCTTCCGATATAGCTCTGCCTGGCTGGGCTCAAATTGCGGCCGGCGCTATTATAGGAGTTTCGATTGGACGCGCTTTGTTTGTTGTAATAATTGGAGTTTCTCTTGACCTGCCCTCCGCTAGACCCGCCCGAATATCCCGAAGAATTACGATAACTAGTCCGATCGCTCTTCATCTGCGGTACCCGGGAACGAGGCGTGTGGTAACCGTAACCACCTCGTGTGATTGACGAGAAGATCAGGTAGGTAAAGAGAAAATTCCCGCCGCCCCCAAAGGCGCTGTAATGCCTATTCGCGCCGCGCCCGCGTAGTTCGTTGTTATTATTTTCATTCGTAATTGTAAATAGCAAATCGTCTTTTGCTGGGTCTATTTCACTGTTGTTATCCAGCTCCTCATAGGCTTCGATAATGCGTTTTCCATCCTCTTCCTTGGCTCGGATCAAAACGATACCGTCCCCTTCGTAGATCTCATTCAAACGCTTTTCGAATTCCTCGACGGTCTGGGATTTCTGAAACGCCTCTTGGACCGCATCCATGTTGATCCTGCCGATGGCGCCCTCGGTGGCGGCCCAATCATTTGCGCTCACGCCGGGCGAACAACCGGCTATCACCGGGCCGGCTACCAGCATGCCAGAGCCCAGGAGAAGCGACATTCCCATTCTTTTTCGTTTAGCCATGTCTCATACCCCTCTCAGAATGATTCCTCGGGTCTTAGGTCCCAACGGCGTTTATGCCAGAATCTCCATGACATCCTGGAATAGTTCTATCTGCGGCGGCTGGGGCCCGCCGGTTGGCGGATTTGGGAAATCGGACAGTCTAGGTAAGAACGAATCCATGATTCGAGTTTGAAATAGCTCATATGACGCGAAGCTTGTTAGTGTGAAAGCAGCCATGTCGCCTCTTCCATGATAGCCGCACAACTGGGTGCTCAGAATCAAGCTCTGGACGTTGGAGATATGATCTTTCCATAGTTCGTCGCTTGTTTGCAGATATAATAGCGTGCCCAACTCGTTAAACTTATTGCCGGCGAACCTCTCTCTAGCCCGGTCCAGTTTTTCATTGAGCAATCCGGCGATTCCCTGCTCGAGAAGGTTTAGGTCTACACCGCGTAATTCAGAGGCCGAAACATTGTAATCTAAGTCTAATTCCTCGCTCAGGTCCGCAAATTGACGCGCGTAGTCATCAACCTGCCTTCCCGGGAAGTACTTTTGTGAGAGTTGCGCTGCCTTTGCGGAGACTAAGCCGTCAAGGAAGGACTGGAAGTCGTCCATGCGAAGGATGTCCCTGCGGCTGCGGTAGTAGGCAAAAGACTGGGCTTCGAAAACCTTGGTGTACTCTTCGATTCTCGCGCGACGTGATTCGGCATCCTTCTCGGCATTTTTCTGGAGTTGTTCGAGGTGGCGAATCAACGGCGCTCCTTCCTGAAAGGTCCGGCCGGCTGAGTCTAACCGGGCATCCTTCGCCGCTGAAAGAGCTGGGCCTGTGTCCTTTAGGAGACTGTCTTCTGAAGAAAGGAAGAACTGCGACGCTCCAAAAGCGCCCTGCCGTCCGCTCCGCCCCATGAGCTGATGATCAACCCTCGCGTTATCGCTGGCTTCCGTTCCGATCACCAGCAGGCCAAGCCCAAAGTCCATGGTGACCGTACCGCTGTGTGAGGACGAGTCTTGGGCACGCAGGACCACCTCTGTCCGGGACCCTTGATTGAGTTTGACGATTGAATAACCCAGGTCCCCGGCGCCGATGGCCGACAACAATATCTCAGCGGCGCCGTCCGTGGGGCAGTTGAGTTTCACAACTCCAACCCCTTGTGAAAGCAATCGGCACAGCAACGCAACGTAGCTACCGGCGATCCGCCGGTCCAAACCGGCCTCCAAGATGATGTCGGTCCCTCTTCCTGCCATGTCGGTGGCCACAGTTACCGAACCGAAATGGCCTGCTTCGTTAATGGTCCGGTCCTCTTCCAAGTCGTTTGCCGCGTTGAGCAGGTTGTGCTCGATGCCGTCACGAGTCAACAGTTGAGAGATCAGATCACATTCACCGATGGAATGGGTACCGATCAACACCGGCCTGCCAACTTCATGCCAGAACCGGACCTCATCCAACATGGCCTGAAGCTTGTCTTGCTTGCTGAAATACATCCTGGGCTCATGGTCGGTGCGCTTGACGGCGTTGCTGGGAGCTACGGATATGACATCCAAGCCGTAGCCACGTCTAAATTCGCTTCTGGAGGACATGGCGGTCCCAGTCATCCCGGACACCATGCCGTATTGGGAGATATACCCTCGTACGGATATCTGCCCCAGCACTTGTTGCTCCGGCTGCACGGTAACGCCCTCTTTTACTTCGAGGGCCGCCTGAAGCCCGAAGTGGTAACGGGTATCGGGGCGTCCTCGCCCGGTGTATTTGTCGATCAGGACTACCTGATCATCTCTCACGAGGTAGTCCACATCCTTTTTCAGGAGAGCGTAGCCCCAGATCATGCGCACTATTTGGTGCATCCGGTCTTGCTTCCTCGCAAGTTGGCGGCTGAGGTCGTTGGTCTCTTTCCTGCGTAACTTCAGCGGTAGGTCCTGATTCGCATGGGAATCGCTGAGCCGGTCCCTGAGTTCCGAGTCGTCAAACAGTGGGCCGAGACAGGACTCGATAAAATCCTGGCCTTTCTCGGTCAGGCATAGGGATTTACCGTCGTTGTCGATCCAATAAGAAAAACCGGCGGTCAAAGAATCATATTCTTCTTCAACTCGGTACTCGGAGATAACTCGTTGCAGGCGTTTCAAACACTTCGGACCGGAAGCGATTTCTTGCTGCAACAATGCATTGTCAGGGTCTGCGAGATAAAGTTTCGCCAAGACTAGGAAAGCGGCATTTGAACCCGATCGAACGCGTTCCAATTCCTGCTCTAATTCCGAAACGGCAGCCCGCTGCAGGTCAACCAACTGTTCGATGGTCCTCCGGAGCTTGGCCGGTATTTTCGGGATTTCGCCGGCGCCGCCGACAATGATCAATGGAATATTAGCCTCGTCGATCAACGCGTGATCGGCCTCATCTATGATGACCACATCCAATTCACGTTGGACGACCTCAGCAGATGACAGTTTTAGGTTGTCCCGCATGAAGTCGAACCCAAATTCCCTAAGCGCGCCGTATACGATCGCCTTCCCGTAGGCGATTTTCCGTTCAGATTCCTCCATAACCTCCAAAACGGCGCTCACGCCCAGTCCAAGGGACCCAAAAACCTGGGCAAGCCACTCGGCATCTCTGGCAGCCAGGTAATCGTTGGCGGTGATCACGTGCACCTTTCTACCGTGGACCGCGTGCAGCACGGCGGGAAATACCGCGGCTATCGTTTTACCCTCGCCGGCATTCATCTCCACGATCTTCCCTTGGTATAGAAGGAGGCCGGCCAGGACCTGTGCGTCGGTCACCTCGAATGCCAGCTCTTGTTCTTCGTCACGGCTCCGAAGTGTCTCGTAGAAACATGCGGGGAGTAGGATGTCTGCCGTGTACGCCACCTGGCTTCGTTGACGCACATATAGGACCGTTCCGACCAAGACCTTCTCCCAGGATTCTAGCTTCTGGCGGACCAAGACCGGCGTGACGGCGCGATGGAAGCTCTCCCAGCATTCGCCGCCGTTGGAAGCCCACTCGATCACTGCTTTCTTGTAATCAGCTCTTTGGGAGATGCGGTCGGCCCGTTCGTGAATCGCCGCAAGTTTATGGTCCATGGCGGCCGATTCGAAAAATCGCCATGCTCCCTGACGTCGATTGATTGCTTCATTGACGACAGCGAACACCTGCGGCAAAGCATCTTCACCCGAGTGGCTATGGTTTTGGCGGGTGAACGCCGTGATGGTGTCCCGTAATTGGGCATCGGAAAAAGAACCGACCTCTTGGCTCCTGATCTTTTTCAGGCGGTTTTTGGCCAATTGGGTAGTAGACCCATCTTGAGCATTCATGGATCGAGCAATGCCATTTAGCCGATCGATTACCTGATTCTTAGCCATCGTTTAAGCTGCCGATCAATATAGGTCTACCCATTATTTCTCGCTAAATTCACTGAACTCCGATCCAGCCGGGAGGAGGCGATATAGACCATCACGTCATCTTTCATGGGGAATAGGTCTTTGAACCTGAGATGCACGGTCCCGTCACGCACGATGCCCACCACGTTAACGTCGATGTCCAGCATGTTTTTTGCCAGCTCCGGATAAGAGACACGCTGTTCCGGCATGTCTTCCAACCGTATGCTGAGCAGGGTGCCTTCCATTTTATTACTAGTGATGACTTGGGCCAGCAGGCTTACTCCAGGATCTTGAGATTCTTGCACAAGAAGATTGTTGGCCATCTGTAGCGGGAAAACCAGGGAGGTATTCTCCATCCCCTCAAACAGCACCGCGTGCCTGGAATTGATACATTCCACGGTGGCCATGATATTAGGGTTTGAACGGTGCAACACGGAGACGGCAGAGGCGACGATGCTGTCACTGTTTGGGTCGTCGTAGCCCGTGCTTAATACGATCGCTTTCTGGGCTCCAGCGACCGCCGCCCTATCATAGGTTTCCATCTCCAGGGGCGAGCCGCGCAAGAAATGGATGTTTGGTTGGTGGAATGGCAACGATTCCACACGGTCCGTCACCACGGTGATGTCGTCGTTTTTGTGGCTGGAATCCGACGTGTATTCGTCGATGATGTTACGTACACGAGCCTCGTTTGGGTAGTTGATTATCAATATGTGATTCTTCAGATATAACCTCCCCACGCCGGACCGCTCCCGGCTCTGCAACTCGATCAGCCAGTTGATCAACATGCCGGCTGATGCCGTGAACGCAGTTAGACCCAAAATCGTGATAAAAAGGATCGTTCCGATCCTGGCGCCAAGAGTTGTCGCGGATAGGTCACCGTATCCGATAGTCGTAATCGATATCATACTGTACCAAAAGCTATCGCCAATCGATAAATCCGGACGTATGCTTCTCTCAAACAGAAAGAAGGTCATCGCATTTCCGACAATGCTGAGCAGAAGAGCCGACAACACTACGGAGCCGCCGAGTTTTTTCTTCCGCCTGGCGCGGTAAAAACCTATTAAGATCAGTTCTATCATGCCGAGATAATCTCAGTGATTCCTTGTCAGTTAACTCGAATACTCAATAGCTGGGATAACCGGTGGCAGCACGGCACATACGATCATTGCTTCAGACTTACTACCACGATACCGGCTTTGTGGTCTTGACCTTCGCTCTCATTGTATCGGAACAATAAGTGCTCTTCGCACTCCATGATTTGCCGGCTGGCGAAAGGGTGCTCCTTGGCAAACATTTGTCCAATCTCGGACTCCAAGTCCCATTCTTCTGCGATGGCGCAATCGAATCCGACTTTCCCACACGCGTTTATATATTGCTTCCGGAGGTCCAAGAACTCCTGCTGATTCTTGTATACGATCGGAGTGATGAAGAATCCTTCTGAGATGAAAAGGCCTAATTCGTTTTCAAACACTTGGATCAAGTCAACCTCAGGTATCCAACCCTCCAGCGCAAAAAGCAGGTTCTCCGGAATATCCTGAGATACCCGGTGGTAGTAAAAAGACTCCTCATTAAGTGACATCCTCACGGATACCGGAGTTTTTTCCTTACGATTAAGCATCTTATCGACCTCGGCCCCAGCTAGGAATAGGAGGGGTATATTCCCATTCGTGGCGTCCACGACAATGTCGGAGCCGTCTAGGTGATACAACAACGCCAAGTGCTCCCAGTAACGCATATACCGTTTCGAGTAATCGAATTCGAACGTAGCGAGGAGATTCCTCAATCTTTCTTCTGGGAGCGGATTTCGAGCGTTGGGTCCGGCCAGTAGATACTCCGACTCGTACCCCAGGTTGTCTGTTAGGAATTTCAGCGCCTGGACTTTTTCCGAGCAGATGCCACCGCCGCCGGCGATCATGTTCTGGACCGTTTCATCCCCCGACTTAAATATGAGTCTTTGACCGGTGAAACGCGAATAGCTCTCAAAGTCGGCTTCCCAGATTCGCGTGGCCAACGACCGCAGCAGCGTTAGCCTGTCCTGCGCGGAATCCAGTTCAAGGATAGAATCAGCGTCCGAAGAACCGTGGTCGCGTTCAACCGCGGACCTGATAAATTCCCGATAGGCCTGCTCGTCCTTCGCCCATCTCCGTTTTTTGAAACCCACCAGATTGCGGCTGTAGCCCACATTCCAGCGGTCCAATTCTAAGTCAATCACCGCGACTTCTAACTCTCCTGCGCGCCCGAGGCCCACTTCCGGAACCGTCCCGGTTGCTAAAGCGCGGCCCCCTTGCTTGACGATCGTTCCAGGGAACAAGTCATGGAGCAACCCGTCGTCGTCGCTGACATAGGCCAAGTCTTGGATCGCTGACAAGATTCTGGAGGAATCAGAAGTTATGCGTTGCTCTTGGAGCAACTCCTCAAATGGAGGGTATTTGAGGTATCGCTCAAGCAAACTTTCCCAGGGCATCGATACGTCATCGTGGTTCAAACGGACCGCGCAGGCGCGAGTCATAACTGAGTCGGTCAATTGCAAGATGACATTTAGGTTATTCGTGGCCGTCATAAATCGATTGCTAGACGTTTTTAGTTTATTCCATAGGTTACCAGGTCGAGGTCAAGAATCGTACAAATCGTGGCGCTATAGTCGCTTGTAAAATTGAGAATCAGTCAATTAAATATTACCAAACATGATTTAGTCCGGTCTTGCATCTACACAGGTCGCGAAGATTGCAACATAGGCGCAACAGAAAGCTAGAAACCACCGGAACGCGCCGAGCTTGATGTCTCCCAACCAGAGTAGAGAACGGCAATGATTACCCGTTGCGCGCAGTCGCATGGTCTTCGGCCGTAGTTTTAACCCAGGCGCCGCGGGTTCGACCCCCGCACCGCTCACCACCCCCAGCCCCCAATTTGACAGCCACAGCGATAGAGATAACACTTTCCCCATAAGGCGCGCCTACGATGCCGCCATCTACTCAACGAACGTTTCAACAAGCCACGACCAACACTCGTGGCCAATGGAGACTAAAATTGATCGCAACATTTCCTGAACAGCGGGAGGCCAAGCGGCGGGCGTTGCTGGACGCAGTGGAGGGCTTGCGGGGGGTATTTTTGGCTGGGGCCGACGACGCTGAAGAGGCGGGCACTTTGCCCCAAGCCACGGTGGACGCCATCTATGAGTCCGGCCTGTTTTCCTTCAAGACGGCCGCTGTCCTGGGCGGGGCCGAGGCCGACGCCATGATTCAATTGGAGGTGATCGAGGCCGCCAGCCGCATCGAGCCGTCGGCCGGGTGGTGCTTGATGATCGGCGCCGGCACGCTGTCCGGCATGGCCGCTTTTCTTTGCGACGAGGCCATCGATGAGATCTTCGTTGACGGCAAGGCCCCCAAAGCCGCGGGAGTGGCTTTTCCCAGCGGCCAGGCGACGCCGGTGGAAGGAGGCTACCGGGTCACCGGGCGCTGGGCCTTCGCCAGCGGAATACGGCATTCAGAGTGGGTTGCCTTCGCGGCCATGGTTGCGGACGGCACCCCAGAACCAAGCCAGATGGTCCGGATGGCGGTCCCCACCTCACAAGTCCAGATCCACGACAATTGGCACGTGGTGGGCCTGCGAGGGACCGGCAGTTGCGAGTTCTCCGTTTCCGGCGTTTTTGTGCCCCAGCGGTTCACCTGGGGAGGGGCTGACGCCAGGCCTCTGCGCGGCGGACCGAACTTCCTGCTGGGCCGGCCGGGGATGCAGACCACCGGGCATTGCGGGTTCGCGCTGGGCGTGGGGCGCCGGGCCCTGGACGAGGTGACCGAACTGGCCCAAAACAAGAAACGCGGCTACAAGGGCACTCAAGCGCTGGTGGCCGACCGGGGCTCGTTCCAACGATTCCTGGGCGAGTCCGACCTGCGGCTACGGGCGGCCAAAGCCCTATGTATGGAAACCATCGAAGAGGCATGGGAATCGGTCTGCCAAGGCATAACTCCGCCCCCACCGTTGCAAGTCCGCCTGCGGGCGTCGGGGACCTACAGTACCGAAGAGGCTTCAGACATCGTTTCCCAGGCGTTCCGGTTCGGCGGCGGGACCGCTATGTACAACTCTCACATCTTGCAGAAATGCCTGCGCGACATCCACGGCGGCGCCCAGCACAATATGGTCAGCGACCGCGCGTATGAAAACCACGGCCAATTCATGTTGGGCTTCCCCGGCGCCGACCCGATGGGCTAATCGGCAAATGCCGCGTTCGAACAATCAGCGGCTTTTCCTTTTTGCGCCCGCCCGGTAGCCACCCCGATCTGATTTTATGTGACGATGCTCACATTCCAAATGTGCCCAGTGTCATGGTTTATGACTACCTGTAAGCGTTTAATAGTGTGTGGAATGGCTACATTAAAAGGGGGGAGTGGTACGGACTGAGGACCGGTCCGGCACTCCAGAGGTGTGAACAGGATGTACGGAAGAATGCACGACTGCGGAAAATGCGGCGGCTATCTCGTGCTGTCTTACGACGGCTGGAGTTGCTTTCAATGCGGCCGCAAATATTTTCTTCGTAATGGTCGCACCGAAGAGATGTGGTGGAAGAACCAAGGTTTGAAATCTCAAATGTCTGGACCAGTGGCCGCCCGCTGACACCGTCAGACATCCGTAAACACCATTGAGTAGCACTCAACTTTCGGAGGGAATACCATGGGATTCATCGAAAACGCATTCCATCCAGACCGGAAACGCCAGGAAATTTGGCGGACGTTCAGTCATGAGGTAGGCGGAATCTTTATCTCCGAAGGTGTGTCAGGGGGCGACGAGATCCACATCCCCTTCATGGGTCACCGGATCACCGTGAGCACAATTATCGAAGGCCGCGCCAGCCGTACGGTCATGACGGTAAATTATTCAAGCGGCGATTTCCAGTTCAAGATTTTCGGCTGGGGTGGCCACAAGGTGCCGGAAGTGGACCGAGACCCGTTCTTAAATTCTGAATTTCCGGACCTTGCCCCCAGAGTGAAGGTCGAATTCAACGACGCCAAGAAACTCACCAGCCTTCTGGCGAGCGCTGTCCTTCGGGAGTTAGTCTTAGAGGCTCCAGCTTACTTCACCTTAGAGGCCAAATCCGGTTCGCTTAGTTTGGATAACCGGGCTCATGGGTCCGTATATAACGGGACCATCACCGATGTGGACCACCTCCATGCGGCGTTCAATCTTTTGAAGTGCGTGCTGCATGGAATGGAAGCGACCGGGTCGGCATCCGCCGCAAGGCTCTTGGTGGCGGCGTAAGCTTTTTCGACCATTAACGCCCCTTCATTGGCAACTGCCACCACGCTAAGGAGCCCGAAAACCGCCGGCCATCCCGCCGCCGCGTGTTCAGGAAATCCGTCCTCCGCCCTGCGCCGTATCTCGGTGTAGGTGATACGGTTGAAAGGATATGGAGGAACAGAATTGAAGGCGTGGCGCCGGTGGGCAATAATCGCCCTGTTTTCTGTCGCCTTGGCCGGTTGTGGCGCTGCGGGAACGCCGGAAATTGCGCCTGCGGCGACTCCGTCCGAATCTACCCCATCCACCGCCGATACCGCGCCGCCGCCCGTCTCGCCTTCTCCTGAGTTACCGGACCCACCACCGGCGGCGCGCGCCGGGTCGATGGCTGCCCAATCGCCCGAAAGTCCAATAGCCCTGCTCAACCCATTCTTGGAGTTGGCGCGCGGAGACGGCGACTCCGGCGTGCAGGCCATGGTGGACAGAGGCGACCCGTCCTACATCCCGGTGCTGGTGGATTACCTGCGCTTTTCGGGCCTATTGGGTGAGGACAACCGCAATACGATCATTCGCGCGTTGTTCAACCTCAGCGGAGCCGCACCCGGCGAACTCAAAGGCTCGGCCCAGTTTTGGGACTGGTGGGTCAGGTGGGTTGGAAAACATTCCGAGATCCAGGGACCTCAGGGATACCACGGCTTCAAGGGCCTTCTGTTCAACCGCATGGTTGACCCTGAGCAGTCGAAATTCATACACAGCGGCGTGGCCTCGCGCATACGGGTGGAGGAGATAGTGTGGGGCGGCGTGCCCAGAGACGGCATTCCCGATCTGATCAACCCACCGGTGATCACCCCGCGGGAAGCCGGTTACCTCTTTGACGAAGACCGGGTCTTCGGTGTTTCCTTCAACGGGGAGCACCGGGCCTACCCGCTACGCATCCTCAACGCCCACGAGATGGCCAATGACGTGGTGGGGGGCGTGCCTTTCGCCCTGGCTTATTGAACCCTCTGCGGCTCCGGAATCGTGTATTCCACCAAGATAAACGGCGAAGTCCTGGAGTTCGGCACCTCGGGTCTGCTCTACCGCTCAAACAAGTTGATGTACGACCGGGCCACCGAGACGTTGTGGCGTCAGTTTACCGGCGAGCCCGTCGTGGGGACTTTGGTGGATAGCGGGATCAAGCTGGAGGTGCTGCCGGTCCTTTTGACCACCTGGGGAGACTGGCTCGCCACGCATCCCGACACCACTGTTCTGGACGCCGACACCGGACTGTATCCCGCCGGTCTCTACGTTCCGGAATGGGACCCCCAATCGATCTATTACGGGCTGCGGCAGCAACCTGAGAGCTCATTCCCGGTTTGGGACAAAAGCGGCCGGCTGCCTGAAAAGTCGCAAATATTAGGGCTAATCGTTAACGGTGAGGCCAAGGCATACCCCGTGGACACCTTACATCAGCAGCCCGTCTTGAACGACATCCTGGGCGGCAGGGCCTTGGTTGTGATCACTCCCGGAGACAGGGCCGGCTCGCGCGCATACCAGAGGGACGGCCAGCGGTTCACCACGATCAGCCTCGGCGGCCGGGATGCGGCAGAGGTGTTCGTAGCCGACCAAGGGGGAGAGGAGTGGCGAATGGAGGAGGATGCGCTGGTCAATGTCAACAACCCCTCCCATAGGCTGGACCGGCTGCCTAGCCAGATCGCCTACTGGTTCGGCTGGTACACCTTTAACAACGCAACCGGAATCTACGGACAGGAATGACCGTCCGGATTCACGGGGCCCGTAGCGACGACTGTCTAAAAATCAAGGGGGCACCGCTGTTGGGTTTATCAAGTTCAAACCCAACAGTGATGCCCCTGTAGATTCCACGAAACGCAACTAAGCCCGACGTAAAGAAGGTCCGCGCTGCGCGTCTATATTAGTTTCGCCTGATTTCTAGTTGGATATCGCTTTGCCGTTGGAGTCAATGGTGACGCCGATGATCGGGCCGACTAAGTCGTTGAACATCGTCACGGCTTCAGAGCCAGGTCCGCCGTTGCGGTTCACCCAGTTGGGAATCACCACATCGATCGAAGCCTGCCTGAGAGCGTCTTTAAGCTCTTGGGAGAACTCGACGAATTCCATGCCGCCCTCGACGTTGTCCGTTATCCCTTTCGGGTCCCAGACAGCTTCCACCAATCTGCGGTTCTCCTTTTGGTGGATCAGGGCCTCTTCCTTCATGATTGCCTGAAGGTCGGCGGGAATCTCCTCCCAACGGTCCTTGTTGATCGTGATATAGGTGACACCGATGGAGATGATGGGGCCGTTTAGGTAATCGGCTACCTCAAACCAGCGCAGACCGGCGCCGCAAGGCCCGCAGGTGACGGCCGCGTCAAGGATGCCGCGTTCCAGCGCCGTGTAGACCTCGGAGAAGGCCACGAACTGGGCATTGGCGCCCATGCCGTCGATGAGGTCGCCCAGCACCGTGCTGTGACTGCGAATCTTCATCCCTTCAAGATCGCTCGGGGTCCGCAGGGGCTTGCTGGTGTAGTAGTAGTTGTTGCCGTAATAGCTTTCGGCCAATACTATGCCGTTGGACCGGTCTTCGATGATTTTGTGGATCGGTCCTTGGACGGCTTCGATGGTCTTCCAGTTGGTGGAAGTGTCCGGAATCACGCCCCAAAGGTTGGCGACGTCGACGATGGGAAGGTCGCCTCCGATGTAGCCGCTATAGATCTCTACCATTCCAAGAGTGCCGTCCTCGACCAAACGCAGGGTGTCGGGACCGGCCAGACCCAACTCAGGGAAGGAAGAAATCACTATCTCCACCTGTCCGTTGGTCCGCTCTTTGATCCGTTCTACCATTCCGCCTGGGGATGCGAGTAGCTCGCAGGGGTCAAGGGTCCTATTGATACAAGCGTATTGGAACTTGAAGCTGAGACCCTGAGAGACTAGGCCGCCGGCGCCCGTGGACGCGGCCGCGGCCGTGGTGGGGCTGACGCCGCTTCCAGTGCTCTGGCTAGCGGTCTCGCTTTCGTCGTCTCCGCCACACGCCGTCAAGACCAGCAACAATATGCCGATCAAGATTGGAAATGTGAACTTCCGCAACTTTGTCATCGAGTTGCCTCCTCCAGATTTATCTTCTCCCCCTGGCGTTGTGCCTGCTCATCGATCGCCCAACCCTCTTCATTGCGGGGAGTGAATCAGAATATAAGTTATCCCAATTCATGATGTCAACCTTTTTAGCGGGTTTCTCAATCGTCTTATGCCTACGGATGATAAAATCAATCCGCCGAGGCATTGATTCGTTTATCTAGGAAAGCAGCGCCGGCCGGTCTACCGGCTATGGAGCTTGGTCTGAAAGTAGATAAACGGTAGTCCCGGAGGCAGCGACAATTCTGCTTCCGGTGGAGTTCACGGCCACGCTGGTTACGGACCCACCCAAAAACACTTCCCACGACATGACACCTTGGCCGTCGAAGGCAAATACTCTTCCATCCGCGGTCCCGGCAACCAACTGGGAGCCGCTGGAATTGATGGCCAACGCCAGGATAGATGTTTCGGGATGGGATATTTTGCGAATGACTGCGCCTTGGTTGTTCAATATATACACACTGCCGCTTGCCGTTCCGGCCGCAGCTCGGTCACCCGATGTGGAAACTGCAACGTCGTTTATGGGTCCGTCCGCATCGAAGGTCCAGATCTTGGCGCCGTCGGCGTTGAGCAGGTAGAACTGGCCTGCCTGGTCCCCGGCCACCGCTCGTGAGCCCTCGGCCGACACGGCAATCACGTTCACTGGCTGTCCGGCGATGTCCGGAGTTTCAACAGTCCACCTGATGGCTCCATCCACGTTCAACGAGTACACTTTCCGGTCGGAAGAACCGGCGACCATGCGGCTTCCATCATCGGAAAGGTCCACTCCGCTGATTGGCCCTCCGATGGAGACGGACCATAATGTCAACGGCTGATTATCGAGCATGTACAAAGCGCCGGCCTCAGTCTCGGTTCCTTGGTCATCGGTAAAGCCGGCTAGGATGCGGTTTCCGTCCAGGTCTATTGCCAAGCCGGTGACGCTGCGTCGAGTGACTCCTGCCGGGGCGGCGCCGGCGCCGTCGAAGGTCCAGATCAAGAGACCCTGGTCAGTTAAGAAAAGTACCTTGCCGGTTGATGTTCCCGCCACCAAGCGCGAGCCATTAGCGCTGATGTCCACATGGTTGACCTTGGCGCCTGCTTCGCTGATCTGATAGGTCCAAACCAATTGATTGGGTGTCGGCGTCGGACCCGGCACGGGCGTCGGTGTCGGAGTGGGCGCTGGAGTCGGCGTGATCGTAGGCTCCGGCGTGTCGGTTGGAATGGGTTGCGGTGTGTTGGTGGGCGTCGGCTCTGGTGTAAAGGTCGGCGCCGGCGCGCGCGTAACGGTGGGCGTTGGCACCGGCGTATCGGAGCGTGTCGGCCTCGGCGTGATGGACGGAGTCGGTTGGGGAGCGGCGGTGGGAGTGGCTTCCGGCGTTGGGACTTGGGTTGCCTGCCCGCCGCCAGAAGAAGGCCGCGGGACGGTAGCCGATGGGATGGAAGTGGGTGGTACAGAGGTCGCAGGAACGGGAGTCGCCGAAATAGTAGTTGCCGGGATGGGAGTTACCACGGGCGTCTGAGTCAAAAGCGCGTCTGTCTCGCCGCAGGCTACGGCGGCCAGCGCCCCAAGGAGAATGAGCAGACTTAACTTTAGGGGTCCGCTCCGAATCGGGAAATTCAAGATTTTTCCTCGCAGCTGCCGGAAAGCCACCACCAGCGCTATGCCGATTGATTATAGCAACGGCAGGGAATCTCACTTACCAACCGGTCGATGCGCGTTTCGCTTTCATTCATTGACGGCCGACTCTAGCTCGCACGCCGGCCGTGGAGGCGGCGCCATTAATTTCTGGATGGTCTTTTAAATCTTGGGCATGACCTCATTGGCGAAGTCTTCCAAGTCCTTCAGCATGGCGTCCCGGCTGTCCGCCAGTTGGGCGACGCCGTGGAAGCTGGGAACCAGGTTGGCGACCCCCAGGTCTTGAAAGCGGCGTATGTCTGATGCGATCTCGTCCGCTGTTCCGGCGAAGGCCGAGCGGCCGCTGCTTGATGTCCCTCCGTTCTTCCTCAGATCGTAGCCCAACATCCGGCTGGTCACTTCCAGGGACCCGGCGGGACGGCCCACCCGTTCCAATTCGGGGTCCAGCCTCTGCAGACCCACGGCAAGCTCTTCCGCCGTGGCGGTGGGATACCGGCTGTTGTTCCCCAGTGGCTGCCACCCGTCGCCGAAGCGGGCGGCCCGGCGGATGGCCCGCGGGCCTTCGCCGCCGACCCAGATGGGCGGGTGGGGTTTCTGGACCGGTTTGGGCTGGAAATCGATGTTGGAGAACCGGCAATACTGTCCTTCGAACTGGGGAGAGTCGCTGGTCCAAAGCTCTTTGAACACCTGGATATATTCGTCGGTTACCGCTCCCCGTTCGGCGAATGGTTTAGTCTCCAGGGCTTGAAATTCCTCTTCCAGCCAACCGGTCCCCACTCCCACCGTCAACCGGCCCTGGGAGAGAATATCCAGGGTAGCCAACGATTTTGCGGTGGCAACGGGGCTGCGGTGGGGAACGACCATCACGCTGGTGACCAGTCTGATGGAGTTGGTCTGGCCGGCCAGGAATGCCAGCGTGGTCAGTTGTTCCATGGTCTCTCCGGTGTCGGTCCCCGGAAAGACCCCGGACTGGGAATAAGGGTACTTCGAAGAGACGTCCCGGGGCATCACGATGTGGTCTGGGAACATCATGAATCCGTAGCCCAGCTCTTCACCTCGCTTGGCGATGACCGAAAGGTTTTCCGGCCGTGACAGGGGGCCGCGGGAAGGCAACATGAACCCGAATTTCATTAATCACCCTTCAAAAACCCGGGGCAAGTTGGCCAATTATTTGGGTAGACCCGCGTACCGATATTGTCCGGGATGACAGTCCCTAAAACTCGGTTATCAGCACCCACATGGGGCCTTTGCCCACATCGTAGACATCTCCGGCTTCCAATTCTCCGGTGTCCTGGTCGATGCGGTAAGAGGCCAGCTTCCCGGTCTCCAACCCGGCAACGTAGAGGAAATTTCCCTGGAGGTCGATGCTGAATGCCCGTGGGACTGCCTCGGTGGGCGTCTGGGCGATGAGCGAGAGGTAGCCGTTGTCTGGGCTGACCCGGAAGCCGGCGATGCTGTCGTGGCCCCGGTTGGGCGCGTACAGGAATTTCCCGTTCGGCGTGATCTGGATCTGGGAGCAGGAGTTCTTGCCGTCGTACCCGCTGGGCAGTGTGGACACCGTCTGAATGGGATAGAGGTTGCCTTTGTCCGAGTCGAAATCGTAGAGGGTTACGCTGTTGCCCTGCTCATTGGACGAGTAAACTTTATCCATGCTTGGATGGAAACAGATATGGCGCGGGCCGTCCGGCTGTCTGGGGTTGGTCCGCGTCGGAGAGAGTGGGGTGATCAATCCGGTATCGGCGTTGAACCGGAACTGGTATATGGCGTTGGCGCCTGACAGGGCTCCATCAGCGATGTGGGGGACGTAGGCGTAACGGTTGGCCGGGTCGGTCTGGATATAGTGGGCGCCGATTGCGGTCTCCCTCCAGACCACGGGAGGGTCGGCCAGTGCGCCGTCATCGCCGATGCTGTGCACCGCGGCGGTCTTCTGGTAGTAATAGGCGGACAAAAGGAATTTGCCGGTTTTATCGGTGGAGATATGGACCGGGTCCCCCTTTAAGGGGATCGACCCGATGGGCGAAAGGCCGCCGGTCTTGCGGTCGATATTAAAGCTGGTCATCCCAAAATCGTCAGCCTCGCGGCGGCCGGCGAAAAGATATTTCCGGTCCGGGTCTATTGCCAGGGGCGCCGGCCGGCCCTTGAGTTCCGCATCGCCTTGATGCTTCAACTTACCCGTTTTTGGGGTCATGCTGAAGATGGCAATCCGGTCTTCTTCTTGGATGGATACGTACATGTAGTATGCCAATGCCTTGCCTCCGGAGGAGTGTTGTCGCCGGGAATGATATTAACACTCAATCGGGTCCGAGGGGTGCACCGGCCGGGCGAATATCGCAAAAGGACCGGTGAGCCGGCCCTTGGGGCATGCCCGCATGGCGGATTAGCTGTTATACTGAATCAGGCAACGACTAAGTTCGTAACACGTTAGCGCTTAACGTGCGTTAGTGCCGCCATATTAGATTGACCGTGACCTTGGGCCTGAGAGTGTGACTTGGCTCGGAAAATCAGTCAAGTAAAGCAGCCAAGGAGTAAACCCTCTCAGTGAATTTCCAAGAATTCTCCCTCCATCCTCAGGTGCTGGCCGGCGTCAGTTCGGTTGGCTACACCAAGCCCACCCCCATCCAAGAAAAGGCTATCCCAGTCGCGCTACAAGGGCGGGATCTTTTGGGACTGGCCCAAACCGGCACCGGCAAGACCGCGGCCTTCGCCCTACCCATCCTGCATCGCCTGGCCACAACGCCTCCAAAGCGGGGCGTGCGCTGCCTGGTTATCGCCCCCACTCGGGAATTGGCCGAGCAGATCCTTCAAGCTTTCCGGGAATTGGGACAACACCTCGGTTTAAAGAGCATCGCCATTTATGGCGGCGTCTCCAAAGGGCCGCAACTGGCCGGAATACGGCGCGGGGCCCAGATCGTGGTCGCTTGCCCCGGCCGATTGCTGGATCACATCAGCCAAAAAGATATTGACCTCTCCGGGGTTGAGGTATTGGTGCTGGACGAGGCCGACACTATGTGCGACATGGGGTTCCTGCCCGATGTGCGCCGCATCTTGGACCAGCTTCCGACGGACCGGCAAACCCTATTCTTTTCGGCGACCATGCCCGCCGAGATCCGGTCATTGGCGGTGAAGATCCTGAAGGACCCAGAGATGGTGCAGATCGGCGCCATCGCTCCGGCCAAGACCGTCTCCCACGCCCTCTACCCCGTCCCAGAAAATCTCAAGAAGGACCTATTGCTGGCGCTATTGCAGCAGACTCCCACGGGCCGTGCTCTGGTCTTCACGCGCACGAAGCACCGGGCCCGCACCCTGGCATTGGCGTTGGCCAAGAAGTCGTTCCGGGTGGCCGCGCTCCAGGGAAACATGTCTCAGAATGCCCGTCAACAGGCCATGGACGGTTTCCGCGCCGGTAAATTCGACATCATGGTGGCCACCGACATCGCCGCCCACGGCATCGATGTCCCCGAGGTATCCCACGTTATCAATTTCGACTTTCCGAACACCGCCGACACCTACCTCCACCGCATCGGGCGGACCGGCAGGGCCGAACAGACCGGAGAGGCTTTCACCCTCGCCGGGGCCGAAGACGGTGCAATGATCCGAGAGGTCGAGAAAGAGCTGGGTGCGAAGATCGAGCGGCGGCGTCTGCCTGGATTCGACTACGGTGACTTCACCCCCGAGGAACAGTTCCGGGAAGAGCGGCTTGGACTGAGCCGCGCCGGGGGCCAGAGCAATGGCGGCCGGGCCGGCCGAAGCACGCGAGACCCCCGACCCAGGAACGGCCAGAACAACGGTCAGAACAGCCGCCAGAATAGCAGCCGCAGAAACGGTGTGTCGAATAATGGGGACCGTCCTGCCGCGGCAGGTCCACGGACCGGTGCATCCAGTGGCCGGCGTACCGAGCAACCTGTCGGCAGGTCGTCCCCCACCGAATCTTCAAATGGACGGCGCTCCGAGCAGCCGGTTGGCAGAACGTCCCGGACCGGTCCTTCCAACGGGAGAAGCCCTGGACTGATCTTGGGTCGAGCCCCAATCAGCGAGTCGGAGAGCCGGAAACGGTCGGGCCAAGTATTGGGAAGAAGTTCCTCTCCCGATTCGTCCAACGGCCGCAGACGGTCCCCAAAACAGGGCGCCCCATCCTTTAATCCCCGCCCGCCGCGCCCGGGAAAGCTCGGAAGACCGCGTGGGGGGAACTCAGCCGCCCGACGATAGCGGATCACCTAGAACCAGATCTTGCTCGGCGCACCGCCCCTCTTTTGCCGTGCGTGGCTAATTGGACCTTTACACAGACCCACGCCTGAAACAGGAACAATGGCACTGCCAACGGCGCAGTGAACCCCAGCATCAAAGCGTAAAGTATGGGCACGGCCAGCGCTAGGGTGGGCAGGCAGGTCAGAAGCAGATTCCCCCGGCCATTGTTGACGTTATGGACCGCCAGCGTCATGACGCAGGATTCCGCCACGATCGCCTCTAGTCCCACGCCCAAGAACGCCGTCCCCAAACACTCTAGGCCGCCGTCGCAGGTAGCCGCGGCAATAAACCCACCGGCAAAGGCGCCACCGAGGGCCCCGATGAGTCCAAAGATGATGGCGGCGATATAGAGATTGGAGAATTTCACGGGGAGGGGGAAGTTCCCAAGCACAGCTACTTCTTTAGAGGAAACATGGGCAGCAGCTCTTCGCCCAGGATCTCTAGCTGTTCCATGGTCTCGTCAGCAGGGCACATGGGCCGCATCACGAACTTGGACCCGCCGGCTTCTATGTACCTCTGTACGAATTCGGCCACCTTCTCCACCGGCCCAACGGCGGTGAACTCGGTGAAATGGGCGTCAGGGCGTTGGCGGGTCACGAACCGGCTGGCCTTCTCGGTGGCCCCGGCCACGTCGTCTGAGATGTAATAACCCATCAAGACCCCAACGTGGTCGTCTTCAATCTCACGGTGGTGCTCGTTGGCCGTTTCAAAAAGGATGCTGCAACCCTCTTTCACTTCTTCGGGCGTGGCGCTGGAGACCAGCCAACCGTCGCCCACCCGCCCGACGCGCCGGGCGGCGGCGGGAGACCGCCCTCCGATCCAAACAGGAGTCGATGGCTTAAAGTACGGCTTTGGGGTGACAGTCACGTTGTGGCAATTGAAGAACTCGCCCTCGTGGGTGACGTTATCCTCTTCCCACAGGCGGCGCATCAGTTCGATCGCCTCATCCGTCCTGGGTCCGCGCCGTTCCTTGGTGACGCCGCAGGCCTCGTACTCCTCCGGCTCTTCTTGGCCCAACCCCACCGCTGGAAAGAACCGCCCTTGGGACAGGTAATCCAGGGTGGCTATCTGCTTGGCCAACACCACTGGGTTGCGAAGGGGCAGGGCCAGCACGCTGGTGCCGACCTTGAGGCGGTCCGAGTACGCCAGGACCATGGAGCAGGCCATCATGGGCTCAAGGCTGAACTTCTCGCCAACGATCCGGTCGCTGAGCCAGAGTGAGTCGTATTCGTGCTTGTCGCCGATCTCCACCAACTTCCGAAGATATTCGTGGTCTTCCCCACCCTCTCCGTAGGCTCCTGGCATGTAACCGATGGCGATACTCATTCTGTCTCTCTAAGGCTATATTTTTGGTTGCTAAAATCGAAAGCAATTATAACCCAGGTTGGCTGTGCCCATTCTTACCCGCTGATGGGCTCCATCCCCGCCTCGGCGCGGGCGTCGTTGATGTGGTCCAGTATCCGCTGCCGCAGGGGCGCGATCTCGTAGCCGATGTCGGCCAGCATCCGGCTATTGTCCACGTTGTACACGTGGGGCACCAACTGGTCGCCGGTGGATATCTGGGCGCCTGGGATGATCTCCCGAACGATGTCGGCCATATCTTTTATGGTGCAAAGGTTGCCGCCGCTGATGTAGACCGGGTGGTTCAACTTCTCGGCCAGGGCCGCCCTGACGAATATCTCGGCTGCGTCTTCCGCATGAATCATGGGCGATTGCTCATCTTGGTGAAATGGCATGCTCACCGGCTTTCCGATGGCCGGCAGGGACATCATGAGCCCGCCGATCATGCCGGTCATGCCGGTGACCCTGCCGTGGCCGAATACGGTGCAGATCCTCACACCCCGTAAATCCAGGCCGTGGCGGTCGATGTAGCGCTTGGCCGAGAAGTCGTTCACCGACTTAGTCATTCCGTAAACGTTGATTGGGTCGTTGAGGTCGTCTTCGTTGATGGGCCGTTCGCCGAAGTTTGTTTGGACCCCGTAGACAGCGATGGAACTGGCGTAGACCACCCGCTGAATCCCGGTCCAACGGGCCGCTTCAAACACGTTGTTGGTGCCACCGATGTTTACCTGCATGGCGTAATGGTGCCGCTCCTCGGTGTCTGGGGGCAAGAGCGCCGCCATGTGAATGATCTTGTGGACCCCGTTGGTGTTGATCGCCTCCAACAGGTGGGGAAGTTGGGTCACGTCGCCCCGGTACATCTTGATGCGGTCCAGATAGGGCTCCAGGTTGGCCCGGGCCGGGGCAAGGTCGAAACAGACCACCTCTTCACCCCGGTCGAGCAGTTTGCGGATGATTCGGTTGCCGATGAACCCCGTGCCGCCGGTGACCATCACGGACATAAAGCCCTCCGAATTGCTTCTGAGTTACAGTTGCCGGTTTAAGCGCCACGCCGTGACCGGTGTTGTAGATGATATAGGCGCGGGCGGGCCCCCGCAACACCAATCTCGTTTTACATAATTACGAGTAAATGTCTTGACCGTAGGCAAACGGTTGTTCATAATTATCCGCACTATCCAAGAAATACATCGGCCTTGTACACGCCGCGCACACCTAAAGCGGGGAAATGCGAGGCAAACTATCTTCAGGAAAGTTAAGGGATTTGACGGCGGATCATGAAGAACCAATTTTCGATCTTAGCGATTTTCGCAGCTATATTGCTGGCCGCTTTGGCTGCCTCACCGGTGGGAGCAGCGAACGGCCAAGACGGCCAGATCGCTACCCATATCATCGTGTTCAATGATGGCGTGGACGCCCGAGATGCCGCAGGTTCCTTGGCCAGCGCCCACGGGTTAACGGTTAACAACGTCTACAGTCACGCGTTGAGCGGGATGGCGGCGGTAGTCCCGGCCGGCCGGTTGAAGGCTCTGGCCAACGACCCCCGGGTCGCGTTTGTTGAAGAGAACCAGGCGGTCCAAGCTTTCCTGCCCACCGGCATCGATCGGTCGGATGCAGACCTTAACAGCGTGTCCGGTATCGCGGGCGACGGTGGTGAGGTCGATGTGGACGTCGCCATCATCGACACCGGCATAGACCTGGATCATCCGGACTTGAATGTTTTCAAGTGGACCAACTGCGCACGAAAAGGGCCGAAAAACACCAGTTGCAAAGGCGGGGACAGTGGCGCTGACGACGGCGCCGGGCACGGGACCCATGTGGCCGGAACCGTGGCCGCCCGGGACAACGGCGACAGCGTGGTGGGCATGGCTCCAGGCGCACGCTTATGGGCCGTCAAGGTCTTGGGCAATGACGGCTCCGGTTGGATGAACTGGATCATCGCCGGCGTCGACTACGTGGCGCAGAACTCGGCCAGTATCGAAGTCGCCAACATGAGTTTGGGTTGCGCATGCAGCAGTTCAGCGCTAGATGCCGCGTTAACCAACGCCGTGGCGCAGGGAGTGACCTTCGCCGTGGCCGCGGGGAACAGCATGTCGGACTCGGCCGGTTACAGCCCGGCCAACCACGATGATGTGATCACAGTTTCAGCGGTGGCCGACTTTGATGGCCAGCCGGGCGGCCTAAGTGATCAAACGGTAACCTTTAGCAGTTGTACAGAAAGAGACGACGACTCCTTAGCTTGCTTCAGCAACTTCGGCGCCTCCGTCGATATCGCTGCCCCCGGAGTCAGTATCCTGTCCACCTACATGGGTGGTGGGACCGCGACGATGAGCGGCACCAGCATGGCCAGCCCCCACGTGGCTGGGGCAGCGGCCTTGTTATTGGCCGTCAATCCTACCCTGTCACCTGCGGATGTCCGCGCGGCGTTGGTGGCAAGCGCCTGGGCCCAGAGCGGCCCCGGTGGTTTCGACGGGGATACGGACGGCATCGCAGAACCCATGCTGAACGCCGGCAGCGGTTGGACGCCGCCGCCTCCCCCTGAGGCTGCGCTCCTCGTTTCCATCGCCGTCACACCCGTGGATGCGCAGGTGGTGGTTGGCGGGACCCAGCAATTCACCGCGACCGGGTCTTACGATGACAGCAGCACTGCTGACATCACCGCCAGTGTGACTTGGGCCTCCGACGCGGGGACGGTCGCCAGTGTAGACGACTCTGGCCTAGCCACCGGATTATCGACCGGCTTTGCTGGTATCTCAGCCACCCAGGACACGATCGGGAGCAACTCGGCCAGTTTGGAAGTCGTCGATGCTCCGCCGCCGCCACCGGCTGGAACAGTGGTCAGCGTGACAGGCGTGGACCACTTGCTTAGCGGAGGCAAGAACGGGGATAAAGACCTCAGAGTGACGGTGAACGTGGCTGATGATCTGGGCAATCCCGTGGAAAGCGCCACGGTTAGCATCACTCTGAACAATGTCTCGTCAGGTGCATCCTGGACGGGAACGGCATCGACTGGCGCCGATGGTTCAGTTACTTTCCGGTTGAGGAACGCCCCTTCGGGTTGCTATTCGACCGACGTTGACGATCTAGTCGCCGCTGGGCTGACTTGGGACGGGAACTCTGGTCCCTTCGGCCGTGTCTGTAAATCTACCAGCAATAACAACAAGAACGGAGCGAACAGCGCAGCTTTCCAAGCAGAGTAAAGCTGATCAACTTGGTTATCTGGAAAGGACCCGCCTCGCGGCGGGTCCTTTTTATGTCTGTGGCAGGGGCTTAGAGCGGCCGCTTGCCCGGTATCCCAACCGCCCGCGGATAACGCGCCGGGGTCGGCTTGGTTTTGTCCACCGAGATGACGACCCGGTCGTCGGTCAGGCCCTCAAGCACCACCGTGGACACCCTTTCTATCTGCCCGCCCAACTCCGCGAGGGCGTTGGCCGCTGATTCTTGTTCTGTCCAGTCGCCCCCGTGTTTCAACGCGACCAACCGGCCGCCGGTCTTGCAGAAGGGCAAGGAGAGCTCCAATAGCAACGGCAACTTGGCCAGGGCCCGCACTACCACCAGGTCGAAGGCATCCCTCAAGTCCTTTTCACGGGCCAAGTCTTCGGCGCGGCCGGTATAGACTGAAACGCCCTCCAGGCCAAGCTTTTCAACGATGTGATGCAGGAAAGCGGTCTTCTTCGCGACCGATTCCAGCAAAGCGAGTTTTATCTCCGGAAAAGCCAGTTTCAAGGCCAGGCCCGGCAATCCCGCCCCGGCGCCCACTTCAATAACACGGACCGGTCCGTCCAAAATATCGCGCGCCGCCAAGCACACGGTCAACGAGTCCAAGAAGTGCTTGACCTGGACTTCTTCATACCCAGAGATGGAGGTCAGATTGGCCCGTCGGTTCCAGTCGGCCAGCTCATGGAAGTAGGTCTCGAACTGGTCCAATTGGCCTTCGGACAAGGCGATTCCCAACTGGGATGCGCCCGCCTTCAGGGTTTCCATTTTCCCGGCCATGGTGAAACATTATATATTCCACTTGCATTTTTTGAACCGGCGCCTCCGCGCCAAATTGACACCGTGAGAAGCCGCGCCGTAAAATGACGTTCAACCCACCGGGCACCCAGCGAGCCCGGACCCGGCAGGACCGAAGAGGGGGGACCATGGCAACCAAAGCATATCTGTTGATCGAAACCGCGGTCGGAAAAACGCGCGATGTGGCAAACACCCTATCCGGTCTACCGGGCATCACGACGGTGGACGTGGTCACGGGTCCCTACGACATAATCGCAGAGGTATCCGGCGAGGATATGACCGTCGTCGGCGACCTCGTCACCGGCCATATCCACACGGTCGCCGGTGTCGTGCGCACAGTCACCTGCGTGGCGGTGGGCGGTTAGGCTTCCGTTCTAGTTCTTAGGTCTGGTATTTAGGTCCCGAAAGGGACCCAGTTAGGAGAGCCGCTGTGGAATTTAAGTTCACGGCCGAGGACGAAGACTTTCGGAAAGAACTTCGGACATTCATGAAGACCGAGCTCCCGGACCCCTGGGAAGGCGCCGGCCGCTATCCCGAAGACGACGACTGGGACCTGAACGGAGTCATCCGAAAAAAGATGGCGGAGAAGGGCTGGCTCACGATGCACTGGCCGGAAGAATATGGCGGGCAAGCCGCCTCTCCGGTGAAATCGGCTATCTTTAACGAAGAGCTTTCCTATATGAGGGCCCCCGGACGGGACATCTTCGGTGTCCGCATGCTGGGCCCCACACTGATGATCCATGGCTCCGAAGAGCAGAGGAAGACTCATCTGCCATCGGTGGCCAAGGGCGAGATCCAGTGGTGCCAGGGTTACAGCGAGCCCGAATCAGGCTCGGACCTGGCCTCCCTCAGCACCCGGGCCGTGCGTGACGGCGACGATTTGGTCATAAACGGCGCCAAGGTGTGGACCACCATGGCCCACCGCGCCGACTGGATCATGCTGCTGACCCGCACCGACCCAGACGCCCCCAAGCACCGCGGCATCAGCTTTGTGCTGGTGGACATGAAGAGTCCCGGAGTGTCGGTCCGCCCCATCATCAACATGGCCGGTGGCCACGAGTTCAACCAGGTTACTTTCGACGATGTCCGGGTACCCAGGGCCAACGTGGTGGGCGATGAAGACCGTGGTTGGTACGTGGCGGTCACCCTGCTGGACTTTGAGCGCTCGGGCATCGACTATTCCGCCTCCGCCCGCCGGATGCTGGATGACACCAAGGAGTTCGCTACCGACACCAAGCGCAACGGACAGCCGATCATTGAGATTCCCTGGGTGCGCGCCCTGTTGGCCGACCGGTACATCGACTGTGAGGTAGCGCGGTTGATGGCCTACAACGTGGCCTACATGCAGTCTCAGGACCTCATTCCCACCAAGGAAGCGTCCATGAGCAAAGTTTTCGGCAGCGAAACGGTGCAAAAGGTGGCCGAGGCATCTTTGGACATCCTGGGCATGTACGGCACCCTGGGCCGGGAAGAAAAATGGGCGCCGCTGAAGGGCCGAGTCCAGGAACACTGGATGAACGCCTTCGCCGGCACCATCGCCGCCGGGACCTCGGAGATCCAGCGAAACATCATCGCCGGAAGAGGTCTGGGTCTGCCTCGCGGCTGATCTTTTGGACTTACGGCAAACGAAGAAAGGGGCCCGCTGACGCGGGCCTCTTTTTGGTGGTGTAACTATCCCAGCCGGCCTTCCCCGTCATTCCGGCGTAGGCCGAAATCCTGTTGGCTGGGATTAAAACTCGCCCATACCGCGTCAGGTCGAAGATGGCTTACCCGGGTCTATTCCAGGCTATAGGCCTCATCGAGTATGTCCACGATGTGCCGAACCCGGCCCCGCTTGCCCTGGGACTTGAACCCCTGTTCCACTTGGAGCATGCAGCCCGGGTTCGCGGTGATGACTTCCTGGGTGTCCGTGGCGTCGATGCTGGCCATCTTTCGCTTGAGCAGCCTTTGGGACAGGGCGGGCTGGACCGATGAATAGAACCCGGCCCCGCCGCAGCAGAGGCTGGAATTCTCCATCTCCACCAGTTCGACGCCAGGGATGGAGTTCAGGATGGTCCGTGGCGCGGCGGTGATGCGCTGGGCGTGGGCCAAGTGGCAGGGGTCCTGGAAGGTGACCCTGCGGTTGACCGCCGCGGTGGGGGCCTGAAAGGGCAGGCCCACCAGAAACTCGGTCACGTCTTGGGTCATCTCGCCGAACCGGATTGCCTTATCGCGGTATTCTAGGTCGTCTTTCAGCCATTCGGCGTATTCTTTCATACTTGAACCGCAGCCGGCGGACGAGGTGATTATTCGCTCCACTCCGGCGGCCATCAGCGAGTCGATGTTTGTCCGGGCCATGGCTCGGCTGTTGTCTAGGTCGCCGGCGTGGGCGTTCAGCGCCCCGCAGCATCCCTGTCCTTGAGGCACCATCACATCGCAGCTGTTTCGTGTCAGGACCCGCACCGTGGCCTCCATTGTTGGCCCCTGCATCAGGGGCATGACGCAGCCGGACAGCAGCGCCACGGTCATCTTCTTCTCCCCATGGGCCGGATGGACCGAATCCGACGGGCCGAAGAACCTTCGGCTCAAGGGAGGCAATTGGGACTCAAGTTTTCCGATTCCGCCCGGCAGCAGGTAGAGCAGGTGGGAAAGCCGGACCAGCTTCTGGATGCCCAACCGCTGGTAAAGGCGGATGAAATTCGCTCCCATCCGGAGTTTTTTCGGATTGGGCAATGCGGAGTTGAGGAAGAAACGGCTGAACCGCTTCAGTTCTCGGGACTGGAGACCGGCGGCCCTAACCTGGGCCCGGGTGCGTTCCATGATGCGGCCGTAGGGGACTCCCGACGGACACACCGCTTCGCAGGCGCGGCATTGGAGGCACATATCCCAATGGGAGACGATCCTGGGGGTGATCTCCACGCGGCCTTCGTTAACCGCCTTCATCAGGGCCAGGCGGCCCCTGGGGGACTCCATCTCCAGCCCCGTCTCGACGTAGGTGGGGCAGGAGCTGAGGCACAGCCCGCAGTGGACGCAGCGGTAGAGGTCGGCCTCGTCCGGGGCGTCGGGGCCGGTGAATCCGCCCGTGATTCCAGTAAAGGGTTGGGCCATTTATATACCTCCCAGGAACCGGCCTGGGTTCAGGATCCCGCTGGGATCGAACCGGTCTTTGATGTTACGCATCACGGCCAGGCTGTCGGGAGCGTCTCCCCAGACGTCGATCTGGCGCTTCACCGGTAGAGGACAGTATTCCACAACCGCCGAACCGCCGTACCGGTTAGCGATCTGCCGGGTCTGTTGGACCGCGTCCAAGACGGGTTGTTCATTATCGGCACTGCCCGTTTGCTCATCTGGGAGTCGCGGCCAGAACAGCCGGATGCTGCCGAAACCAGGGTCGGCCATCTGATCCGGCTTCTCGCCGGAGATAAGAATATCGCCGCATTCAGCGGAGGTGCGGGCGGCTGATTTGGACTGGACGGATACTTTGATGACCAGAGCGGAGCTGGGGCTGATCTCCGATGGAGCGTCGGTGATCCAGCGCAGCATTCCTTTGGCCGCGGAATTCTCGATACGCTGCACTGCGTTGGCCCCCTCAGCCAGTAGCAGGGCCGCCGCCTCCTCCATCCTACGCCTGGTAGCCTTGGCCCGCCCTGAGAAGAAGGCGAAGGATAGGGCGGTTTCCTCGTCGCCCAGTCCCAAGTCCTGGGATGCGGCTTGGACGGAATCCTGCAGCCGCCGTGAGACACCCGTGGAAATGCTGTGGAAACCCATGGGAGCGGCCTGGGAGTGGAGCAACTTTCGGCCGGCCGAGAGGGAGGCCGCGATGGACGGGAATGACGCCAACAACGTCCCGGAATGGGGGTCGATGGGCAAGAGTTTGAACGAGGCTTCGACGATCACACCCAGGGTGCCCAACGAGCCGGTGTAGAGCTTATTCAGGTCGTAGCCGGTCACATTCTTGACCACCTTGCCGCCGGCCTTGGTGGCCACGCCACTGGGGCTGAGGACGCCGATGCCGATCAGCCACTCTCTGGGCAGACCGTAGGCGTGGGACAAGGGTCCACCCGTCCCCACGGACAGGATGCCGCCCACCGTGGAACGGCTGGGCAGCGCCGCCTCCAGGGGAACAAATTCCCGGCCAGAGGCCAGTTGTTCCTGCAACGACGCCAGAGTCACGCCGGCCTCGACGGTGGCCGTCATGTCCGCGGGCTGGTAGTCCAACAACCGGTCCAGCCTTCCCAGGTCCAGCACCACGTCCGCCGTCCGTGGGACGTTGCCTAGACCGGTCCGGGTGCCGCCGCCCCTGGGCAGAACGCTCACCCGCTCCACGGAAGCCCAGCGGAGAACTTCAGAGACTTGAAGCCGGTCCGCCGGACGCACCACCGCCTGCGGAGTCAGCCCATCGACTTCATACCCGTCAACAGGCAAGACGGCACTACCGCCCAATAGCTGCTCAAGCCGGTCGCCAAGGGAAGACTCCAATAAAAACTCCTACTCGAATCGGTCACGGCCGGTTCCGGAGCAACAATAGGCGACCCATTGGACCGGCTATGGCGGCGGCTAGATGGTCATGCCGGGGGAGGCTGGGTGGGCGTGAGGCGTGTGCTTCTCTCCGTCGGGGAATATCTTGCCGGGGTTCAGGCTGTTGTCCGGGGCGAAGGCGTCACGCACCAAAACCATGGCCGCCATGTCATCTTCGGAAAAGACCAAGGGCATCTGTTCCTTCTTCTCCAGGCCCACGCCGTGCTCGCCCGTTAGCGTCCCTCCCGCATCCACGCATATCCGCATCACCTCGGCCCCAGCCTCTACTATCTTCTCCAGGGCGCCGGGCTGGCGTTCGTCGAAGAGCAGGCAGGGATGGAGATTGCCGTCTCCGGCGTGAAACACGTTGGCGATGGGTATGTTGTACTTCCGGCCGACCTCGGTGACCTGCCCCAGCACCTGTGCCAACTGGGTCCTGGGCACGACGCCATCGACCAAGTAGTAATTGGGAGCGATGCTACCCAACGCGCCGAGCGCTCCCTTGCGTCCCACCCACAGTTGCTCCCGCTCCTCGGCGGCCTCGGCGGTCCGGACCTGGGTCGCGCCGGTCTCCCAGAGGGCGGCCTCTACTTCCTCGCCGATCTCGTCCACCTCGTCTTGCAGGCCCTCGAGTTCGATGAGCAGCACGGCCCCGGCGTCGTCGGGATACCCGGCGTCGTTGACCTTCTGGACCGCCTGGATGGTCAGGGCGTCGATCATCTCCAGCGCGGCGGGGACGATGCCGTGTTCGATCACCGCCGAGACCGCGGTGCAGGCGGTCTCAACGTCGGGAAAGATGCCCAGGAAGGTGCGCACGGCTTCGGGCACCGGCAAGAGCCGCACCGCGATCTTGGTGGCGAGCCCGAAGGTGCCCTCCGAGCCGGTGAACACGCCTCTAAGGTCATAACCGACCGTCTCCCTGGCCAGGCTGCCCAGGTTTACGACCTTGCCGTCCTCCAGCACAACCTCCAGACCCAACACGTGGTTGGTGGTGGTGCCGTAGGCCAGGCAATGTGGCCCCCCGGCGTTCTCGGCGATGTTGCCGCCCAGGCTGCAGGCCTTCTGGCTGGAGGGGTCGGGGGCGTAGCGCAGGCCTGACTTGCGGGCGTGGGTGTCCAGGTCCAGGTTGATCACCCCTGGTTCCACCAACGCCAGGCGGTTCTCGGTGTCCACTTCCAGGATTCGGTTCATGCGGGTGAAGGCGACCTGGATGCCTCCGGGCGGGGCGATGGCGCCGCCGCTGAGTCCGGTGCCCGAGCCGCGGCCGACTACGGGGACTCCGGCTTCGTGGGCCAGGGCGATAACTTGGCTCACTTCTTGTGTATCGGCGGGAAAGACCACCGCCTCAGGCAACCCCCGGTCCACCGAGCCGTCGTATTCAAAGACCAGCAGGTCATCGGAGTGGTGCACCACGTTTTCTTCGCCGACGATGCCCTGGAGGCCCTTCAAAAACCGCTTGAATTCCATGCCTAGGACCCGCTGATCAACGATTGCCGTCTTCCGGCTGAATAAAGGGGATGATAGAACAAAACCGGGGTCATTGCCAGGCTGGAGCCAGCTTGTTTGTCGGCCCTCATGTTTCTGGGTATACTGTGTCGGGATTCGAGCCAGGTCGATTTCGGCCTCGGGACGGCTTGAACAAGACTTTAAGCAACGTATCCGTTTTTAGATCGCCAGGGGGAATACGTGGAGTTCAACATCGCCGTATTGGGTGGCGACGGGATCGGCCCGGAGGTGACAGACCAGGGCGTCCGTGCCCTGGAGGCCGTGGGCCGGGCCTTTGGCCATAGGTTCAATCTTAGTTACGGCGGCATCGGCGGCATCTCCATCGACAAGCACGGGACCCCTCTGACCGACGAGACCAGGGGCCTCCTGGATTCCAACGACGCCGTGCTTTTCGGCGCCGTGGGCGGCCCGAAGTGGGACTCACCCGACGCCAAAGTAAGGCCCGAGATGGGTCTCTTGGACATGCGGGCCCATATGGGCGTGTTCGCCAACATCAGGCCGGTCAAGGTCTACCCCTGGCTGGCTGAATCCAGCGTCCTCAAGCCCCATATCATCGAGGGCGTGGACTTGGTGGTGGTGCGTGAGTTGACCGGCGGTCTTTACTACGCCTTGCCCAGGGGCCGGCGGGAGACGCCCAACGGCATCGTGGGCGAAGACACCATGCGCTACACCGAGGGCGAGATCGAGCGGGTGGTGCGGGTGGGGTTTGAACTGGCCATGGGGCGGCGCAAGAAGCTGACCTCAGTGGACAAGGCCAACGTCTTGGAGTGCTCCCGGTTGTGGCGGACGGTGGCCACCAGGCTGGGCGAGGAATACCCCGAAGTTGAACTGGAACACGTATTGGTGGACAACTGCGCCATGCAGATCATTCAGCGGCCGGCCAGTTTCGACGTCATCGTGTCCGAGAATACCTTTGGCGACATCCTCAGCGATGAGGCCTCGGTGCTGGCGGCGTCCCTGGGCCTGCTGCCTTCGGCCAGCCTGGCCGGGGTACCGGTGGAAGGGCAACGGTCCGGAGGCTTATACGAGCCGATACACGGCACCGCGCCGGACATCGCCGGCAAAGGCATCGCCAACCCCACCGGCTCGATCTTGAGCGTGGCGTTGCTGGTCCGCTACTCCCTTGGCCTGACCGAAGAGGGCGCCGCCATCGAGAGGGCGGTGGACAAGGTATTGGAGCAGAACGCCAGGACCGCGGACATAGCAACCGAGGGCGCCGAACACGTCTCGACCGTTGAGATGGGCGACCTGATCATCGCCGCCATCGAGACCGGAAACTAGACTTTTTGAGCAGCGTGACCGGGGAGTAGTCTCTACCCCCACCCTAATCTTCCCACCAAGGGGGAAGGGACTTATGACAACTGCAGAGGGTATCTAGATGGGCGGAGAACTGACGATCGCCATAGCAGTCTTCCTGGCCAGCGCCGTTGTCGTGATGTTCTGCGGCGCCAAGCTGGCGGTCTACGGCGAAGCCTTGGCCTCGCTGACCGGCTGGGGGCGGTTGTTCGTGGGTAGTCTGCTGGTGGCCCTGGCCACGTCTTTGCCAGAGCTGTCCACCAACATCTCCGCCGTCCGATTGGACCCTCCCAACCCCGAATTGGCCGTGGGGAATGTCTTCGGGGCCAATATGCTGAATATGTTCACCCTGGCCGCGGTGGCGCTGGCATTCGGCGGGAAGAAGTTCTTACAGCAGGTAGCGCCCGAGCAGGGTTATTTGATCGTGGTGGCCGTGGTCATGACCGGACTGGCCATCCTGTTCGGCGCGATGCAGTGGGGTGCGAACATCGGGGAGGTCGGAATCGCATCGATCATCCTGATAGCCCTCTTTGTCGCGGGCATGTGGTGGGTCTACAAAACCCGCCCCGCCGGCGGCGACGAAGAAGGTGAAGACCCTGGGATGACTTTACGCAAGGCCTGGCTTCTATTCGGTCTGGTCTCTCTTGGCGTGGTCATATCGGGATTCTTCCTGGCATGGAGCTCCGACCAGATCGCCGGCATCACCGGCATCGCCTCCAGCACTCTGGGCATCCTGTTGGTGTCCTTGGTGACCACCATGCCCGAGGCGTCGTCGACCATCGCGGCCGCCCGAATGGGGGCCATGGACCTGGGTGTGGCCGGACTCTACGGAAGCTGCGCGTTCAACATAACCATCCTGTTCTATGCCGACCCGTTCTTCCGCGATGGCGTTCTGGGCAACGCCACCGAACCGGCGCATTTCGTGGCCGGCGGCGTCGCGGTGGGTCTAATGGTGGCCGGGCTGGTGCTGGTGCTGGCGCGGAACCGGATCAAGTCGACGGTGGCGACGGTGGCGCTGGCTCTGATGGCCACGACCTATATCGTTGGAGCAGTGGTCGTGGCGACCGTGGGTGGGACCGAGGACGAGGAGAACCCAAATTCCAGTCCGCCGGTCAGGACAGCCCAAACGCCCGGCGAATAATCCCCGTTAGAGAATCCCGTGTCTCCCCGTCGCTGAGAAACGCCGCCGCGAATTCCAGGGTTTCACGGTAGCGTTCCAGGAAATCGGGGCTTACTTCGCCGGCTTCCACCCTTTGCCGGTATAGGTCCACCGATTCCCCCAGCCTTGCCTCTAGCCAGCCTGGCCCCTCCGCCTGGAACAGTGCGTCCAAGAATCTGCCGTCTTGTTCCAGGGAGATGGGTAGTTGGGACGATCTTTCCCTCCGGTCTTTATCGTAAGCCAGGTATGCCAGGGACTCGGACACCAAGTCCTTCCCGCCGCGCCGGTGGAACTCGGTCAACACTTTGGCGGCGAGAGCGGGGTCGGCTTTGATCAGCCGGTATATGATCCGCCACGGCGGGTCCAGCAGTGAATCGCTGTTCGTCGCCAAGAACAGCGCCATCTCGATATCGCTCTTGAATATTATGGCCGCGGCCTCGGGTTGGGCCAGTATCATGCCCTCCAAGGGGAAAGGGGAATCCAGTATCAACCGCGCCGTTTCAAGGGCATCGTCTTCGGCGCGCTCGGCCATCACCTGGTATAGGGCGTCCAAGAATGGTTCGTCTACCCTAAAATTTCCGGACGGCTCTCGGACCAACAGGACGATGCCCTCCTTAAGTGCCTGGGTGTCGGCGGAAGATGATGTGATTCCCAGCTTTGGTAGAAGGTCTGACGGGTCAAGGATAGTCCGGAGTTGGAATGGGACCGGCGTCATCAACCCCTGGACCGTATCGTCGGACAGGGCTAGCGTCACGGCCTTGGCGATGTCCCGGTTTCTGTCCCGAAAAAGGTCAAAGAAAAGTTTTAGGTCATCTTTCTGGTCGAGGCCAGTTTCGGCTATGAATTCCTCCAACTCCGATGCGCCTTCAAAAGGGTCAGACCGTCCGGCCTGAATAACGGAGTCGACCTTGGCCCCAAATATCTTGAGGCGCTCCACGAAACTGGCGGTTGCCTGCAGGGTCTTGCCCTCGGGCAGGGCCGCTCCGCTGGAGAATAATTCCACCAGGACTTGGTTATCGACGGCGGGAAGAAAGTTGACCAAGAACGGGTCTTCAGCCAGCCGGTCTGCCAGGCGATTCGCCTGTTGGGCTGATGAGCCGGCAGTTGGTTCGGCGAGGAATTTTAGGGAGGAGGCCAGTTCATCCGCGCGGGATATGGAAAGGCCCGCGAGATAAAATGGGTGAGCTCGGTAGAGAGTCACTTTGTCTTGAAGATACCTGCGCCAGAACTCGAAATCCTCCTCATTTTGCGGGTCGCCGATCAGAAGGTCGAATTGGTAGGCCAGGTCGCGCAGCCGTTCCTTCTCCTCGGTTTCCAGGACGCTTTGCGCGGTGAGGAGCATCTCTTCGGGCGGCGTCGCCGGTTCCAGGGATGGGTACAGCCGCAGGTCCAGGTGCTCGAAACCCAGCCATTTCCCCGTGGCCGAAATCTCATCTTTGGAAAGAGATTGGAACCAGCCTGCCGCGCCGTACCAATCGTCGAACCGGCCGGCCGGCAGAAAGTTGCTCCAATACTTCCGTAGGATGGGCGGGACCAGATTGAGGCTGCCGGCGGTATTGTAGGCTACGTCCGCCTCCATGTTGTGGAGCACAGGCTCGGGGTTTTCGCTGGAAACGTCGGGGAGGTTGCGCAGCCGCTGGCGAAACAGTTCGTATTCGTCGGGTGGCTGGGCCATGAAGGTGAGGATGTCCCGGTGGTAGCTCTCCATCGCCGTGGAAAGCCCTCCGCCTTCGGGTATGTCCCAGCTAAGTTCCGGCCGGCCCTCCACCGGAAAGCCGCCCCAATAAGAGTGGCTAAGTTCGTGGATAACGCCGATGGGCGATGCCTCGCCGACCCCGGCCCATTCGGTGAACCCGAAGCTGCCGAAGAAACCGGGCTCACCCTCCATCTGGCGCAGGTCCAGACTGCGCAGCAACGCCTGTCCAGCTATGGTGGGTTGGTAGAGGGCCACGACCGCGTCGATCCGCTCTTTCACCCAAGGCACGGTGTCCGGATGGCGAGTGGGCAGGGGAATGGGCGCGGGCTGGGTGGGCCGTGTTGGCGGGACCGTGGGTATGTAAGCGCTGGCTCGGGCGGCGATGTTGGGAGTCGGTGAGGGCGATGGAGGCGTCGCGGTCGCGTCGCCGCAGGCCGCGATCAGCAGGAAGGTAACGGCGGCTGGCAACCAGCGAATCAGACGACCTCGAGTGGCTCTTCGGTGACTTCTCCGCCGGTTATTTCAAAGATGCGCACGACCGGGTTGTCCATGTTCATGAGAGACACCAGCACGTAGCGAACGTCGGGCCAAAGTCCGGCGGTGCCGCCGGCTATGCGGACATCGGTGTCGGACGGGTAGGCCTCGCTGCCGGTGTGAGAGTGGTAGATGGCCAGCAGCTCCCAGTTGTTGTCTCCAGCCTCTGTATCGACTTTGGCCAACTCTAGAGGGTCCATGACGAACCGGTAGGGGCTGGCTTCCACGTTGGCCATGCGGTAGACCTTCTTGACCCGGCCGTCCGGCCCCGCCAGGATGCCGCAGCATTCGTTGGGCAGGTCGGCCTTGGCGTGGGCCACCATCTCATCGATGAATTCCTGGCTGATCTGGACCAATGGGTTAACTCCGGGAACAAAAATCGCGCGGCCTGCGTCAAGAGAAATATGAGGCCGCAAACTTGTGTGAATATAACAGAGGAATCCTGGAGTGAATAGCGGCATCAAAGATTGCATACACAGATACGGGAAAGCGGCCCAGCAAGATTCGCACAGCCCACTGCCCGGAAGGAACCATCGGATGTTTTATCTCAAAGGCTGCTCAAAATGCCACGGAGACCTCACACTGGAAAAGGATGCCTACGGCGCTTTCCTGAAATGCATGCAATGCGGAAAATTAACCGAAGTTAACGAAGCAGGCGGGCATCTGTCGGTATTGCACGGGGCGACGTTCAACGAAGTTGCGATCCAGGCTTTGAGCGAAGAGAAAGTCAAAACCGCGGTCGCAGCCTAGCTTCAGACACCCTTGGCGTATTCGTATACCGCCATTTCTTGTTCCGGGGTCTGGATCGACCCCGGGCGTAATTCCCGCACCAGCTCTATCGCCGCGGCAGCTTCTTGGCCCCGGTGGACCAGGTAACAGGCCAGGACCGTGCCGGTGCGGCCGATCCCCGCGTAACAACTGACCACCACGGGCCGATTCGCTTCGGTCTGCTGGTCGATGAACTCGATCATCCGCAGGATCTGGTCCGGTTCGGGCGGGGTGAAGTCCGGGACCGGCTCGAACATGTCCACCAGGTCGACCGTTTTTCCGGTGTCGGCGGCGATCGTCCGCTCTTCCATGCGGACCACGGCGCGCACTCCTTGGCGGTAGAGGAAAGATAGGTCGTCGAAACTGACCGGTCCTTGAGAGCCGGCCAGTTCGTCTTTCAAGACCCAACCAAAGTTCATGACTTGCATCTATTCTCCTGGGCTCCCGGTCTAGTGCTTATCCCCTGCCTCGATCCGCCGGCGAACTTCCTGCTCGGTCAAACTCTCCACCGCGACGACCTTGTTTCTGGACCCGTGGCCCCGGACGATCTCCAACCGGGACTTGCTGACCCCCAAAGTCTTGGCCAGCAGTGTAATCACTCCGGCGTTGGCTTGGCCCTCGGTGGGCGGGGCCGTTACCCGCAGCCGTAACGTGCCGTCCTGGAAGCCGTCCACCTGGTTGCGGGACGCTTTTGGCTGGACCCGAACCTTTAGGGTGCAACTTTCTTCCGGTTTTAGCGCCATGTTCTAGGAGCGTTTTGGGCGTGGGCGTGGGCGGCGGGCGGCGGTCCGCCGGGACTGTCTGGTATATTAGGGCTGAAGGCACACATGCTGTAGGAGGCGTCCGGTGGAGTATACCAACATCAAACTGGAGAAAGAAAACCGGGTGGCGACCATTCGGCTGAACCGCCCGGACGCGTTGAACGCCCTGAGTCCGGAGTTGTTAGCCGAATTCTCAGCGGCGGTGGCCGAAGCTCACGGCGATGAGTCCATCAAAGCGTTGGTGGTCCGGGGCGAAGGACGGGCCTTTTGCGCCGGCGCCGACCTCACCTATTTTCAGTCCACCTTCGATGACCCAACTCTGCTGCCGGTATATGTGGCCCAGATCAATGGCCTACTCCGCCAGATCGAGAGTCTGCCTTTCCCGGCCATCGCGGTGGTGCACGGATTTGCCCTGGCCGGCGGGCTGGAACTGATGATGGCCTGCGATATGACCCTGGTGGCCGACGATGCCCGCATCGGAGACCAGCACGTCAATTTTGGCCTGATGCCCGGCGGCGGCTCCACCCAACGGTTGCCCCGCCGCGTGGGCTTGCAGCGGGCCATGGAATTGCTGACCACCGGAAAGTGGATCTCCGGGACCGAAGCTGTTGAGTGGGGGTTGGCCCTCCGCGCCGTGCCGGCAGAGGGTCTCGACGACGAACTGGAAACGCTTCTGGGACCCCTGCGCACCAAGAGCCGCACCGGCCTGGCTCTGATCAAGGCGACTACCCTTCGCGGCATGGGTCTCTCCGTGGAAGATGGGGTGGCGCTGGAGGGCCGCACTTTCGTGGAATACATGACCACATCTCCCCACCCGGCGGAGGGGATCAAGGCGTTTATAGAGAAGCGTCAGCCGGAGTTTTAGGCTGCGGCCAGAGGCAAGATTGAGCCTGGCTGGTTCGACACCTACCGGGGCCGATGCTATGCTTTAGTGTCTCCGTGGGGGCGTTCCGGGGTTATCGGCAACGAACTTCACGAACGAAATCAGACTCTGCCGGCACGTCAGGTCCGCCGGCAGTCAATGGATACCCGCTTGAAGATTAAAGATATCCTGACCAAAACACGCCCGGTCTCCTTCGAATTCTTTCCCCCCCGGACCGCTGAGGGCATACCGGGTGTATTGGAAACCCTGCATGAGTTGAAGGCATACTGCCCGGATTTCGTGTCGGTGACCTATGGGGCCGGCGGCTCGACCCGGGCCTTCACTGAAGAGATCACCTTTGAGGCCAAGCGGACCGCCGCAGTGGAGGTTATGGCCCACTTGACCTGCGTGGGTCAAACCAAAGAGGAGATCCACGCGGTATTGGAGCGGCTGGAAGCCGAGGGCGTGGAGAACGTCATCGCCTTGCGCGGCGACCCGCCCCGGGGCTCCACGGAATTCGTGCCGGTGGAGGGCGGGTTCCAGCACGCCACCGACCTGCTGAAGCACATAAAAACCAACTTCAAGTTTGGCGTGGCCGCCGCCTGCTATCCGGAGGGCCACACCGAGTCGGTGGACCTGAACGCCGACCTGAAGTACGTCAAGATGAAGGTCGATAATGGGGCCGATTTTCTGGTGACGCAGTTGTTTTATGACAACCGGTTTTATTACGATTTCTTAGAGCGAGCCCGCGCCGGAGGCATCGACGTGCCCATCATCCCGGGCGTGCTACCGGTTTTGAGCTCCGCCCAGGTCCGCCGTTTCACCATCCTAAGCGGGTCCGAGATACCCCCAGACCTGAGCAAGTTGTTGGACAAATATGCCGACGACGACGACAGCGCCCGCGATATGGGCGTGGAATATGCCTCCGCCCAGGTGCGCGAACTCTGGGACTCAGGGGCGCCCGGCGTCCATTTCTATGTCTTGAACCGCAGCTACTCGGTGTCCCGCATCTTGGATAACCTGACGATTCCCGGACACCACCGGCAAGACTGAATCACCTACCCGATCAGATCACGGGCGGACGATGCTTACAACAGGCGTCGACATCATCGAGATTCCCCGCATCCAACAGACGTTGGACCGCTACGGCCAGCGGTTCTTGGACCGCGTCTTCACCCCTGATGAGATTGCCTACTGCCGTGGACGGGCGCCAAACCTCGCCGGCCGGTTCGCCGCCAAAGAGGCGATTATGAAGGCGTTGGGCACCGGCGTCCGCGGCGTCAGTTGGAAGGACATCGAGGTCGTGCGTGCTGAAAGCGGCGCTCCCAGCGTGAAACTCCACGGCCGGGCCGAGAAGCGGGCGGAGCGATTGAAGGTGGGCGAGATATCCCTGAGCATCTCCCACTCCCGTGAATACGCCGTGGCCTTCGTGGTGGCCCAGCGTGAAGATTAATGCGGCCAGGAAGGACTTCATTGGTTTGTGCATTAATCCCATGATATGAGATATGAAAAAACCATTGATCGAAGCGGCATTCCAGGACGGAGGGCATCAATATTTCTAGGAATTCTGATTACCCTCGGGGTGATCGGATGTGGTGGGCAAGCGACGCCATTTGATCCAACTTTTGCGCCGGCGCCCACAGACATCACGAGTCCCTCAGCTACATCTCCGGCTGATTCCTCGATCAAATCTACCGAACCGGTTTCCGGAATTGGGACCCCCTCAGAAAAGACATTACAAGTGTTCCCGCTCCCGGCGGGCTCCCGGCCTCACGATGTTGCGCCTGCCATTGACGGCGGCGTGTGGTACACCGCACAAGGGTTGGGCGAACTTGGATGGCTCGATCCTGAGACCGGTGCGACTCGACGTATACCGCTGGGCGCCGGGTCTCGACCGCATGGGGTGATCGTTGGGCCTGACGGCGCCCCGTGGATCACCGATGGCGGACTGAATGCCATCGTGCGCGTCGACCCGGACGATCTCATGGTGGACGTCTTCCCGTTGCCACCACAGCATCCGAATGCGAATTTGAACACCGCCACCTTTGACAAGGATGGCGTGCTTTGGTTCACGGGGCAGAACGGCGTATATGGCCGGTTGGACCCGGTGTCTCGCCAGATGGCTATCTTCAACGCTCCGCGTGGCCGAGGACCATACGGAATAACGACCGGCGCCAACGGAGACGTATATTTTGCGTCTCTGGCCGGCAGCTATGTGGGACGCATCGACATTGAGTCAGGCGAAGTAACCGTTCTTGAGCCGCCAACGCCAAACCAGGGCGCCAGACGGGTCTGGCCGGATTCCCAAGGAAGGATCTGGGTAAGCGAATGGAACGCGGGCCAGGTGGCTGTTTTCGACCCTTCCACCGGCGAATGGCGGGAGTGGAAATTGCCAGGCCCGGAACCCCGTGCCTATGCGGTCTATGTGGACGCCGGCGACGTGGTGTGGCTCAGCGATTTTGGTGGAAACGCAGTCGTAAGCTTCGACCCGCAAAGGGAGGAATTCGAAGTGTTTGGCCTGCCGGGCAACCCTGGAAATGTCAGGCAGATCCTTGGCAGACTCGGAGAGATTTGGCTGCCGGAGTCGGCGGCAAACCAATTGACCGTCATCCGTTGATCGGCGATACAACCCTTCCTGAAAGGATCGCGGCGAAAGGCCGGGGACCGAATAATACGCATATCTTTGCCCACCTATGCGCCTTTGATCGAACGCGCTACGCCAACGGAGAGGGTGAATTTGCCGGTGAAGTTAATTAACTACGGAAGTACAGACTAGAGTCTGTTTGCTGCATAGAATTGGTATGATGCAACATTAAGTAGTCGATATAACCGATCGCCGACCGACAAAATGGCAATCCCGGAAGGCAAAATGTATGCCGGAGGGGAAGTTCAAGCGAGGACGCACGGATCACCGCAAAGGCTATTTCTAAATCTCGGTACTAAGATGAAGATCGTTACCACCGCCCAGATGAGGGCCATCGAGCAGGCTTCGGAGAAGGACGGCGTCAGCACGGATGTCCTGATGGAGAACGCCGGCCTGGCCGTGGCTCAGGCAGCGCGGGACCTGGCCGGCGCAGCCGGTGTGCGGGTCATGGTGCTGGTCGGCCCCGGGAACAACGGCGCCGACGGGCTGGTGGCTGCCAGGCACCTGCGGCGCTGGGGCGCCGAAGTCGTCTGCTTCGTGGTGGGCGGCCGCCCTGATCCCGACCCCAAGATGGCCTTGGCGCTGGAATACGGCGTCCGCGTGATTGACGTCACTTCGCCCAGCGGGTTGGAGCACTTGTTGTCCCGGTCCGCCTTGGTGATAGATGCGGTATTGGGCACCGGGCGGGCCCGTCCTCTGGAAGGCCCCGTTAAGCAGACCATGCAGTGTTTGGCTCGCGCCCGGTCAGCGTCATCGCCACCCAAACTGCTGGCTCTGGACCTGCCCACCGGCCTGAATGCTGATACCGGCGAGGTCGACCCCTTGGGGGTGCCCTGCGACGTTACCTTCGCCCTCGGATACCCCAAGGTGGGGCTGCTTAACTTCCCAGGCACGGAGCACGCCGGGGAGCTGCGGGTGCTGGACATCGGAGTGCCGCCCGGCCTCAAAGAAGAAACGGACATCCAACTGGAATTGTTGGAGCGGCGTTGGGTGGCCGAGCATCTGCCCAAGCGGCCTCTGGACTCCCACAAGGGGACCTTCGGCCACGTTCTGGTGGTGGCCGGGTCGCGGAACTACGTGGGCGCGGCCTATCTGGTGTCCCAGGCGTCGGTTCGGGCCGGGGCCGGACTGACCACCCTGGCCACCCCGGAGAGCGTCTATCCCATCGCGGCCACCAAGTCCACCGAACCCATCCACCTGCCACTGTTGGATGACGGAGAAGGCCGTGTGGCCGCTGAGGCCGCCCAAAGGCTCCACGAGGAGCCTCGGCGCTATACGAATATGGTGGTAGGCTGCGGAATGGGTCTGTCCGAAGGCACAGTTAAGTTTGTTGAGGACCTATTGTTCAACGATGTGGATTCCAGGGCTTCGGATCTGTCGGGCTTGCCCGCCCTAATAGATGCTGACGGTCTGAACAACCTGGCCCGTATCGAGGATTGGCCGGAGCGCCGCCGCGGGCCCATGACACTCACCCCTCACCCGGGGGAGATGGCCACCCTGACCGGACTTTCGGCCGCGGAGATTCAGGCGGACCGCGTGGCGGTGGCGCGAGAATATGCCGCCAGATGGAACGTGACCCTGGTGTTGAAGGGCGCCAACACGGTCATCGGCCAGCCGAACGGCATGGTCGGCGTGGCCTCGTTCGCCAATCCGGGAATGGCCACCGGCGGGACCGGAGACGTCCTAAGCGGGATCATCGGCGGGTTGATGGCCCAGGGCCTGCCCCCAGCCGTCGCCGCTTCATGTGGGGTGTACGTGCACGGAGAGGCCGGCCGTGGAATCGTATCCCGGCTGGGGAATACCGGCATCGCGGCATCGGACCTTCTGCCGGAGATACCGGCGGCGCTGCGGCGGCTCAGGGAAGGCTGAAGTCCATCATTGAAACCGTCCAGGCACAGGTCTGGGTTTGGCCCGGTTTTCCTATGATATACTTGGAAAACGTGACTAGGCAGGGTATTTAAAAGCCGAACCTAAAGCCGAGGCCAGGACCTGAAACGGACGCAATAACTCAGGATAGGAACCGAAGATAGATGTCTTTCGAATTCTTTCTAGCGAACGTTTCAGACCCGGCGGGCCGTATCTCCGCCGTGGACTTCTACGAGATCTCAGACCTCTCTCCGGAGGAGCTTGAGCTCTTCGCCGCGGCTTGGCATCCTCTCCCCATCGAACGGCAGCGTAGCATCGCTTCGACCATGGTCGAACTGGCTGAAGACAACCCCGAATTGGACTTCACGGCGATCTACAAATTGTGCCTTACAGGCGATGACGAGCCCCTTTTGCAGGTCGCCATGGACGGTCTCTGGGAGCACGAAGACCGTTCGGTGATCCCTGGGCTGGTGGAGATTTTGAGGTCGGACAAAGGCTCTGAAGTGCGGTCGGCTGCCGCCAGCGCCCTGGGGAGATTTCCATTGTTGGTCCAAGAGGGCAAGCTGCTGGCCAGGGACGGCGAGTTGATACACGACAATCTGATGCAGGTGCTTGAGGACGAAGAGGAACCCCTGGACGTCCGGCGGCGTTGCATGGAGGCCCTGGCGCCCTTCAACACCATGGAGATCAACCAGCACATCACACTGGCCTACGAAAGCCTGGACCCGGATTTTCGCGCCAGTTCCATCTTTGCCATGGGCCGCACCGGTGAGGTGGGTTGGCTTCCCATCTTGCTTCAGGAACTTCAGAATGAAGAGCCCACGATTCGCTACGAGACGGCCCACGCCTGCGGTGAGTTGGGCGAAGAAGACGCGGTCCCCCATCTGATTCTGCTGCTGGAAGATGACGATTCAGAGGTCCAGTTGGCTGGGATCGGCGCTCTGGGCAAGATCGGCGGGCCGTTGGCCAAGAAGGTGCTCAAGACCTTGGTCAAGGACGGCGACGCCAATCTTGAAGCAGCCGCCCGCATCGAGTTGGAGGAACTGGAATTCGACGAAGACCCCCGGGGCTTCCTCAGCGAATCCTAGCCTCGATGAACCCTGCCGGCAAACTCTCCCCCGCCCAAGACCGGTTTCTCCGTTCCGCGCGCACCGGCCACCTGGCCACCGCCGACGCCAAGGGCCAACCCCACGTGATTCCCGTTTGCTACGTCTTCGATGGCGAGTCCATCTACTCGGTGTTGGACGCCAAACCCAAGTCCACGCCCCTTAGGCAGCTGCGCCGGGTGCGGAACATCTTGGCCAACCCACAGGTGTCCTTGGTCGTGGACCACTATGAAGAGGACTGGTCACGCCTCCAGTATCTGCTGGTGTCGGGGGATGCCGGGCTCTTGGAGTCGGGTGAGGAATGGGCCCGGGCCATCGCCATGCTCCGTGAAAAGTATTCCCAGTATCAGGGGATGGACCTCGACCAAAGCCCGGTGATCAAGATCGTTCCGGCGAGATTCGTCCCCTGGAGCTCTCGGCCCGAGGTCTAGCGTCCAGTTCCCTCATAACCCGGCTCTACCGGCTCGGTTGACACCTTTAGGCGTGCAATCTACACTGGCCCGAAATCGCGGCCCCACGTGGGCCACAGCTAGCCCACGCCCCGCGCATCAGATGAGGAGTTAAAACATGGACGGAGTCACGGCCATCGCCAATATCCTGCGTATTGAGGGCGTGGAGTTCATCGGCTGCGTCCCCTACCAGCCCCTCTTGGAAGCGGCGGCCATCGCCGGGATCCGCCCCATCGTGTTCCGGCAGGAATGCACCGGCATCCACATGGTGGACGGCTACTCCAGAGTCACCAACGGCAAGCGCATGGGCGTATTCATGATGCAGAACGGCCCAGGAGCGGAGAACGGCTTCGGCGGCGTGGCCCAGGCCTTTTCCGAGTCCGTCCCCATCCTGCTGCTGCCCGCCGGCATGCCCCGGGATAAGCGGGGCGTCCATCCCAACTTCTATCCCACCCGCAGCTACGAGACCATCACCAAGTGGTCGGAAGAGATGAACATCGTGGAGCGCATCCCCGACCTGATGCGCCGGGCCTTCACCAAGCTGCGCACCGGGCGGCCGGGACCGGTCCTGCTGGAGATACCGGCGGACGTGGCCACCGCAGAGTTGCCCGAAGAACTCTTTAACTACGAGCCGCCCCGGGTGGTGTTGCAGCAGGCCGACCCCGCCGACGTCAGCCGCGCCGTCAAGGTCCTGCTGGCGGCCGACCGCCCCATCATCCATGCCGGACAGGGCGTGCTGTACGCCGAAGCGACCCCCGAATTGATCGAGATCGCCGAGTTCCTGCAGGCCCCGGTGATGACCACCCTGCCGGGCAAGAGCGGCTTCCCCGAGACCCATCCTCTATCCCTTGGCTCCGGCGGTCCCAGCACCACCGCCATGGCCAACAAATACCTGAAGGGATCGGACCTGGTCTTCGGCGTGGGCTGCAGCTTCACCAAGACCAACTTCGCCCAGCCCATACCCCAGGGCAAGACTATTGTTCACCTGACCAACGACGAGGACGCCATCGGGCGGGAGTTCAAAATGGAGTACGCCATGCTGGGCGACGCAAAGCTGGTGCTGCGGCAACTGCTGGATGAGCTAAAGAGCCAAGCGGGCAGCGCCCGGGCCAAGGACCAGGCCCTGCAAGACGACATCAAATCGGTGAAAGAGGCCTGGCTGGCCCAGTGGATGCCCAAGTTGACCTCCGACGATGTGCCCATGAACCCCTACCGGGTGATCTGGGACCTGATGCACACCGTCGATTTGGACAACACGATAATCACCCACGAGTCGGGCAGCGCCAGGGAGTATATGAGTCCCTTCTGGGAGGCCCGCGCGCCCCGCAGCTTCATCGGCTGGGGCAAGTCTACCCAACTGGGCTACAGCCTGGGTCTGGTCATGGGCGCCAAGCTGGCCGCCCCGGAGAAGCTGTGCATCAACGTCATGGGCGACCTGGCCTTCAGCACGGTGGGAATGGACGTGGAGACAGCGGTCCGGTGCGGCATACCCACGCTGACCATCATCATCAACAACGCCTATATGTCCATCTATAGCGACAGCCGGTTCCCGGTGGCGATCGAGAAGTACAACATCAAGGGCCTGTCGGGCGAATTCTCCGAGGTGGCCCAGGCCATGGGCGCCTATACCGAGAAGATCACCGCCCCCGCCGGCATCATTCCGGCCATCAAACGGGGCATCGCCGAAACCGAAGCCGGCAAGGCGGTGGTGTTGGAGTTCATCACCAAGGACGAAGGCGAGTACTCCAAGTTCTAGGGCCTGAGTCAGGCTGAACAAGAAAATCTCCGGCAGAGGCGCTAGTTGCCCGATTTCATTCTAATCTTCGGCGTGATAGCCGTCGTCTTGACGGTGACTGCCCTGACGTCCGGCTTGGTCGAACGGTCGCCGCTCTCGTTCCCGTTGATCTTCCTCGGTCTGGGATTTCTGCTGGGAGGCCGAGGCTTCGATGTGCTGGATGTCGGCCCTCATTCGCCGTTCTTAGAGGTCGTGGCCACCCTGACCCTGGCCCTGGTCCTGTTCCTTGACGCGGTCAAACTTCAGGTGGCGGAACTGGGCAAAAGGTGGTTGGTCCCGGCCCTGATATTGGGGCCGGGCACCGGCCTGATAATCGCCGTCGGCGCCCTGCCCTTTGGATTATTCCTGAACTTCGGCTGGATCTTGGCCTTCATCGGCGGGGCCGTTCTGGCCTCCACCGACCCCGTGGTCCTCAGGGATATCGTGCGCGACGAACGCATCCCAAGGTCCGTGAGGCAGGTGCTCAAGATCGAGGCCGGGATGAACGACCTGGTGGTGCTGCCGGTGGTCCTGGTGCTGATCGCCGTGGCCACCGACCAGGGAAGCGGCATCGGCGGCTGGAGTGTCTTCCTGGTCAAACTGCTGCTGTTGGGACCGGCCATCGGGTTCGCCATCGGTGGGTTGGGGTCGTGGGTCATGAGTTGGATGGACGGGAAGATGACCATCCGGCGTGAGCACCAGTCCCTCTACGGTGTGGGCCTGGTGTTGGCCGCTTATGCCGGGGCCACGGCCGCGGGTGGCGACGGGTTCCTGGGAGCCTTCGCCGCCGGCCTGGCGGTGGTGATCCTAAACCAGTCTCTCTGCGATTGTTTCTTGGAATACGGCGAAGTCACCTCCGAGATGGCCATGCTATTGGCTTTCGTGCTGTTCGGAGCGGTGCTATCCGGCCTCTTGGGAACGGTCGATGTTGTGCCAACATTGGGCCTGGCGGCGTTGGTGATCTTCGCCATCCGCCCGGCGGTCTTAGGAGTGGTCTTGGCCAGGGCGCGGATGAGTTGGCAAGCCCACGCCTTCGTGAGCTGGTTCGGCCCAAGGGGTCTCAACTCTTTATTGTTGGCCCTGCTGGTGGTGCAGGCGGGGATACCCGGCTCTGAACTGTTATTGGCCGTCGTGGGAGTGGTGGTCATGGCGTCGGTGGCCATTCACGGCGGCACGGCGACCCCCGTTGGTGTCTGGTATGGCCGGATAGCCGCCAGGGAGACGTTGGAGGAAGAGCGCGAGAGCACGGTGGCCGGCCTGTTCGGTAGCCACAAGGGCGCGGTGCCCATGCTCACGCCCCAGGAGTTGTCGGACCGCCTTTTGCAACCGGACCCGCCTCTTGTCTTGGACGTCCGGACCAGGGCCAGCTACAACCACGACGGGACCAGGATCCCCGGCTCGGTCCGGGTGCTGCCCGATGGCGCCCTCGAATGGGCTGAAGACTGCCCGCCGGGACAAGAGTTGGTCACCTACTGTAGTTGACCCAACGATGCAACTAGCGTCCGTGTGGCGCAGCAGCTCAGGGAACACGGTCTGGAAACCTCCGCGCTGGCGGGCGGGATCGATGCATGGCGGAAACTCTATCCAGTGGATGCGGTCGAGGTCGCCGTTTAACTCTCCGCTGGGCTGTTTGCCTCTGTGTCCAATTGACAGTTGCTTCTTGAATTAATCCGGCGTCTGGGCTCCAATGGACTCGTTTACTCCTATGGGGCCGGTACCATCGCCCGTTGGGCGCTTGGTTCCGGCTTGGCAGCTTCTTCCCCGAAACCGGTCCAGAGGAAAACGACGCGATGACGACTTCAATGAAGACCTCAGCCGCAACTGAGAGCGCCAGACCACGCCAACCGACCATCCGCGAGATGCCCACCGGTGAAAGACCCAGGGAGAGGCTGGTGGAGTACGGCTCCAAGCATCTGAGCAACACTGAGCTGATCGCCATCTTGTTGCGCACGGGCTCCACCGGCGAGAACGTGATCTCGCTATCGTCCCGGCTGTTGACGCGGTTCGGCGGTCTGGCGGGGCTCGGCAAGGCGGCATTCACCGAACTTTGCGGGGAACGGGGACTGAGCGAGGCCAAGGCCTGTCAGTTGCTGGCGGCACTGGAGTTGGGCCGCCGGTTCATCTCCCTGGCGCCCGAGGAACGGATCATCATCAGCACGCCCCAGGATGCGGCCAACCTGGTCACCGGCGAGATGGGCTCTTTGGACCAAGAACACCTGAGGGTGATACTGCTGAACACACGTAACGAGGTGCTCAGCACCCATGAGGTATACGTGGGTAACGTGAACAGCTCGGTGGTGCGGCCGGCGGAGGTCTTCAGGCCGGCGGTCCGGAATAACGCACCGTCGCTGATCGTGGTCCACAACCACCCGTCCGGGAACCCCGCGCCCAGCGATGACGACATCGCCATCACCGAGGACCTGGTGGCGGCAGGCAAGCTATTGGGCATCGAAGTCCTGGACCACCTGATCGTCGGCAGCGGGCAACGTTACGTGAGCATGAACGAGAACGGCCAGGGTTTTAGTTAGGCCGCTGAGTTTGGATTCCTTTTGCCAGGCGCCGGACGATCGATGTGCCAGCTTAGCTAGCAGCAATCTCCCCAACTCCCCTTTGTCCCGATTCAGATTGGGAGGGCTACGGTAATATTCAGGCCGTTGTGTCCGACCATTAGCCGGCCGAAGCCGCCGAAATTTGATCTTGAGAACAAAGAGAGGGCGCCGTAACACGGCGCCCTCTCTTTATCAGTTGACGTACTTGCCGTCACCGGTAGGTCCCGAGACCGGCTATG
>JADFPD010000156.1 GCA_022562475.1 Chloroflexota bacterium | reverse complement strand
AAGAAGAGAAACGTCCCTTCCTTCTAAATGTCCATCTACCCATCGGCCTACCTGAAGGCGGACGCCCCGGAGCGCGGTATAGCCTTAGAGACGATATGAGCTAAATACATCGTCCCATTCTGATGTCACACCCGAGAATGCAGAACCGGAGACAGGTCGGACCAAAACCTGGCTGTATATCGGTTTCTACTGCCTGGGTGTGAAGAGATCTGATCGTTAGACTCCGTTCATCCGTTAGCGCCCGAGTAATCCGGTGCGTCTTCCAAGGGGGTGGAGGTGCCATGTCACGAGCCCGTGAGCGGTTCCGAAGTGTGCTTGCCCGGCCCACGTATACCCTGGCAGCCAACATTTTCGACCCTCTGTCCGCCCGCATCGCCCATATGTTGGACTATGAAGTCTGCTTTCTGTCCGGCTCGGTCGGCAAGGTAGCCAACCTGGGAGTGCCGGATATCGTTTTGTACAATTCCTCCGACTCCGTTGACCATTGCCGCCGAATTATGCGCATGGCCGACGTAAGCCTGATGTTGGACGGTGAGGAGGGCTTCGGCAACGCGGTTAACACCATGCGCACCATCAAAGAGTTGGAAGCCGTTGGTGTTTCGGCCATCGAGATCGAAGATAATATCGCCCGCACCCAGTTCGCCGGAGACGACCCAGGATTATTTTCCAAAGCGGAGCAGGTGGGCAAGCTGGAAGCGGCGGTGGCTGCCCGCAACGACCCGGGGACCGTCATCGTAGCGCGAACCTCCGCCCTGACCTATTGCCCATTGGATGAGGCGTTGGACCGGATTAACGCCTATTCCCAGACAGGAGTAGAGGCAGTGAGGCTGACCGGCCTGCGTACCAGGGAGCAACTCCAGGCGATTCACCAAGCGACACCGTTGCCCTTGACCGTGTTGAGCCCTCCGGAGGACATGAGGAACGACCCGGCGTTCATGGCCGCCAACGGGGTGAGAATCGTGATGGCCGGCAACCCGGCATTCTCAATAGCGGTCAAAGCCGTTTACGACTGCCTGAAACACCTGAAGGACGGCGGAGAGTTGTCCGAACTGTCCGCCAAGGAGGCTTCCCCGGAGTTGTTGCGCGAGGTCAACCGGACCGACGAGTTTATCCAGATGCAGGAAATGTATCTGCGGTCCTAGCCGGACGGCGACTCAAAGGTCCGTGCCATCGGGTTGAACAGGCAGCCTTCCACGAAGATGTCGAAGAAGTCCGGCGTGGCTTCCAACTCGACGTGCTCTACGCGCCGCACCAACTCCTCGGCCGTCTGCCGCATTTTTCCGGAAATGAGCATCAGTGTGGCCCCCTCCAGCGAAGCGTTTCCTACTTTTGAAATCTTGCCGGAAGGGAAATCGGCGATAAAACCGATTTGGACCGCGTTGTCGATATTGACGTGGTTGGCGAAGGCTCCCGCCAAGTACAGCCGGTTGATTTCCTCCAGGGGAGCCCCGTATTTCCGCAGGACGATGTACTGTCCCGAGTAGTTGGCCGACTTGGCCTGGGCCAAGGCGCTGATGTCGGAGCGTGTTAGCGACATGCCTTGTTCCGGCGCGAAGAAAAATTCGCTTCCTCCGTCAAAGAACGCGCCTAAATGGTCCATTTGGCCGCTGATCCTTAGCTGGGCCAGTAGGTCCACCAAACCGGAGCCGCAGATCCCCTGAGGGTTAACGCCGCCGATGGTCCGGCAGTGGGGAAGGCCGTCCGCTATTTCCACCGATTCCACGGCGCCGTCGTAGCTGGGCATTCCGTACGTAATTTGTCCGCCCTCAAACGCGGGACCCGCAGGGCAGGATGCGGCCATCATTCGGTGTCTATTCCCGATCACCACCTCGGTGTTGGTGCCCACGTCCACCAGCATCACCACTTCATCGGTCTGGTCCATGCCAACGGCCAGCAGGTCGGCGGCGACGTCCGCTCCCACATGACATCCGATCAAAGGACCGCCGTAAACGTTGGCGTCGGGGTGTACCCGCAGGTCAAGGTCGCCCGCCCGTACGTTCAGGGCGGTGGTGGCGCGCTCCCCTTGGCGGAGCTCCAATTCGGTAAGGGACTGGTAGGGTCTCTCGCCGATTGATTGGACGTCCAGGCCAAACAGAAGGTCCCGCATGGTGGAGTTCGCTACCACCACCACTTCGTAAATGCGGCGGCGGTGGAACCCCAGACGGCGGGCCATGTCCCCGATCTCGAAGTTAATCGCCGACAGGATCACCTGCTGCAACTCTCCCCGGTTGGGGCCGCCGTCGTAGGCGATGCGGTTCATAACGTCGCTGCCGCCGAACTTCTGGGGATTTTCGAAAGACGCGGTGTGTATCGTGCCGCCGGATTCCAAGTCCACCAGGTTCATCGCCACGGTGGTGGTCCCGACGTCTATGGCCAATCCATAAATGCTGCCTTGATAGCGGTCAATTTGGCGGCCGCCGAAGTTGACGGAGCCGCCCTCATGCACAGTCAATGGGTCCGGGTCGATGTTGCGATGGACGGATTGGGTAAGGATTCTTGGCTGGCGGCGCAAGGGAGCGAACTCGACGTCCGTCCCGGGGTCTGAGATGGCGGCCTGGCAGGCCAGGCGATAGTTGCCGCTCAAGAAGGACTCGGCCTTGGTGGTAGGACTCAGACCCTCCATGCCCCGCTTGATTTCCACGATGCATTCGTGGCAATCACCCACCCTGCCGCAGGACGTGGGTACCCTGACTCTTACTTCGTCGGCGTAGTCGAAAATTGTCCGCCCGGCGGTCAGTTCAATGACTTGGCCGGAGTGATGCAGAGGAGACATGGCGGTATTGTAGCATCGGGTATAGGAGGGGCTTAATCTCGGAGTAGATGTTCGCCTCGGTGCGTGCTTCTTGTCTACGGTCAGCTAAGGATTTGTTGGCTGTGTGGGGGATCGTCGCAGAGTAAGGACGTGAGAAGTTTAATCCAATGTCCCCTCGGCGTCCCAGGCGTCGCGGTAGTCCAGGTCGTCGCTGCCCAGACAGACCGGCAATTCGTCTTGGCCCGGAGGGCGGGACTGGTTGCGGCAGCCGAAGCCGGCGGTGCAGAGGTCCTGAGCGTTTTTGTAGGGGCAACGCCAGGTGGAGACTTGGTTGGCGGTTTCCCCTATCCCCTTCAGTATTTCCTGCAAACGGGCCATGCTGGCCTGAATGCGGGCTTTGTCGACGATATTTTCCATAGAGCCGATTCCTTAAGTCGCCGCCGGCGCCGCTTCGGGAATCTCTTCCAGCCCCAACAAGCGTTTGGCCAGTGCGACACAGTCCATGGCGTCCTTGCCGTGGCCGTCGGCGCCCATGTCGTCGGCGAATTCCTGGCTCAGTGGCGCGCCGCCCACCATTATTCTGACCTCGTCGCGCAGTCCGGCGTCCTCAAACGCCTGGATGGTCCTGCCCATGTTGGGCATGGTGGTGGTGAGCAGGGCCGACATGCCAAGCACCTGAGCGCCGTGCTCCAGCACCGCGTCGATGAACTCCTCGGGTTTGGTGTCCACCCCCAGGTCGTGGACGGTGAACCCGGAGCCGCGGAGCATCATGATGCACAGGTTCTTGCCTATATCGTGCAGGTCCCCCTTGACCGTGCCCATCACCACGGTACCCAGGGGTTCGATTCCCGAGGCGGAGAGAATCGGGTCCAGGTAGACCATGCCGGCTTTCATGGCCCGGGCGGCCACGAGAACTTCCGGCACGAAGATAATGTTATCCCGGAACTTTATTCCAACCACCGCCATGCCGGCGATTAGACCGTTGTCCAGTATCGTTTCTGCCGAATACCCCTGGTCAAGGGCCTCCTGGGTGAGGCGGTCAACCTCAACATTGTGACCGGTTATGAGGTCGTAGGCGATCTGCTGCATCAGGGCGTCCGATTCATCGAACAGTCCCCGGATATGTCTAAGCTCGGCTGGGTTGGCCACGTGGCCCAACTCCTGTTCCAAGCCATCGTTCACGATGGTCACGTTACATTCTCCATTCAGCGTTCCAAGAGGCTATTTCGAAATCTGGCCGCCGGGTCCTTCGGCAGGCTCAGGACGTACGGGAAAGAGGATTTCCACCGTTCGTGGTGAGGTTGTCGAACCACCGTATGAAATGCCTTCTAGCTGTGCTCCTCGGTCCAGGCTTTGACGGCGCGGGGGATTTCTATCAGGTTCTCCAGTTTCGTGGCCAGGGGCACGGCGCATTCGGGGGCAATCATCTGCACTCCGGCGTCCAGGCACCGGAACACCTCTTGCCGGACCTCCTCCGGTCCTCGGGCGTAAAGGGTTTCCGGGTTGTTGATATTGCCCACCAATCCTATCCGCCCGCCGACAACATCCATGGCCTGCTGGGGGTCGTTCTTCGAATCGAAATGGAAGCTGGACATGCCGGTCTGGGCGATGTAGTCCATGCGGTCCAGGGTGTTGCCGCAGATGTGCAGGATCAGAGGCACGTTCAGGCGCTCCGCCATCTCCCGATGGATTTCGAGCAGAAAGCGTCGGTAGTAGTCGCCGCTGACAAGGTCGCCGGTCGCGTGGTCAGGGAAGGTCAGCGCGTCGGCCCCGGCGGCGATCTGCGCCTCTCCGAACAGCACCGAGATCTCCTTGAGCCGGTCCAGGCAGCGCATCGTCATGTCGGGGTCGTCGACGGTCATCAGCAGGAAGGGCTCGACGCCGAAGA
>JADFPD010000155.1 GCA_022562475.1 Chloroflexota bacterium | reverse complement strand
CAATAACTTCCGTGTCCACGACTACGATGCCATTGAAGCAAGCAGCTCCAATGTCTTCCTGATCCATGGTCCCGACGCGGTGGAAGAGTCCAACGCCAGCACTTACATTGTCTAGGGACCCGACAGCCCCGAGCGGACCGGATAACCCGTTTCCTCATCCGGGTTGCCCCCGCCTCCCAAGAGCCGCCTCCCTCCAGTGGCGGCTCTTTCGATTTCAACCGCCCAGATTCACACCCTAAAGCTGTAACTTTGGGGTCGAACCGGCGTTGCGTCCCGTGCTAAACTGCCCCAGTCATGGCTGTGGTTTATCCTTGGATTGAGACCCTGCCGTTTTTTCATTGTGTGAGGTTGTGACGGGAGTCAAATGGTACTTTTCGATACGGACATCTCCCCCTTTGATCAGGTCAGCGTGGCCCTGGACCTGGAGACCACGGGCCTGGATTCCAACCGTCACCACATCTTGGAGATCGGCGCCGTCCGTTTTCGCGGCGACGAGGTGATCGAGACCTATCAGACCCTGGTCAACCCAGGTGTTCCCATCCCCGAGTTCATCCAGCGTCTGACCAACATCTCGCCCCAACAGGTGAAGCGCGCGCCCTTCTTCTCTTCGGTCGCCTCCGAGATCGAGGACTTTCTCGGGGCGGACCCCATCATCGGCCATAACATCCAATTCGACATCAACTTCCTGGCCAGCAACGGCGTCGCTCTCAGCAACCCTTCTTACGACACCTGGGACCTCGCTTCGGTCTTCATGCCCCAGTCCCGGCAATACTCTCTGAAGTATCTGACCGCTCACTTCCAGGTGGAGCACAAAGACGCCCACCGGGCCCTGGCCGACGCCATGGCCACCAAGAACGTCTACATCAAACTTCTGCGTCTGGCGGCGGAGCAGGACTCCGGATTACTCAGTTATCTCTCCAATCTCGCCGCCCGCAGCCGTTGGTCCATCAGTGGGATATTGGCCGGACTTGAGGGCACGGGCGATGCTCAAACATCCTCCGTGGGCCTGACCGGACTTGACCTAGAGCAACTCTCCATCCGGCTGAGTTCCCCGGAGAAACGCCGCGCCGACCCAACCCTGAGCGACCTCAGCGAAGAAGAGGTCGCCGGACTGTTATCGCGGGACGGCCCTTTCGCCAAGGTGTTTTCCGGGTTTGAGCACCGGCCCGAGCAGGAAGAGATGCTGGCCGGCGTCACCGAAGCCATGTACCACAACCAACACCTGGTCGTGGAGGGCGGCACCGGCGTGGGCAAGTCCATGGCCTACCTTCTGCCCGCGGCGCTCTTCGCCATATCGAAGGGACAACGCGTGGTCATCTCCACCAACACCATCAACCTGCAAGAGCAGTTGATGAAGAAAGACATACCCGCGCTCACCGAAGTCTTGGAGCAGTCCGGTCTGGTCGAGGAAGGCGTGCTTAAAGCCGCCCTGCTCAAGGGCCGGGCCAACTACCTATGCCTGCGACGCTGGAACCATCTGGCCCGCAGCGACTCGCCGACCATCGACGACGCCCGCCTGCTGTCCAAGACCTCCGTCTGGATGCAAACCACCCTGAGCGGGGACCGGGCGGAGATCAACCTGGCTGGGCGGGACGCCGGTTCATGGAACCACATCTCAGCCGGCGAAAAGGGGTTCTGCCCCGGACTTCGGGACGGGTCGCCCTGCTTCCTCCGGGCCGCCAGAGAGCGGGCGGAACAGGCGCATATAGTGGTGGTGAACCATGCCCTGCTGCTGTCCGACCTGGCCCGTGGCGGCGGCCTCATTCCCGAATATCAACACTTGGTCATCGACGAGGCCCACAACCTGGAAGACGAAGCCACCAGGCAGTTGGGTTTCAACGTATCCCAGGACAAGCTGGACGAGGTCTGGGAGCCTCAGATCAGGCTGACTACCCAGATTCGGCAGGCCATGGCCGCCGAGGGCCTGGCCTCGTCCGTGCGTCAAGATGCCGAGAACGCCGTATCCGGAGTTGAAGGGGAGGGCGCCAAGGTCCGGCAGATCTGGGCCCGCCTCTGGGCGGAGGTCGAGCGCTTCCAGGCCAACCAGAAGTCCGGTTCCCAGGACAACGGCCCCCAATTGCTGATCACCTCCCAGATGCGGGACTCCCAGGGTTGGACCGACCTGCACCTGGCCTGGGAGAACCTGGACGTTGGGCTGCAGCAGGCCTCCCAGGATTTAGGCCGGCTGCACCGGTTCTTGGAATCGACCAAACTGCCCGCCGCCAATGACCAACCGGCGTTGATCATGGAGACCGCCAACCTGATGGACGATATGGAAACCCTGCGGGACCAGTTCAACTCGATCTTGGGCAACCCCACGGACGACGACATCCACTGGATCAGCAACGACCAGATACGGGGTAACGCCACCGTCTCGCTGAACTCAGCGCCGCTGGACATCAGCAGCACCCTGGCCGCCGGTCTGTTCCAGAAGAAAGACAGCGTGGTCCTGACCAGCGCCACCCTCAGCACCGAGGGCAGCTTTGAGTACTTCAAGAGCCGGGTTGGCGTGGGCGCAGACTCCCAAACACTTCTTGTGGGCTCTCCATTCGACTACCGGAAGGCGGCGCTCCTCCTCATCCCCGAAGACATGCCGGCGCCCAACTCCGACCGGTACGTCGATGCCATGGTCAAGGTGTTGACCGACCTGGGCACGGCCATGAAAGGGCGGACCATGGCCCTGTTCACGTCCTACGCGTCGCTGCGGGCGGTGGCCCAGCGGCTCCGCGCCCCGCTGATGGGGGAAGGCGTGCAGGTGCTGGCCCAGAGCGTCGACGGCTCAGCCCAGCAATTGATGACCCGCTTCGCCGAGGAGCCCAACAGCGTGCTTCTTGGCACCAGCAGCTTCTGGGAGGGGGTTGATATGCCGCCCGGGCTGCTGAAAGCACTGGTGCTGACGCGGCTGCCGTTCCAGGTGCCCACCGACCCGATCGTCAAGGCCCGCTCCGATCAGTATGACGAGCCGTTCAATCAATACTCCGTCCCCCAGGCGGTGCTGCGGTTCCGTCAAGGTTTCGGCCGCCTGATCCGCAACAAAGAGGACAAGGGGACCATCGTCATCATGGACAACCGCATCACCGCGCGCTCCTACGGGAATTCATTCCTGCGGTCGATACCCCCCTGCACGCTAAAGCCCTGCAACCTGAGCAACACCGGCCAATTGGCCGCCCAGTGGACCGCCTAGACCTATATAGGGAGCACAAGTTGGAACTGACCATCGACCAGCCCTTTGACCTGGGCGCCACTTTGGAGAGCGGCCAGGCCCACCGTTGGAAGAAATTGGACGGTTGGTATTCGGGTGTGGTCCGCGGGGAGATGATACAGATACGCCAAAAGGGTCAAACCGTGGAATTCCACTCGTGCCCCTCGCCGGAAACCACGGCGGCGGCCCTGCTTCGCGATTACTTCCGCCTGGACGACGACATCGACGCCATCTACTCGGACATCAATAGAGACAGCCGGGTGGCCGCCATGGTCAGCAAGTATCCGGGCCTGAGGATACTACGCACCGAACCTTGGGAATGTCTGGTGGCCTTCATCTGCTCCGCCAACAACAACATCGCTCGCATCCACCAGTTGATGGAACGTATGTCGGACGAGTTTGGCAATCCACTATCTCTGAATGGACAGACCCGCCACACCTTCCCCTGCCCCGCCGATCTGGTGGAAGCAGGTGAAGGGGGCCTACGGCGGTTGGGGCTGGGATTCCGGGCGCCCTACGTGGACGGGGCGTCCCGGGCCGTTTTGGAAGGGAAGTTGGACCTGCCGGCCTTGGTGCGCATGCCCTACCCTGAAGCCAAGGCGGCCTTGATGGAGATCAAAGGCATCGGCTCAAAGATCGCCGATTGCATCGCCGTGTTCTCCCTGGATAAGCTGGAGGCGTTCCCCATCGATGTGTGGATACGCCGGGCGTTGGCGGAATGGTACTTCCCAGACCAAAAAACCCCACCCGACAAAGAACTGCTCGCCTGGGCCCAAGACCACTTCGGCCGCTACGGAGGCTACGCCCAACAATACCTATTCCACGGCCAAAGACTTCAGAAAAAAGCCGAAGGCTGACCGCCTGGTCTCGAGCAAACGCATGGTTTACGCCAATCCTTCGACCGGCCCAGGACGAACGGTTTAATCCGTCGGTTCGTCCGTGCGGACACCCATCCGTTCATGGTGGGTTGAGCAATCGTCACCGACATACAATTTGGCTTCAGGAATCTCCATTCTAGAATCGGCGATTGGCTAACTCGGCTAATCAATGCGGATTAATAACAATATTTGGTGGATATAGACTCTACTCCAACAATGCACACACTAAATAATTTCGCGGGTAAATTAATCGACACCGGCAGCGTGGCATGGCTGCAAAATTGGGCAGCCTGATCCTGTAGAATACTGGCGGCCACCAACGGCGAGATAGTCCATTGAAGCAACAAGGATCGATTGATTACTTAATGGCGGCCAGCACGGCGCTCGGCGTGATTGGGGTCGTATTGGTGGTTTTGAGGTCCACCGGGTAACCCGAATTCGACTATATTAGTAAATCGAAGGTACGCTGGGTCGATTGGCGACAAAATTGGCCTGCTTGCGTCCCTAATATATGTTACGCTCTATGATAGTGGCAGTATTCTTCAGTCTCTCTACAGGCACACTAGATCGGTCTACGGGTATCCATGGGCTCAACGCCCCTCCGGGTCTCATTCAAGCATTCCG
>JADFPD010000078.1 GCA_022562475.1 Chloroflexota bacterium | reverse complement strand
GAGCCGGCGGCAACGGCCTCATGTTGCCGGTGGATTCGGTTGACGCCCTCGGGACCGTGCACCAGAACGCTGTCTGTGTCCGGCCTCACGTAAACTGAAGGCCAGCTCGAGAAGTTATCCGAGGCCCCGTGATCAGCCCGGGGTTCCGGCTGGTGGGATGGAACGGGGGAGAGACATTCCGCCAAGTGAGCTTGAGTCATGCGGTTCAGCGCCTTGTTCTCCCTTACCCGCTGCTCCAGCTGGCTGGTGCGCTTTTGCAACTCGCGGAGAAGACTGAGCTCCTTGCCACTGGCGGCCCACAGCAGGCAGGGACCAAGGATGGCAACCAGGCCGACCTTTAACACCCGCGAGAGCGTCACATCACCGCCCAGCCAGATGGCTTGTACAACCAAGGACAGCAGCATGGCCGCTCCCAGAAAGATCACAATGTACCTGGCGGCGTTCAGGCGGCCGATGTCGATGTGAACCTGCTTCTCGCTCCCCGTACTCTCGGGGTCAACGCTGAGCTGCTCTAGCCCGCCGATGGTTCGCGGTATTCTCATATGCTGTAGCATCTTCTTCTCCTCCGCTGGGGATCGCTGGCCGGTCGGGCTATCTGGCCTTTCCGACATAAACTAGTGTAGGCGGCATGTCCAATCGGGCCTATCAAGTGGGCACGCAAAACCGGGTAGGCCAGCTTGTAACCCGATTCAGGGAGGAACCCACACGATTTCGGTGGAGACATGCGAAACGCACCAAAATCGAGGCCCTCCCCAGTACCATTGGGGGTTTACCCCCAGGGAGGACCTGAGCCATCGGTAGAACACGCGAAAGCACCCATGCCTACCCTTAATGGGGTAATGGGAGCTTCCCGCTCACCCAGCTTGTTGACCGGTTTGGCGGTGTACAGCTGGTGCCCGGATGGCGACGGCACCAACGCGCTCAAAGAAAATGGCCCGCCCCGATTCGATCGGGACGGGCCGAATAATTTTTGCTCCCCGGCCTTAGTCAATTTTTAAGCCGCAGAGAGCACATTGAGGTAGAGCTATGTTTAAAATTAAGACGCCCCTCCTGTTCATTGGAATCATGTTTGCAGCGATCTTCATCGCTGCTTGCGGAGATTCGGAATCGTCGAAAGCGGATGCCACCCGGGAGGAAAACCTGGAAGTCGTCAGCCGGTTCATCGAGGAATTCAAGAACAACGCGAACCACGGAATCGTCGATGAACTCATGAGCCCGGATTTCGTCCACCATCTGACCGACCCCAGATTGCCTGCTGGCCGTGAAGGGATCAAGGTATTGGGCCAGGTGATCGTGGCGGGGTTCCCGGATGTTCACGCGTCGGTCCAGGAGTTGTTGGCCGACGGTGATAAGGTGATCGAACGGACACAGACCAGCGCCACGCACACCGGTGAATTCAACGGCATACCACCCACTGGGAAGCAGGTCGGCTGGACGGAGATCCACATATACCGGCTGGTGGATGGCAAGATTGCCGAACAATGGTCAGAGATCGACCTGCTGGGCCTATTGGTGCAACTAGGCGCTATACCAGGACCATAGCCTTTGCTTAGGTCTGATTCGGGGAATGCGGGAGTTGGTTACGCCAACTCCCGCCGCAGGTCTGGCGGCAGCAGGTTGGGGATCGAGTCTTCGATGGGGTAGGACTCGTTGCAGGCGGCGCATTCGAGACTGCCGGTGATAACTTCGTCGCCCTCTTCCTTCTCAGAGCGCAATTCCAGTTCGCCCTTGCACACGGGGCAGGCCAGTATATCCATCAGGTCTTTCTTCATCAGTTCTCCATTCACCGAGTAGCTACACCAATGCGTTTTCCAGCAGGCGGTCCAACACGTCCGATAATCCTATCACCACGATGCCGGTCACCAAAAGGGCCGTGGTGCCCGTGAAACGGCCAAGCAACCGCTGCCAACGTGAATCTCCCAATTCCAGGTCCTCGGGATAGCTGTCATGGCGCATGAACCGGACCACGTAGAACATGTAGAGCGCCAGAACGATCTTCACCACCAACACGGCCACATAGGGGCTGGTTACGGCGTCCTCGGTCAGCCTCGAGACCGACAAGATGACTCCGGTGAGCAGCAACACGGCGATGGCTGTGCTGACCAGGCCCCGGAACTCGACTCCGATGCTTCGGCTCGTTTCCGCCGGGATCCCCCGGGCCTGCTGAATGGCCGGGCGCAGCACCATCACGTAGAAGATGCCGCCGCCGACCCAGGCCACGGCGGCCAAGGCATGCCCCCAGCGGATGGCCAGCAATATCCAGTCTAAGACATTCATGGTTTGATGTGAGACAGCGTTTGGCCACCGGAACGGTCGCCTATGACGCCTGGCCTCCGATCAACGCCCGGACCTGCTGCACGATCTCTTCCTTCTCCAAGATGCCCAGATTCGTGGCCACGATATTGCGGTCCATGTCGATGAAATAGGTTTTGGGAAAAGCTTCGAACTCGTAGGCCTCCGCGATCCTGGCCAGACGGTCGGTGGCGAAGTCGAAGGTCAGCCCCAGTTCCACCACGAAGTCCCGGGCGTCCTGTTCGGAATCGAAGCCCTGAGGGACGTACAGCGCCAGGATGCGGACCGGCTCGTCCTTGAGTTCCTGCCAGGCCGCCTCGATGGCGGGCATCTCCTCTCGGCAGGGAGGGCAACTGGGGTACCAAAAATTCAGCACCACCACATGGCTCTCGGCCTCCTGGGACAACCGGAATGTCTCGCCATTGAATTGGACCACTTCAAAGTCCCTGGCCCTCTCTCCGGAGCCGCCACAAGCCACCAAGAGGACCAAACCGGCCAGTACTGCCACAAAGACAAGCGAGATTCTGAAATTGGGGTTCATCACGGAAGGGATTGTGGCCGGAATAGGTTCCATAGAGCGTCATGCCCATTCTATCGGCGGCCCAAAGTCCGGTCAAACGAACTTTCGGCCGGAACTGGTCCCTTGACTAAGGGTATCCAAGAGATAAAATCGGCCCAAGAACAAATTGGGAGAGAACCATGCGTCTGGAGAATAAGGTGGCATTGATCAGCGGCGGCGCCCGGGGTATGGGCGCGGTGGAGGCCAAGCTCTTCGCCAAGGAGGGCGCCAAGGTGATCATCGGAGATATGCTGGAGGACGAGGGCCGCAAGGTAGAGGCCGAGATCAACGAGGCCGGCGGGGAATGCGTGTTCGTGACCTTGGATGTGAGCAGCGAAGACGCATGGAAGCGCGCGGTGGATGAGGCCGTCACCCGCTACGGCAAGCTGGATATACTGGTCAATAACGCCGGCATCTACAGGGCCCACACCGTGGAAGAGACCACCGCGAAAGAGTGGGACCAGGTGATGGACATCAACGCCAAGGGTGTGTTCTTGGGCACCAAGCACGCCATCCCGGCCATGCGGGAAGCCGGGGGCGGCTCCATCGTGAATATCTCGTCGGTGGCCGGACTGGTGGGCAGCAAGCAGACCACGGCATACACGGCGTCGAAGGGCGCCGTGCGCTTGCTGACAAAATCGACGGCCATCCAGTACGCTTCAGACGGCATCCGGGCCAACTCGGTCCACCCCGGCACCATCGAGACCCCCATGACCGAGGGAATCTTGGCCGACCCGGCGATGCGGCAGGACCGGATGGACCGGACCCCGCTCGGGCGGTTGGGAAGGCCCGAAGACGTGGCTTACGCCGCTCTGTACCTGGCCTCGGACGAAGCGTCCTTCGTCACCGGGTCCGAGTTGGTGATCGATGGCGGGAGGACGGCGGAGTAGGGGGTAGCTGACAGCTTTCAGCGGTCGGTTATGACGATTCGTGCACCTTTGATGATTTCTGCCCGTAAAACAGCCCCCATCCTAACCTTCCACCTTCCCTTCTTGAGGGAGGGTTTGGTTGGGGGTAAAGGCGGCGTTGAAGCCCAGTTGATGGCACGAAAAGAGCCCCGGCAAAGTAGCTGCCGGGGCTCTTTTCGTTGGCTGCTTTTGGGACCTACCGGCCCATGGCGTAGGCGTCCCTTCTTGGGTCGGCGCCTCCGTTGCGGCTGCCGTGTTCTTGGTCTACGTGGATGGCGCAGAGGCAGCCCATGCGCGGCGTGAAGTCGTCCCAGACCTCCACTTTGTGCCCGCGCTTGCGCAAATCCTCAACGACGTCGGGCGCGATTCGGCCTTCCACGCCGACGAAGCCCGGGTTGTACGCGTGGGGCCAGAAGGAGTTGGGAAAGCCCCAGGTGGAAACGCGGGGCGCCTCGATGGCTTCCTGCACCTCCATGCCGAACTCGGCCACGTTCAAGAACAACTGGACCATGGACTGAGGCTGAACGTCCCCGCCCGGCGTGCCGAAGGGCATGAACACCTTGCCGTCCTTCATGGCCAGGGCCGGGTTGGGCGTCAACCGTGGGCGCTTGCCCGGCTGCAACGAGCTGGGGTGGTCATGGTCCAGCCACGACTGGGAGCCACGTCCGGAGACGATGAACCCCAGGCCGGGGATGATTGGACTGTAGGCGATGGTGTCGCTGGGCGTGGCCGAGAAAGCGTTGCCCCAGCGGTCGATCACCGCAGTGTAGCTGGTGTCGGCCTGCAGCCCGCCGCCCACCGGCTCGGGGCGGGCCTGCTTGCCTTTGGGCGATTCCATGCCCTGGTGACGCCAGGGGTCGCCGGACTCGGGCATCTCGCCGAAGGCCTTTTGCATGTCGATCATGGCCCGGCGCTCCTCGGCGAAGGACTTGGACAGCAAGCCCTGCATGGGCACGTCCACGAAGTCGGGGTCGCCGTAGAATGCCTCGCGGTCGCTGAGGGCCAGGCTCAGGGCCTCCAGCAACGCATGGATGTAGTCGGCGCTGTTGTGGCCCATTCCCTTTAGGTCCATGCCCTCGAGTATCTGCAGGGCCTGGATGCTAACCGGTCCCTGGCACCAGGGCCCGCAGGTATAAATATCGATGCCCTTATAGGTGCCGTGGGCCGGTGCGCCGACGCCCACGTGGAAATCGGCCAGGTCTTCCATGGTCAGGAGGCCGCCGTTCTCTTGATGAAATTTCACCATCTCCTGGGCGATCTCGCCTTTGTAGAAGAAGTCCCGGGCCGCCTGGATCGCCGCTTCCCGGCCTAGAGAGGAGTTCTTCCGCTCGACCTCGATCAGGCGCATGAAACTGCGGGCCAAGTCCTTCTGGACCAGGGTTTCCCCTTCCTTGAAAGCCCTGCCGCCGGGGTAGAAGATCTCGGCGGTGGACGGCCACTGGACCTGGTCGCCGGTCTCGTGAGTCAGGGCGTCGCCGGCCGACTTGGCGAAATACGAGGCCAGAGTGGCGGGCACCGGGAAACCGTTCTCCGCCAGTTCCATGGCCGGAGTGACCACCTGTTCAAATGTCATGGTCCCATAGAGTTTCAGGGCGGTCATCCAGGCGTCGGCCCCAGCCGGGGTCACCGTCCGGGGGATGCCGGTGGGCAGGTCGCCGCCGTATTTGGCCAGATAGTCGTCGATGTTGGCGGCTTTGGGCCAACGGCCCAGGCCGCTGATCTCCACCGTCTCCTTCTTCTGGGCGTCATGGATGATGATGGGGGCCACGCCGCCGAAGTTGGTCCACTGAGGCAAAACGACGTTCAGGGTGATCCCGGCGGCCACGCCGGCGTCGGTGGCGTTCCCACCCTGCTCCAGGATACGGTAACCCGATGCGGTGGCCAGGTAATGCCCGGCTGCCACCATGTGAGTCGACCCCGAAACTGTGGGACGGTAGGACTTGATTCCGATTGCCACGTTGCACCCCCTCGGCGATGTCCGAATAACGGTGAAAGTCCATGCCTGGGAAGGGCGGACTTACCTTTGAGGGAATGATACGGAGGGGCCTGAGGGGTGTCAATACGAGCGGTCGGCCGTCGGCCTCGATTCCATCGGGACTATCAGGGCAGATCGTAATTCTGAGACCAACAGAAAGCCCCCTTTCGTAAAGGGGGTTGGGGGATTTTCGCATTCTCAGGCCAGACTTGACCGCCCATCGTCACACTTGGCGACTGGTCTCATTGCTTCTGCCGGCGCTGATTCCCACGGTAACGAGATTCCTTCCCGGCATGCCGGGACCTCGGAATGACAAACGCTGATGACCTCAGAATGGCCTGGTTGGCGGGACAAGATCGGGGCGGCAGCCAAAAGCTGACCGCTGCCTGCTGTTAGCAGGCAGCTTTAAACGAACCCCCTGAGTTCAACGGCCCGTGCCACCCTCTGGACGCCGATCTCGAACGATGCCTGACGGTGAGTGATCTTTTGTTTCGTGCTCCTGGTCCACACCTCATGGTAGGCCTTAAGAATGGTCTTCTTGAGTTCCTGGTTGACCCGGCTCTCTTCCCAACGGAACTCCTGAAGATTCTGGGTCCACTCAAAGTAGGACACGATCACCCCGCCGGCATTGACCAGGATGTCCGGCAGAATGGTGACTCCGCCTCCGCTTAGGATGCGGTCGGCCTCGGGCGTGATCGGGTGATTCGCCGCCTCTAAAATCACGTGAGCTTTGATTTTGTTGGCGTTATCTTCGGTGATCACGTTGTCGATGGCCGCCGGTATCAACACATCGCATTCCAATTCAAGAAGGTCGCGGTTGGAGATCGGTCCGCCGCCGTCGAATCCCTGGATTCCGCCGGTCTGTTCCTGATACCGCTGCAACCGGGCGATATCCAGGCCGGCGGCGTTGTGCAGGCCACCGTCGATGCTGCTCACGGCGATAATGCGGCAGCCGTTGTCATGGATGAGCCGTGCGGCCCACGAGCCGACGTTGCCGAAGCCTTGCACCGCGATCTTGGCGCCATCGGTGTTCAGGCCCAGGTCTTTCGCCGCTTCTTGGAGCAGGTAGGCCACCCCGCGTCCGGTGGCGGACTCACGGCCCAAAGAGCCGCCCATCTCCACCGGCTTTCCGGTCACGATGGCCGGGGTGTGGCCATGCAACTGCCCGTAGGCGTCCATCATCCAGGCCATGGTCTGGGCGTTGGTGCCCATGTCCGGAGCGGGTATATCTCGATTGGGTCCGATCAGGTGCTCGATATTCTGGGTGTAGCGCCGTGTCAGCCGGTTCAACTCGCTCATGGAGAGGAGGCGCGGGTCCACTTGGACTCCGCCCTTGGCGCCTCCATAGGGAATATCCACCAAGGCTGTTTTCCAGGTCATCAGCGACGCCAGGGCCCGGACCTCGTCGATATCGGCTTGAGGGTGGTAGCGGACTCCGCCTTTGTAGGGTCCGCGGGCGGCGTTGTGCTGCACTCTGGAGCCGCTGAACACCTGTACCTGGCCGCTGTCCATGCGGACGGGCACCTGGACCAGCAGTTCCCGCCACGGCCGCTTCAGCATCTCCCGCAGACCGTCGTTCAGGTCCAGGCGGTCGGCGGCATCGTCGAAAAAGAGGTTAACCTCATCGAAGATGCTTAGTTCCGGGGTTTTTAGCATATGTTATCTCCGGTGAAAATCCTCACCGGTGGTTTCCAGGGACCCTACCACCGGTTTTTTCATTACCCGTATCCTTGGTATATCCCAACCGGGTGTTAAATTCTGTTCTCTGGGGTCCGTTCGGACGGCCCTCTAGGCGCCATCTATCTGACCGTAGCGTCCCTTGCTATTTAGCTGCGGCCCAGATGATAGTATGGGCAAAACGCTGTGGGGAGCAGAGTTAGATGCTGGTCGAAGTGGAAGTAGTGAGCGGAGAGAACAGCCCCATGGACCTGCACCGGATGTTCGATCTGTTGACCGACCCAATCGAGGTGATGCGGGTGTTCGCCACAAACCCCGTGGGAGAGGACCTTTGGTGCCAGGTCACCGGCTGGAGCTCCCAAGGCCCGTGCGCCGCCATGTCGGCCCTGGCCGAGGATTCGGGAGAAGGCGTGGTGCTGCTGGTCTACGGCGGAGACGAGGGGCTCCGTTTGCAGCCCGCTGGGTCTGGGGACGATTGGGAACTCACGAACAGCGCGCAATGGGGCGAGGCATGCCTGATGTTGGCCAAAGAAACGCCGGTGGAATAGGGGGAGCTGGCGTCTAATTCCAGAATTTTCCTTAAGGCCATCCGCTCGTCCCGAGCCTGTCGAAGGGTGCGCATAAATCATGGTTTTGGTGAAGAACAGTTGCAGATCAGGTTTTGGTCCAATAGGCTCACCATGAGCGGATAGATGGGTCCGCCACGAATGAAATAATTACTCTGATTCATCCGGCGGGTGGGGTCAGAATGGGGATGATGCCGGACCTGACGCCTTGAACTCTTGGACCAAGGCCGCCAAAGCCTCTTGGTAGCGGGCTTCGTCCTCCCAGCCGCGGAAATCGACCACTACGCCCTCCCGCAGTCCCGAGCACAGACGGTCTTCGCGCTGGAAGAAGATTTCGTCGGCTGCCACCGCGATCAACGGTCCTGCCATTGAATGGCCTTGACCGTTCACCAAGCTGGCGAAATAGCGGCTGGAGATGGGATTCTCCAACGACCCGGCGGTACACAGTAGCACCAGCCGGTCGTAGTAGACGGCGTTGTCCAAGTTGATCGCGCCGGACTGGAGCGACGCTTCATCATCGACGGCGATTATCCAACTCGGCACCTGGGCCTCCGCCAGCCCGGCCCTGACCTTGGCGGCAAATTCCCCGTCGTTCTCCGACCCCAGCAGCAGCACCCGGGTGTAGGCCATGCCCGACTCCCTGAAGGCGTCCTGGGCCGCGGCCAAAAGCGGGGGCACCCCGGCCCCTTCAAGGAACTTGGCGGAGACCTGCCCCTTGGAGCGGGAGAGGGTATCCAGTGAGATCATGCTGGGCCCAGCGTGCCGGACGTCATCAAGGCCGATGACTCGGGTAAGGTCGCAATTGGCGATGATCGTTATTCCGAAGACTGCGCCGCTCAGGCTGGTGCTGTCCATCTTGGTATTGATGATGGTGGCGCCCTGGAGGTCGGCCCCCGTCAGGTCCGCCATGTCCAGATTGGCGCCGATGAGGCGGGCGCCCCGGAGGTTGGCGCCGCTGAGATTGGTCCAGGAAAGGTCTGTCTGGGTGAGGTCGGTCCCGGAGAGGTCGGCCCTCTCCAGGTCGGCATATGATAGGTTGGCGAAGGCGATGCTGGCCCCTTTGAGGTCGGCCGCCTTCAGAACGCTGTTGGACAGGTTGGTGCGGCCCAGGGTGCAACCGGCCATATTGGCTTCGTTGAAGTTGGCCCGGGAGAGGTTGGAACGCCAAAGGTGGGCACCCTGAAGGTTGGCCCCGGAAAGGTCGGCCAGGTGCAGGTCCGACTGAGTGAGGTCGGCCCCGCTTAAATCGTCGTGGGACAGGTCCGCGCCCGATAGTTTGGCCTTGTTCAACATCGCGCCCGATAGGTCTAGGGATGGGCGGCCATAGACGTAATCGGGGGTGAATGTTTCGCCCGCGGACCGGTCTTCGAGCCGGTAGCCGAGCTCATAGCGGGGCTTCTCGGTGTTGGGCCTGCGCCAGGTAGCCTCCCGCCAGCGGGAGATTTCGCTGGGTCCGGACCTGGCCAAGGATACATGTTCTGGGTCCGCCAATGGCCGCTCCTGTACTGGTCACGCCATCTATGGTGGGCGTGCCGCTGGCAGTTTTAAAAGCTAAGTTTACCCCAGCCGTTGAATGCCGGAGTCACTTCTTCAAGGAATATCTCCGGTTGTTTGCTGAGTTCGCTCCAGGGCACCCTCGTAGGTCTGGGCCAACTGCTCGTTGCTGTAGCGGCGGTCTCTGGGCCGCGGCCATTGGAGCGGACGTCTTCAAGGTCGATCTGACCCACATATAGGACTGAAAAACGCCAAATAAACTGGTATTCCCTGCGTGTAAATATTGGCTCACAAACGATAGTTTCGAGCCCTTTTTATTTCCAGAACGGCAGTTCGCCGGGCGTGGTCCAACGCGGTGCAGGTGTCCATTGGAGCGGCCATAGTATAGCACGCTTTGAGCGTGAATCAGGGCTCGTCGAGTTAGACCCAGGGACCTATTGGACCACCTGGCGGCGCATCAGATCGGCCACCGCCGCCGCGTCGAATCCCAGTTCCTCCAGGACGTTCGACGTGTGCCGGCCGGTGACCGAACCCAGGTCCCGGACCTCGCCGGGGGTCTCCGAAAGATGGATGGACGTCGCCACCTGCCGCACCTTTCCCTCGGGAAGATCAGGCGCTTCGATCTCCAGCACCATGCCGCGCGCCTGGGCGTGAGGGTCGTCCAGTGCCTCTTCCAAGGAATAGACCTTGCCCACCGAGATATTCGCGTCTTTCAAGGTCTCGAACCACTCGTCCCTGGTCTTGGCCAAGAACGCATCCGACAGCGCCTGCTCCACCTCGGCCTTTTTCTCCCCGGTGGCGTCTTGGTGGGGCAGCAGGTCTTCCAAATCCAACGCCCGGCACAGGTTCTCCCAGAACCAGGGTTCGATGGCCGCGATGGAGAAATATTTGCCGTCTTTGGTCCGGTAGACGTTGTAGTAAGGCGCGCCGCCGTTCAGCCGATTGGCGCCCCGCTCGGCCCATACGCCCCTGGAGAGGACGTCTGAGACCAGGCCGGAGAGCATGTAGAGCACGCCTTCGCTCATGGCGATGTCCACGTACTGGCCGCGGCCGGTCTTCTCCCGCGCCATCAGGGCCGCGAGGATGCCGACGGCGCCGCACAGGCCGCCCCCGGCGTAGTCGGCGATCAGGTTCAACGGGATGGCGGGCCTGCCGTCCTGGGGGCCGATCAGTCCCAGTGCTCCGGCGAAGGAGATGTAGTTTATGTCATGTCCGGCCATCTGGGAGTACGGGCCGTCTTGGCCGTAACCGGAGACCGAGCAATAGACTGTCCTGGGGTTGATGGAGCGGACCTTCTCATACCCCGCGCCCAGCCGGTCCATGACGCCGGGGCGGAACCCTTCCACTACCACGTCGGCCGTCTCAGCCAGCTTGTGAAAAATCTCCTGGGCTTCGGGTTCTTTCAGGTTCAAGGCGATGCTGCGCTTGTTGCGTTGCAGGGCGTTGTAGGCGGCGTGGCGGCGCTCGTCTTCCAGACCGTCGATCCCGGCGACCAGCTTCTCGTAGGCGGCGCGGGTCTCGTCCATCGGCCGCTCGACCATCAAGACGTCGGCCCCCAGGTCGGCCAGCACCGTGGTGGCGAACATGCCCGGTGCGTTGCGGCAGAAGTCCAGTACCTTGATTCCCTCAAGCGCTTGCATATGCCCCCTTTATCCCATGGGAAGAATTGTGCCCAATTATAGCCGACAACGGAGCTTTTCTCCGGCAGTTGGTGCAACCGGGGCCGACTGCATCTATAATCCCAGCAATCAAATCTCAGATAAATATTTCACGAATCACAGGAGGCGGCGATGGACCTGGCCCTGCAAGGCAAAGTGGCAATGATCACCGGAGGCAGTCACGGACTGGGCAAACAGGCTGCGGACTCCCTGGCCAGGGAGGGTTGCAAGGTTGCGATCTGCGCCCGGGGCCAGGAGAACCTGGACTCAACGGTCACGGAGTTCAAGTCCAAGGGATACGAGGTCCTGGCCGTGCAGGCCGATGTCATGAAGCAAGAGGACCTGAAAAAGTTCCACGATGAGACCATAAAAACCCTGGGCGAGGCCGACATCCTGGTGAATAACGCCGGCGGCCGGAAGGGCACCGCCGACTTCCAGGAGACCGGCGTGGAGACCTTCCGCGAGGGGATCGAGTTCAACCTGATGAGCGCCGTTGAATTGATCGCGCTGGTGCTGCCTCACATGCGGGAACAGCGCTGGGGGCGGATCATAAGCGTCTCATCCATCTACGGCCGGGAGTACGGCGGCTCCATCGACTACATGACCGGCAAAGCGGCCCTCATCGCCTTCTCCAAGCACATGGCGGTCAACCTGATGAAGGAGAACGTGCTGGTCAACTGTATCGCCCCCGGGTCCATCGACTTCCCCGGCAGCACCTGGGAACGGTTCCAGCAGAACAGCACCCCGGAGCAGGTGGCGGACTTCATCGACCGGAACCTGCCCGCCGGCAGGTTCGGCTGGCCTGGACCCATCGGCGATACGGTGGCCTTCCTGGCCTCGGAGAACGCCAACTTGATCACCGGCACCTGCCTGAACGTGGACGGCGGCCAGTCCCGGGCATTGTTTTAAGGGCCGCATTTCATCGGCCAGCGTCCGAAAAGTCCCCTCCCTACTCGTGGGGGAGAAGGGACTCTCGGGAGGCCGGGCCGCTGAGGTTAATTGCCGCTGATCTCGCCCAGGAACTGACGCCAGGCTAGGACGCATTCCTCCGGCGCCGAGTGCTGGACGTAACCGCTGGTCCCGGGGATGGCCACGAGCCGTCCATCGCCCAATTTCTCCGCGAAGGCCGTGGTGCGGTCGGGGTTGTCCATGGCGTTCTGCTCCGAGGCCAAGACCAGGGCGGGAACCTTGATCTGGGGCAGGATGTCCGTCAGGTCCTGGGTGGCCAGATAGGCAAGTGTCTCCAACACCACCCTCTGGGACGTTTGAGACATCTGCTCGATGTACCACTGATGGTGGGCCGGGTCTGACTTTCCCGGCTCCAGCCTCCGTTCGGCGGTCTGCCGCACCCAGGCCGCCACGCCCTGTTCGCTGACCAGTTTGTGGGACTCCAAGTAGGTGTCGATGCCGACGAACTTGTAGGGCGAGGTGCAGGTGGTCAGGGTGTGCAGCCGCTCCGGGTGGTCGTAGGCGAACTGAACCGCGATGGTGCCGCCGACAGTCTCGCCGATGAGGTGCACCTTCTCCAGTTCCAGCAGGTCCAACAACTTGAGCAGGTCCGTGCCGAAGTTGCTCAGCGACCAGTCGTATCCCTCAGGCGGGACCGTGGACCGGCCGAAGCCGCGGGCGTCCAGCCGTATCACCCGGTATTGGCGGGCCAGCAGCGGCACCCAGGCATACCACAGCTTGGTGTTCTTGGAGTTGCCGTGGTGGAGGACGACTGTTTCGGGGTTGCGCCACGGGTCGGAGAAGTTGTCGTCCTCGTAGTACATCTCCAGTGTGTCGTCGATCTTGGCGAATGGCATCGTTATCTCCGATATTTTCTATAACTGTCCTTTGAGGTTGAGTGTCCTATCAGCCATTGCGAAATGTGGTTCGACAAGCTCACCACGAACGACAAGCGACTTGTTTACCGTTCGTCCTGAGCCTGTCGAAGAGCCTGGCAGCCAATCTTAGATGATTTTGAAATAACTATTAGCTGGACAGAGGGATCGCTACGGAGACCCGGACCTTATCGCCATAGACCGCGGTGGTGTGGCCGCGTCCGGTCAGGTCGTCGGCCAGCAGCACGTCGCCGGCGCCAAATACCCGTTTGGTGCCGTCGCCCAGGCCGACCTCGACCTGGCCTTCCAGTGTGATCACGTATTGGCGGCGCGGCGCTGTGTGCCAGTCGATGAAGTTGCCCGGCTGGTAGCGGCGGAAGTGGATGTTCTCGGCGTTCTCGACCGCCGTCCGCTCCGACTCTGCTATCTTCTCGTAGGGCAGGTCGATCTCCTCGAAATGGGACTCACCGTCGTCTCCGGTGTAGATGCGGACAACTTGCATGGGACCTCCGTGATAAAGGGAGTTGGCGTGACTGGGGCATCATAACCGCAGGCGTGGTAGGCGTCAATTTGGGGGGTGGCTATTGGAGGCATCTGGCCGAAAGGGAGATCCGGGTCGTGGACCGAGACTGGTGGCGTAGAGCGGCAGGGGTCTTTGGGAGCGCTGTGGCGGCGGTGGTTGGATACTGGTGGGCTGGGCTGGGCTAATTGGCGGCCATGATGGTGGAGGTGCTGGACGCCTTCAAGGACTTCGACCCGTGGAAGTAGGCTACAATTTGGTAGAGATGCGACATCGACGAGGCCACTCAAACATCAGAGACATCGTCAAGCGAATCCGGCAATTTAATCGCCTTAACCTTCTAGCGAATATCAGCCGTATTGCAGCTAAGTTGGACAACGAACCCGGTAGATCAAAACGACTAACACGGATTGATCGATTAGGCCCGTTTGAATACCCACGCCACAGTTACGTCTCATCACATGGGTTGGCCTCACTCACCCGATTGGTGCTGGCTCACGGAAACAAGTGGGCGCATGGACCATCATCTACCGAAGACATATTCCTGTTAGAAAATCAGGTGTCGAATCTACCGTCGTATTTCACGACCGACGAACAGGGAGAATTGCGGCCTGAACACCTGTTCTTCCAATTGGCGAAGCAACAGTTTCAATTCCAAACGGGGGGAGGATACTATGATCTCGGCCGGTCGATCGTCCTCTTCAAAGACATCCCTTCGATCCTTAGGTCGGAAGAGGTTCCTGCGCCTGACCTTGAGGGTATTTTTATGCAGATTACGGGGATGTCCATAGGCCAGTTTATGTGGGCGGGGTTTCTGGTGTGGACTCGTTGTAAAAATGGGGCAGCAGTTCCATTGGCCAGCTTCAACGATTTTATCGAAAACATAAACGACAAGTGGCAAGGTCCTGAAAATGAACGGCCAACTTTAGACGGCATCCGGGGGTTCCTCGAATTTGTTTCATTGGATTTTGTGGGGTTCGCGGCGCGAATGGGGGACCTTCGCTTGCAAGACGAGCGCTCGATAGCTGTCGATTTTCAGCCTCTTCTCGAGTTCCCAATCGTGCGTACACCCGGTGATGAGTACATCGTTCCCATCCCCAAGTTGTTGTTCGACAGATTTACAAATGGCCTCTTTCATGATTTCGCAAGGGGTATGCAAGGATCAGGTCAAGGGAATCAATTCCGAACATACTTCGGCCAGTTGCTCGAGCGATATGTCGGTCTACAGCTTGCCATGGTATTCGACTCTGAACTGCTATTTTCGGAGCGGAATTACGGTAGGGATGGTAAAAGCACTCCCGACTGGGTCGTGAACGATCCTAGCCAGCCACTTGCGATCGAATGCCGTTCTTCAACGTTCACATTGGAAACCCAGAAAAACCCGGACGTTGAACGGATTAGCAGAGACTTGGGACGGATCGGAACGGATACTCTGGTTGATATCCAGGCGAAAATTCAAGCCCTTCGCCAAGGTCAGACGCATATTTCTTTGGCTTCAGATAGATCTCCTTTGCCAATCCTTTGCACTTTCGAGTCCCTAGAACCCCTGGGGATGTTCGGCGCTTTCCTCCGCCGCGAGGTTCACGATTCAACCGGAATTGAACCTCCGAATTTTTATCTGATGCCGCTCTACTATCTCGAAACCATGTGCGCCGGCGAAAACCGCGATAGCTTTTTTCGAGCTATCGAGGAACTTGAGGTTGACGAGAAATGGTACGACATGAGCGTGGAAGGGCCACGCCAGAGGTGGAGACGCACTTTACCTGATCCAATGCCCAGGAACCGAATTCTGGATGAAGCAACTGAGGAATTTTGGGCTGCGTACCTATGGCCTAGCACGGCCAGGCCAAATTCGTCGTGACGTTTCAGCAACGTCCGTCGTCCTCAGGTGTGCGTTGCTCTCCACAGTCCCGGTCCGGTCAGCATGTTGCTCGGTGGTGATCCGTACCCGGTCACCACGGCGCCTCATCCAAGTATTCATGGCGCATACGTTAGGGGGTGGGCATACGGCCGGGGAAGGGTGGGATGTCAGGTATTGGATTCTTTTTGCTTATATCCATTCTCGACAACAAAGGACTCTGATGCCAACAAGTCGCCTTTGTGCAGAATAGAGGCCGTATATTCCCCCACGGTTGGTAGTTCGACATTCGCTAAATCTAGGTCAATGTAAGCGCCTGCACCCTGTAACCAGGCATCAAGATTGGGATAGGTGTAAGGAAGTTCCAACTCGAGCACCAGTGTGCCAGTCTCTAGGTGTTCCACGCGAAACGAAAAAGTGGTTTCTTCGCCCGCGTGCAATGGATCGCTCTTAACCTTGGCAAGAACGGACATTGGCACCTTAAAGGGCGGTCCGCCAGACACGACAGCACGTTGGAAAATCTGGCTGACATCCATCGTGCCGTCGTTGAGTGTGTACCCACGGGCGACCAGCAACCACTGCAAATCCATATCCCACCGTTCCTTATCGTAGATCTAATTAGTCTGGGTTGTTCGATGACCAGTCAGCGCGATGGGTGAGTTCGGCGCGGTAAACCCGTGCCTCATTCCAGCTAAATAGACGGGCGCCGCAGACATGACAATCGATCCAGTCGCTATCTCTCATGATTACGTGCTGGGAAGTGATCCAATAACGGGAGCCACATCGGTTGCAGGTAACCTCGTGGGAGTCATTTGTGGACATCTATTTTCCCTTCTTCTCCCTCGTCGAAACCATGCGGAATCTTGTTGATGGGACGAAAACCTTCCGTGCCTTCCCAATCTTGTGTCACCCGCCTACAAAAACTTGGTACGCATCGAGGGTGGAAGAAAATGTTGACGTTGTTCGCGTTCGAAGATTCGACGCCGAAACCTGACCACATGATCACCTGCTCATCACCCACCGGCTTTCCACAAAGGAAGCATGGATGGTCGCGTCCACGGAATCTTAGGTGTTCTTGCATCTCCTGACCAATATCGCCTGGTACCAGAACCGACATGATGTCCTCCATATTCAACGTGGGATTGCCTAGTGTATCAATAACGTCAATACCGATGTAGTCAGGAACGATATAGCGGGGGAGACTTGTTTCTGGGGTCAAAAAAAAGCCCCGAAGTAATCCGGGGCTTTGGTCACCAAATTCCCAGGCGCTTGGCGATTATCCCCACGATACGCCGAACCAATACTCACTGCCTCGGACCAGACAGACTTAACCCAATAAGGTTGCTACGGACATTGTGCGGGGTCCTGCCACATGCACTACAGACAGGGAATTCCGCATGCTGTGGTTATTCCTTTGACTCAAAATGGGACTCGCCGTCGTCTCCGGTGTAGATGCGCACAACTTGCATGGGGCCTCCGTGGTAAAGGGAGCTAGCGTGACTGGGGCATCATAACCGCAGGCGTGGCAGGCGTCAATTTGGGTGTCAGCTTTCAGCTATCAGCGGTCAGTGTCTTGAGAGGGTGGGCGCGGTTGCCCGAATGGTCGCGTCTGGAAGGGGGATCGTCGGCGGGGAGCTGTCGGCGTGTCCGGTAGCGCTGTAGCG
>JADFPD010000154.1 GCA_022562475.1 Chloroflexota bacterium | reverse complement strand
CCGGTTTTAACCGCATCGGAACGCCTGTCAATTGGACAATCTCCACGCCCGACGCTAGTATTTCCCCACGATGCCGTGGAAGGAAAGGAGAGGCGCTGATGTTTAAGTGCACGGGGATCGACCACGTGGCTGTCAATACCAACGACATGGAGGCGACCCTAAGGTTCTACTGCGGAATCCTGGGCATGCGGCTGGCCCGGACCTCCCGGACCCCCGACGGGCGGAGGCATTACAACGTTGAGATCGGCGGAGGCAACGCATTTGCGTTCTTCGATGGGGCCGAGCGGCCAGTCGAGTCTTCGCCGCAATACCTGAACCATTTCGCCTTGCCGGTGGCAACCGAGGCGGAGTTCGATGAGGCTTATCAGCGCCTCCAAGAACATGGCGTTGAGGTGACCGAGATCATCGAGCGGGAATACGGCAAGACCTTCTATTTTCATGATCCCAACGGCATCCGGCTGCAGATAGAATTACAGACCACGGGATGGCGGGACGACCTTACCGGCGACCCGGACCCCGTGCCGTGGGTGCTCGAAGCTTCGAAATAGCCCAATTGCGCCGGTGATTTTTCGCTGTGAGCACGTAGGGGAGCCAGGTTGTCAGATTCCGGTTCATCGACAAAAAAGGGGCGACCTGTTTCAAGCAGCTATAAAATCGCCAACCCCGTCATTGAACGGCACGGCGGCGAGCCGTAAATGCCCGTAAAATGCACATGCGAGGCAACATGACCAGCAGCCCTGAAAAAACTACGATACGAATCTCCATGATGAACGCGGTCCACGACCTGTCCGTGCTGGTGGCACGTGACGAGGGCCTTTTCGTTGACCAGGGCCTTGACGTGGAAGTCATCGACACCATCGGCACCGCACGTGCCAACCCGGTCGGCGAGGCCCTCCACGGGAAGATATTCGACCGCAGTCTGGAGGCCCTTTATAACGCCGGCGGCTTAGACCAGTACCGCATGTGTGAATGGGGAGTGATGAAGCGCGCGGTAGAGGCGGTACAATCGGGCCAGCGCCCCGCTAGAATCGTGGCTTTGGGCGCCGCCATGACCAAGATGGCCATCGTCACCTATCCCGATAGCGGCATTTATGAGCCAGAGCAACTCAAGGATAAACCGATCGCGGTTAGCCCATACAATGGGTCTCACTTCACTACCCTAAAGATGCTGGAAGGCTTTATAGAGAAGAGCCACATCAACACCATGCACGCTGGCACGATGCTGGAAAGGATCGAGTCGGTCCGCCGGGGCGAGGTGGCGGCCGCAAATCTGATGGAACCCTGGATCAGCGTGGTCGAGAAACAGGGCTTCCGAGTGATAATCGAAAGCCACTCAACCCGGGCCGAAGCGGCCAGCGATGACATGGATGGACCCACTCTGGCGGCCATGTTTCGGGCGCAGGCAAGGGCCGCCGAGATGATTAATAATGACCCCTCCAGATACGTTCACTACTTCGTCGACGAAGCGAAGGGTCTTCTGGAACCTGGGGATCTGAACACCTCACGGCTGCTTTATGCCCCTCCGGCGCCGTATACGCCGGAGCGTTTTGAGGATACCTACCGGTGGATGCAGGGCTATCCTGACTTGGTAGCGTCAGGAGCCACGTATGATGAGGTCGTGGACAATCGCGCCTGGGACCAACCATAATCGCCGGTCGTACTGCTAACAACCAGGGCAACGGACCGCGACCTTATTCGAAGGGCTGGTCCAATATCCAACGTTGCCGGGAGAAGGTTTATGGCTATTCAAACGGACCAGAAAAAAGTCCGGTTATCCGTGAGCAACGCGGTGCATTCGCTGACGGTTCTGGTCGCTCATGAGGAAGGACTGTTCCGTGAGCAGGGGCTGGACGTGGAGATAGTGAAGACGCCGGGCTCAGCCAACGTCAACACGCCCGTGCGTCCGGTGGAAATCTTCGATAGACCGATGGAAACACTCTTCAACAGCGGAGGTATGGACCAGTTCCGGTTGTGCGAGTGGGGAGTCATGAAACGCGCGGCAGACGGCGGCCAAAGTGACCAGCGTCCCGCCAAGATCGTCGCTCTGGGCGCGGCCATGTCCAAGTTCGCCATCGTGACCAGCCCTGACAGCAGCATCGTGGAGCCGGAACAACTGGCCAATACCGAGATCGCGGTGACGATCTTCAACGGGTCCCACTTCACCACCCTGAAGATGCTTGAAGGATTTCTGCGAAAGGACGAGATCAAAGTCACCAATTTTGGGACCATGCCGCAACGGCTGGAGGCGGTGCGGCGGGGCGAACTGGCGGCCTGTACCTTCAACGAGCCCTGGATCAGCGTGGCCCAGAAGCAGGGATTCCGCATCATCATCGAGAGTCACTCCACCCGTAGCGAGGCGGCCGGCGAAGAGATGGACGGACCAACGCTGGCATCGAATTTCCGGGCCCAAGCCAAGGCCGCGGAGATGATCCAAGCCAACCCAGGCAAGTACGCCCATTACCTGACCGACGAGACCGGCGGCATCCTGGAACCGAATGAACTTCAGACCTGGCGGTTCCTCTACGCCGCGCCCGTCCCCTACACCCGGGAGCGGTTCCAGCGGACCTATGATTGGATGCAGAGCTATCCCGACTTGATCACTGGGGGCGTGACCTACGAGTCGGTGGTTGATAACCGGGCTTGGGAGTAGACAACACCCATCGTGGTACGGCCTGCTATGGGCACTTAAAGGTAGAGAAATTATGGCGAGAAGAATTCCGATAGTTACCCGGGAAGAAGTGGCCCCGGAGCACCTGGCCGCATACGACGAGATCGCGGGGATCCGTGGACGCCCTCCCGTAGTCGGCCCATCTTCCGTTATGGTCCATAGCCCGGAGATGGCTGTCAGAGCGAACAGGTTGTCGGAATATCTGGGGGAAAGCGACGAGATGCCCGAGCGTTTCAAGCGGTTGGCCGCTCTTATCTCCGCCCGGTCCATGGATTGTCAGTACGTCTGGAACGCCCAAGCCGCCGCGGCGCGCCGCGCCGGAGTCAGCGACGCCCTGGTGGACGCCATTCGCGATAAGACCCAGCTTCCTGCCATGTCCGCCGAGGAGTCGGCCTTGGTCACCTATGGTATGGAGCTAACTGAAACCAACCAGGTGAGCGAGCAAACGTTTGCCGCCGCTCGCGACCAATTGGGTGTAAAAGGACTCGTTGAGTTCACCACCAACATGGGCTACTACCGAATGATAGCGCTCAACGCCAACGCCTGTACCATCGAGCTCCCAGACGATATGACCGAACCGCTACTTCCCATCTGAGGCTGCAGGGACCCGGTCCGACTGGTTGATGCACCCATCACCTAAGCAGCAGCCGGTGGTAGGACCGGCGAGGGATATTGCGGCCTATCTGCTGGTCAGGACCGGTTTTGGTGGTCACCGGGCGTTCAGATAGATGAGGTCTTTGAAACGCCGGCGCGAAATAACTTCTCGAAAGACTTGGGTAATCCATTCAGGAGCTATGAGGGCAAGATGATCAGACGGATGATAGGCGCGGCCAGATTAGACACGACGGTCTATGAAGAGGTCGAGGCGGATAAGTCTGCGACACGGCAGGCTTTGACGGTAGTGTTATTGGTCGCCTTGGCGACTGGAATCGGCACGCTCGGGTCAGGCGGCATCGGCGGATTGGTGGTCGGTATCGCGGCGGGGATTGGTCTTTGGGCGCTTTGGGCGTGGATCACTTATTTCGTAGGCACAACCATATTGAAGACCGCTGAAACGGAGGCCGACTGGGGACAACTGGCGCGAACTCTCGGCTTCGCTCAATCCCCAGGGGTATTAAAGGTTATCGGCTTTATTCCGGTGATCGGCCCCTTGGTGTTCGCCATCGCGTCGATATGGCAATTGGTGGCAATGGTGATAGCTATTCGACAAGCCCTCGATTATACGTCTACCTGGCGGGCCGTAGGGGTAGCCGTGGTCGGGTTCATCCCTTACGCGGTGGTCAGCAGCCTCGTCTATGCGTTGGTGTGATTAAGTCGAAGTAACATGGGCGGGTTGCAGACCGACGCAACGTTCCTCAGTGAAGTGAAGGCCCTGCTGGGGGTGTCATGAGCAGACATGCGGCGAGCTGATGGTACGGAAGAACCCAACCTCCACCGAGAACCGGACAATGACCCATTACCCCTTCTCCCCATTCTCGGTAATATCCGGTCGGAATCTGACTTTTTCCCATTGACGTAAGTTTGCCTGCAGGGCAGATTATCGGTTATGGATGCCTTTAATGAGGAGGTGCGGTAATGGAGCCACCTGATCAACTCAAAGTAATGGCAGCGACCAGCCTGGTTATTTCGACTCACTTCAGTCTGGCGGAAGAATACCTCGATGCTGCTGGATTACAGAATGGCCGCATATGGCTTGATCCTCCACCCGAGTGGGATCCCGGGAATTGGGTTGAACTTACCCGAGAACTCAGTGATGCGGCGGCAATGATGGCCCCAGGGGATAGCATACCGATGCCCCACTTTGATTACGGTAATATCGCTGAAAGACAATCTCGGTTCCAAGCGATACTTATTGAAGTCCACCTTTATTTCGTCCTGATCGACCACGTATACAAATACTTGGATGCGGTTGTCTCCGCTGACAGGTACCACGAATTGCGGGTGCGATTAGACGAACTCAACGACAAGTGGTTCAGAAACTATAACGCGGGCCGCAATCTGTTTGAGCACCGTATTTCAAGACTAGTCGCCCTGGGTGAAAGCGGCCAACCTTGGCATCATGAACTCAGTCTGGATCATGGTTATCTTC
>JADFPD010000077.1 GCA_022562475.1 Chloroflexota bacterium | reverse complement strand
CGGGGCACCAACTGGTACCCATCGGTGACTACGTCATTGACTGGGTAGCGAGTGATGGCTCGTATCGGCTGTGGCGTTTTGATCCGGGAAGCTCGGACCCACTGGGACGCGATACTGTACAAGAAGGCAAGTGGGATACGATCGGGGACCAGCATACTCTAGTCGGCGTGCAGCCGACCATTCCGTTAGGCGCTGCAAGCTCGACCCCGGCCACGCTTGATTACATGCGCTCCAAGATCAAAAAGATCGTGTTCTACATGCTGGAGAATCGCTCCTTCGATCACGTCTGCGGTTGGCTGTATGAGCACGATGTCCCGTCGCATCTTATCGGGTCGACGGAGCAGTACGACGGCGCCAACTCGAAATATTTCAACGTCGACGCCGGTGGTAAGAAGATATACGTCAGCAAGTACGAGGGCGAGAATCTCGACTGCCCAACTGAAGGAGCGAAACACGACCACGGGGACGTGATGAATCAGCTCTTCGAGCCGTTTGACAAGACCTACGCTAAGAAAAATTCACCACCGATGACCGGATTCGTCCTCGACAATGCAACCGGTCAGACCATGGAGACATACACCCCGGAGCGGTTATCCGTTTTGAACGGCTTGGCCAAAGCCTATGCGATATCCGACGCCTGGTTCTGCTCGTTGCCGGGTCCGACAGACCTTAATCGGGCGTTCTCTCTGACGGGATCGTCCTTCGGGTTTACGACCAGCTTTGAAAGCGGGCGAAGTTACCAATACTGGCCGAATACACCTCATCGGCCGTCGATTTGGAAGGTGCTGTGGGATAACGGCTTCGACGATTGGACCATCTACTATCCAGATGACTGGGAGGGGTTCTGCTATACCTACCACCTGTTCTTAAAGGGACAGATCCCTACCGTCGACGCTAATAGGTCCCCTCACTTGAAAACAATGGAGGACCATTTTTATCAGGAAGCCAGTAACGGGTCGCTCCCCCGATTCAGCTTTATAGAGCCGGCTTGGATTGGCGGAGACCCGAAAGGCGGAGATCGTCCTCCAAATTCCTACCATCCCCCAATGGATCTAGTACCGGGAGAGATCACCCTGAACAATGTGTATAACGCCTTGTTCGGCGAAGGCACCACGCTGCAACAGCGGGAGGAAACTCTTCTGGTCATCACTTTCGACGAACATGGTGGCCAGTACGACCACGTTTCTCCACCATACGGTGCGCGACCGTACGCGAACGATAAAGACTCCAAGTCCGGGTTCGAGTTTGATCTTTTCGGGGTGCGCGTGCCGACGATCCTAGTTTCCCCGTGGATCGAAGAGAAGACGGTCTTTCGCTCCCAGACCCCGGTACAGTACGATTCCACGTCAATCTTGGCGACGGTGCTGAGCTGGTACGGTGTACCGAAGGAGCGATGGGGCCTAGGAGAGCGGACCGCACATGCCCCCACGTTCGAAAGCGTCTTTACGCGTGAGACCGCACGGACGGACCAACCGGCATTCACTCCGCCCCTTGCCGAAAAAACTCTGGGAGCTTCGGACATTCCCCTAAACGATCTGCACCGCCTCTTCGTTCCTCGCATCCTGTGGCATCTGGCAGGCGGTAAGATCGATGACGATCAGCTTGACGAAGCCGCGCAAGACATCCAGAACCGGGCCAACAATGTCGAGGAATTGCACAACCTTCTAGCAGCGTTCCAAGAGTCGATTGCTCAAATGAACTAACGGTCGGTGTAACCCTCGGCTCGACCAAGGTGACATTACGACACTGCGGACGGTAGGAATCACCTAAAAGCTCACGCAAGCAAGCAGATCACGGGAATATCGCGGTCAACGCTCCTAGGAGGTGCAATCCGCCAAATTCGACCATTCCGGCTACACCGATGGTCCCGGTCCACCGACCGGTTGTTGTAGGACCTGCATGGGCCACGAGGAATACCGGCTCTATTTCAAGAGCGCCACCCTGCTAAGGGTGCGACGATATGCTAAACGAGAAAAGTATGTGGAGATTCTGCGCTATTTTGGCGGGATAGATGGCATCAGGGCGCCAGAAGGTCACCATCTAGGTCGATCTCCATCCTCGCCCAGCCAACACGGTCCAGTCCATCCACAAAGGCGGCAACGAAGCGAGAAGGGTGGTCCTCTGGAAGGAGATCATCAAGGGTCCGGGGAAGCAGCCAGGCTTGTTCACGATTCACTGGTCTTAGCGGCATGCATGGGCTCCCATTCGGGAATTCCTAATTATTCTAGCGGCTACGCCTCGTCATAGCCTGGATTTCTGAGACAGGCACTTTCCCCATCTTCACCCTAAATCGAACCAGGCCGCGTTTGGAAGCCGATTAAGCCAATATCCCACCGCTGGAACGACGATTCCCGAAGCCTACATATATGTCGGTGGCGCTCGTTCAACTCAGGGTGATAGGCATGGATGAGCGTGATTGAACTACAGGATCCCTCGTCGTTCCGTTCATATATACGTCCACGGAACGATGCCGACCAACGTATCCATATAGGCCCTAAGCCGACGTTACGGCCTTGGACTTGGTCCGGCTGCGTCCGGCGATGCGGGCCAGCAGGATACCAAGTTCGTAGAGCACCAGAAGGGGTCCCGCCACCAAAGCCTGATTGAACGGGTCGACCGTCGGCGTGATTATGGCCGCCAAGATGAAGGCCACCACCACCCAGTAGCGGCGGAACCGGGACAGCCCCCGGGCTGATACGATGCCCAATTGGGCCAGCAGGTACATCACCAACGGGGTCTCAAAGGACAGGCCCATCCAGAACAGCAGCCGGATCATCAGGTTGATGATGTTGCTGATCCGGATCAGCGGCGTTGCAACGTCGCCGCCGAAGGTGAGCAGGAAGTGGAGCGCGGGAGGCGTGAGGATGTAGTAAGCGAAGGCCACGCCGCCGCCAAAAGCCAACACCACGGCTGGCATGAACCCAAATAGGTACCGCTTCTCGCGTCCGGTGAGTCCAGGCGCGACGAACATGACTCCTTGGTATACGAGCACCGGCGAAGCCAGTATCAGCCCGGATACGAAAGACACCTTGATGGCGGTGGTCAGCAGCTCGGTTACTTCGGTGTAGATCAGTTCGCCGCCGGTCCCCAGGTCCAGGTCCCGGGCGGGCTCAACCAGGAAGTCGATGATCTCCTCGAAGAACACGAAGGAAGCGGCGCTGCCCACCAACACGGCGACCACGCAGATGAAAACCCGGCGTCGCAGTTCGCCCAGGTGCTGGAGCAGGGTCTGTTCCCGCGACCTCATCCTTTGTCCCCGGACTCTAGACCATCGGTAGGCGGCTCTTGGTCTTCCTCGTCTTCGGGTGGGGTCTCGGCCCGCATGGGCACTCCCGGAGGCGGCCCCATCTGGGCTTCTGGCGCCTGGTCCTGAGGCGGAGCGCGTTGTTCCATCGTTTCCACGGTCATGGCGCTGGTCACTTCGCTGAAGGAACGGCGCAGGTCGCCCAGTATCTTTCCGGCGCTACGGGCCATGTCGATGGACCGGCTGGGGCCCAAGACCAAGAAAGCCACCAACAGGATCACGCCAAGCTCGGGGATGCCCATGCCCATGAAATTCATGGGGTATCCTCTTCACGGCGTTCAGTAATCGTTGGGCAGTCATCGCCGCAGACGACGGCGCTGGGCACGCTCCAGCCCTCAGGTGGTGTATAGCCCAACTCTTGCAGCAATTCCAAGAGCCGGCAGATGGGCAGGCCGACGATGTTGTTGTAACAGCCTTCCCAATCGGCGGCGGGCCGGAGCTCGGTGTCCTGCACGGCGTAGGCCCCGGCTTTGTCCCTGGGCACCCCGGAGGCGATGGACGCTTCGATCTCCTGGTCCGTTAGATCGCGCAGGGTGATCTGGCTGGTCATGGCGTCGCTCAGGGTCTTCCCCGTCGCCGCGTCCACCACGGTAAGACCGGTTGAAACGTGGTGGGTGGTGCCGCTTAATTGCCGCAGCATGCGGCGGGCATCGTCGTCGTCCACCGGTTTGCCCACGGCCTGACCCTCGAACACCACCGTGCTGTCGGCCCCGATGACCAGCCCTGAATCCATGCCGGCAGCCACGGCCTGGGCCTTTTCCTTGGATAGACGCCGCACCATGTCCAGGGGAGACTCTCCGGCAATGGTTTCCTCCGGCAGGCCGGCCGGCATGACCGTGAATTCCAGACCCAGGTTTTCCATCAGCTCGCGCCGCCGCGGCGAAGCCGATGCCAGCGTGAGGCTGGCCGGCGCCGGTTTATCAGACGACTCGCTTCGCGCACTCGTCGACTTGCTTCCCGTGCTAGATGCCTCGCCCCACGAAAGGAACGCCACGCACTCGACGTGGTGGGTCTGGGGGAACATGTCCAGAGGCGCCAACTCGTCCAGACGGTAGCCACCTTGGCACAGTATCTTGAGGTCACGCCCCAAGGTCTCGGCGTCGCAGGAAACGTAGGCGACCCTGGATGGGGCCAACTCGATCAGGCTTTCCAGGGCTCTTGCCTGACAGCCGGCGCGGGGCGGGTCCAGTACCACGACGTTCGGTTTCACCGGCAGGTTTCTCAGGACATCTTCGGTGCGGCCCGATATAAATTCCACATTTTGAAGTTCGGCGGCGTTCTGCTTGGCGTCAGCCACGGCCGCGGATGATTCCTCCACGGCGATGACCCGCTTCACCGACGAGGCCAGCAGGATGGCAAAGGTGCCCACGCCGGTATAGGCGTCCAGCAGCACGTCATTGGGGGTGAGATGCAGGCGGTCGCGGACCAACTCGGCGGCGGCGGCGGCTTGCTCGACGTTCACTTGAAAGAACGAGGGGGATGACACGCGAAAATCGTGGCCGTCCACCGACTCGGTGTACCGTTTTTGTCCTGTGGCGACGCCGATGTCGGGATGGACCAGGTAGGGTTGAATCAGGAAATCCCCGGAGTACTTGCCGGCCCGTATCGATAGCTGGGTAGTCTCGCCGCAGTTGTCCTGCAGTTCTTCCAGAAGTGTATTTACGCCCTCGTGCATCAAGAGGCATTTATCGATGCGCACGAATTGGCGGGTCTCACGGTTAACGAAGCCCAACGCCCCTTCCCGGTTGATGGTGAACCGGGCGTGGTTCCGGTAGCCATACTGGTCGGGGGAGGGCTTAACCTCGGACACGGGCGGGTCCGCCAGACCGCCAACGCGCCGGAGGGCGTCGGTTACCTTCTCGCGCTTGGTCTTGAGTTGGGCATCGTAAGACAGGTGCTGCCATTGGCAGCCGGTGCACTCGCCGTAGTAGGGGCACGGCGGCTCCACCCGGTCCGGCGAGGCCTCAAGCACCTCCACCACCTTGGCGGAGACATACTTGCGGTGGACCTTGACCACCTCGGCCACCACCCGTTCCCCGGGGATGCCGCCGGCCACGAACACGTTATGTCCTTCAAAATCGGCCATGGCCTCGCCCAGCCGACCCCACGACGTAAGCGACAGGGTAACCCTATCCCCTTGTTGTGTTATGCGTTCCGCTATTTCCATGAACAGTTGACTAACATTCTTCTTTGCTGGGTGATGCGCTCGGCTATCTCCATAGGCTCGTGAACACTATAATTCAAGCAAGGTCATAAACCAAGAAGGCAGGGCCTGTGGTGCAGGCTCGTTCCACGCCTGGCGCCGCCGGTCAACCAACCGCTGGTGAGCGGGGTATTCCGGCAGATCTGTGAGCCGTATCTATCGCGACCCTCATCCGTTGGCTTAGGTGTTTGCGGCTAATGTGATCGTGGACCGGTTGACCTCGGTGAATGCGCCAATTAAACTGGTGCTGAAGCGGTCCCGGCCCTTTCTTGGGGCCCGGTACCAAAGAACCTTGGAGCATTCAGATGCATCCAAGTTAATGCGCGGTCAAAACGCGTAACAGATTCCGGAGGATGGAAATGGCAGAACCCTTTGAGGTAAATGACGACACTTGGCAAGAATTGGTATTGGACTCGGACACGCCGGTCATGGTGGATTTCTGGGCCGAATGGTGTGGTCCGTGCAAGATGATCGCGCCCGCCGTTCACGACATGGCGGTGGATTTTGACGGTCAACTGAAAGTGGCCAAGCTGGACGTGGACAGCAGCCCAAACACCGCCATGCAGTATGGCGTGCGCAGTATCCCGGCCTTGATCTTTTTCAAGGACGGACAGCCGGTGGACCAGATCATCGGCGCGGTGCCCAAGGGCGCGCTGAAGAAAAAGGTCGAATCCGTGATCGGCAGCTGATCCCTTCTTCGGAAAGGCGAAAAACAAGGCGCCGCCTTCCGGCGGCGTCTTTTATTTGCTAACGTAAAGGCGACCCCAGCACTGGCAAAGATGGGGGTGGATGGGGCCCGGTGGCTCTTGCGGACTTCAAATCCGTTATGCCTCGTGACGAGCGGGGTAGGTGGGTTCGACTCCCTCGCACTCCCGCCAACGCATTTTAGGCACGAATGGTCGGCTCTTGAGAGACCTCTGGAAGAACATCGGCTATGTGTTCACCCAACTCGATGGTTCATCTGTGATTCCAGACCAGGTTACAGATGACTTCACCCGAATAGTTTGAACTGTCGGATTGGCTTAGCTGACGCTCCGCGGACTACCGCATTCTCACGGAACCCTGGCTTTGATGGCGGCGATAATTTTCAAAACGATATTGGAGAGATTGGGACATAGCGCCATTGCCGCTACCATGGATATTTATTCCGATGTTCTGCCAGGGCCTTCGAAATGCTCCACAATCGATCAGCCATTCATTAACTATGATTAATCGACACAGGGTAAGGCAATTGTTTGTGCAAACGTGATTGCTCGCCCGAATTGCGTCGGCTCGCTTGAGTTGAAGGACGTTCGCGCGTGGCTATTTGCTTGTTGTTTGACAGACTATACGCGCGAGAGTACAGTGTCACGAACTATGGGGGCGGCCCCAGACTGAAAATCTGTTTTGGATATTGTCTGCTGGAGATTGGCGATTGATGGAATTCGGTGATCTAGAGGCAAAAATCTCGGAACTCGAAGCCCGATTCAAAGAATTCCAGTCGTTGCGTATTGGTGCGGCAGAAGGCCAAACCCATGGCTGCACCCATACATGCACATCTGACTGTCCAGACTCGGGGGACTGCACGTACGACTGCACACATGGATGTACAAACGGTTGCACCGAAGGGTGCGGAGCAACAATGAAGGAGATTGCAAAATGACCACACAACAAGGCCTACTCGAAGCTCGCTTGGCCGAGTTAGAAGCTGCGTTTAGCCGAATGGCGATAGTGCCCGGCAAAGATATAGGGCCGGTCGCCGGGTTTAGCTCGGGTAGCTGTACTAATAATTGCACGGCTGCTTGCACCATGGGCTGCACCAGCGGTTGTACCGGTGGCTGCGTGTCTCCAGAGGTGCGCTTCCAAGGCTTCGATCGGCTTGCGCGAGGCTGATTCGCTGAAATCAGATCAGGGTAGAGGCCGTTGTCTGTCTGGCAGGTGAAATGATGGCACCATCATTTGGTGGTCATCAAAAACCTGCCGCTAAACGGGCAGTTATGGAATTCGCTCTCGATGTCTTGGCCGATTTAGCGAAAGCTGACGTCGCGTGGGAGCAAGGCGGCATGGATGCCGGACCGGCGATCCTGGCTTCTCTTATAGCAGAGTCTCAACCAGATGTCCGAGACGAGGCGGCAGTCGTCGTCGTGCGATGGCTCTCTGGACTGCAATCTGCAGCGGAAGTGGGTCTCTTCGGAGGTATCGCTGGGTACGCGGCGGGCACTCAAGCCGCCCTAGATTGGTATCCACCGATACGTCAAATAGCGTCCCAGTTGCTCGATTCCCTTACCACCGCTGAGACAGCAGAGTTCTGGCGCACTCAACCGCTGGCATGGCGAGATTACGACCTTCCGTCTGGACCAGCCGGATTAATTCTGGCCGCGGCCTCCGCGGGAAACCTAGCCGTCCCAATACGAGCCATTCGACACTTGGTGTCGTTGTGCGCTGCTGATAACCTCGAGGGGCTACGTGTTAACACACATAGGACCCACGAGCTTATTGGTTGGAATTACGGTCGTATTAACACTGGATTAGCACATGGCGTTGGCGCAATCGTAGCGGCTCTTCGGTCAGCTTTGAATTATAAAATTGCCCAGCTGCCGGACGATGCCACGAACGTCGAGGATTCAGAAATCCGTCTCGCACTGCGCCGTGCGTGCAATTGGCTGGTCGCAGAATCATTTGAGGATGACCGCGGCCTATTGACTTGGGTGCCTGCAGGCCGTGAGGGAGAGGAGCCGCCTCGAGCCCCGGCGTCACGGCAAGGATGGTGTTATGGTACGCCAGGGCTCGCTTGGACGCTGTGGGACGCTGGCCTCGCCTTAGGTGACCAGAGCCTCCAGGCATTCGCCGCCGAAGCGATGTGCCGATTCTGCGCCATTTTCGAAGAGGATTTCTACATCGACCGGGAAGGCATTGACGATGCGTTGGGAATTTGCCACGGTGCGGCGGGCATGTTAGCTATTGCTGACGCCTTCGTTTTGCATGCTGAACTAGACCAGGCCGAAGTTCTGAGGCATCGCCTACATGCCTATTTAATTGACCATTTGAAGGACGTGCGTGAGTTAGCTGGCAGCAACCCATCGTTGTTAACGGGCGCTGGGGGCATTTTGAGCGTGCTAATGACCCTCGAAGGCGGGCGAAGGGACTGGCTACAACAGATCGCCCTGCGATAATGCAACCCACAACAAAGAGAGCTACGTGGCGCAAGACTGGCTGCCCTCCGAGAGGATCTACACGATGCTTGAAGAACCTAGGGAAATCGGGCAACAAATCCTTCAAGGGATCTTGCCATTCGATCTTCCTGACGACGACCTTGATTTAGTTGGACGTCTGCTAGCTTACAGTTCCGAATGTCTTGATAATCATGGGCATTCGGAGCCGAATTCTAGCCTGTGCGAACAAGCCAGCCGGTTTTTGCGGGGCGGCATTGAGGCAATACAATCCGATGAAGCTGCCGGTCGATGGGTCCAACTGGGGGTCGAGTTCTCGACAGATCGTCCATGCAGGGATTTCTATCAGAGACTGGTCACTGAGGTCCAGGATCTGCTTGCCACGGGCAGGGTAGGGAACTGGTTTTTCATGCACAAGCCACCGGGAATGCGATTGCGTTTCGAAACCGGCGCTAACGCCCACAGCTGGATGGAGAACCACCTGGACCAACTAGTTTCTACCTGGCAGTCAGATGGAGTTATCGAGGCTGGCACTTTTGGAACCTACGAACCTGAGCACGTGTTGTTCGGTGGCCGCGATTCAATCCCCTATGTGCACCGGTTTTTTACCCTCGACTCAATGGCCTGGATTAAATACCACGCTCAGTTAGAGAATGACCCAAACGACGAAACCAGCAACGATCCCGCCTGGGCGCTATCGCTAGCAATGATGCAGGCGCTTTTTTCGGGTCTCGATATTACTGGCTGGGAGGACCTTGGAGTTTGGGATCACGTGCGGCGCAAGACCGGGCGCCGGCTATTTCATGAGTTGCTATCGAGCGCTGATTTTACGGCAGCGGCGGACGAGATTAGACAAAAATGGCGTCACACGAATATGACGGCCGATCTCTCTTCTTCAACTCAGTGGATCGCAGAAGAATTTAATGATGGCGTGCTAAAGGTCGCGGGCGAATGGCGGCACGATTATTTTGATACCCGCCTGTCCACTATAGGCCCCAGGGAGGTAGCGGCGTTTTGTGTCATCTTCCACTGGAATCGGGCGAACCTTTCCATTGCTCGTCAGGCAACTCTAACAGAGGCGCTTGCAACATGGGAAGCGATTTAGCAACATTGGCCCCGCCAAATATGGCATCGTCTGCGGTGTTAAGGCTTGCTGGAGTTCCCGTTCGGTTTTGGCTTGCCTCAGCGTGCCCCGAATTATTCGAGACGTTGCGGCACCTAAACTTAGCGCAAATGCGATACGAGACCATCGGCGTAAGTCTCGCCGCTCGCATCGGGGACAGCCTAGTGCCTGACGTTCGGCTGGATCAGCACGACCGTCGGAAGGCGTTAGCCCTCCGTCGTCTCCTCCACAGAGGCGTTTGGATTAAGCCTAGCCAAGGGAAACAGATTGAGGATGTGATTAAGACGATCGGAGTCGGGCTGACTAATTTGCTAGATCCGTTAGCAAAGGCTATCGACCTGGCCGAGCAGCTTCCTGAGTTAGAGAAGCAGGCCGAATTGGCTGTCGAAGCCGAGAAGAATCGTCTTATTCAAGAACCATGGAAGCTGGTGCAATCATCACCGTTATTGGACGCCATGCTGAGTCACCGGAGTCCAGAAGTGTATACGATTCTCAAACGCCGCGTGATGAGCGGGAGCAAAGGCGTGGCCAAACAGGCGCTCTACGTTTGGGAGATGATTGACCGAGCCGTTACAAAGAACACCCCGAGGGACTGGCACGGCCACGTAGCTTTGTGCTTCCCCCAGTCTGAGAATGTCAATTCACAATCTTGGAAGACTCAACTTACCGCTACGGCGGATTTCGCGACTGAATGGGTCGAGAATTTTCACGAACAACGCCGCAGGCTTGCCATTTCGCCACTAGACGAGGCCGCCGGCGACACCCAAATCATGCTTACCCCATTAAGGTCTGAAACCGATGACCTTTTAAATTGTTGGGTGGTCGACCCGGAGGATCGTGACCACCTAACAGAAGTACAGTTAAAGAGGTCTGAATTCCTAATCGCAATTTGCGCGCCTCTGGGCGGCGCTCTCGCGACACTAGACGAGTTGCAGGTTTCGGTTGTCCCCGAGGGAGACGAAGGCGAGCGGCAAGTATTACGGAAATTCCTGGAGCATCTCACGCGAATGGGCGTGACCGAAATCTCCAAGCCCCTCAAATCCCAGGTGAATTTGTGGCAACCGATCCGATCAATCATAGAGTCTAATGTTCAACGCCCGCCGGGCGATTTAAGTAAAGATCAGTCACCTGGGGATCAAATTAGCGACCTGGTAAATGGTTTCCTCGATGTTTATCGGAAAGTACAGGGCGGTTTTGTTCCCCCCATTTTGGAATTGCAGCACGATGTAGAACAAATGACACGCGTGCTCGAAGTCATCAACGCAGATCAACGACAAGGCTTAGACGGCAACAACCGTGGAGGCCAGGTAGATGTCGGCGAGCAGCCTCAGTCCGTACTAGACCTTATGCGCCGGGGACTCGAGGTGGGCGAGGGCGAGCGTGGCCACCGTCGCCCACCACGGCACTGGCCGACGGCCAACAATAGCGATTCTGTATACGGCAACTTACTGAAGTGGATTGACCATGGCTCTGAATTGGGCGAACCGCTCCACCTTACCAAAGACGTGCTCGATGAGTTAGGGACACCACTGGCTACCATTAATTGGCCAATCGACTGTGTATTGCGCTTGGCCTCGGCGGAAGCGGGGTTCCCCGCCGTTTTCGACGAAGTGTTTCCAGCGGGCTCGCTCGATGCCCGAATGGTCTCAATGCTCAGCCGTCTCTACCGGACAATCCCTCACGTGGAGGCGTATCGACGTTTCTTGCGCCAAATAGAAATCGAAAGCGGTGTTACATTTGTGGAATTGCTTATCCCGCCGTTATCAGTGGGAGCAGCAAACGCGGTACGGCGCCCAATGTACACAAGTGCGTGGACCGGCGACACTGATATCGAGGCGTACATTGGGCGCCGTCGAGGCGTCCCAGGAGACAAGCCACTGCGATACATCCCTCTGGACTCGATAACTCTCCGGCGGGTAGGCAATCGCGTGGTAGCGGAGGTCGACGGCCAGCCGATTTGCCCGATGTACCACGCCACGAGGCTTCCGCTGCCGCCGTGGGACAAGCTTGCTAATATGCTCCTCAGCACCACGCCGCTGCCGATGGCGTGGTCGCCTAGACGTCTAGACATCTTGCTGGAGGCCTTCCCGAGCAAGCGCTGGATGCCTCGTGTCACGGTCAGCAACGGGCTAATTCTCTCGCCCGCTCAGTGGCGCGTCGATACCAGCACGCTTATCATCGAGGGTGTCAGCACGCTGGCAGATGCCCGTTCGTTGGAGCGGGCTCGCCGGAGGCTTGGATTACCTCGCTGGGTCTTTGTTCATGATTATGCGTCCCTTAGAGCATACGCCTGCGACCTAGAGAGTATAAGATCGTTGCCCATCCTTGATTACGTATCTAAAGCAGGCGATGGGGAATTCTTGGTGAGCGAGATGGTGCCGTCGCCCGACTTCTTTCCTATGGCCGATGTCGTCCACGATGCCGACGATCGGTTAGGCTCTTCATTAATGCTGAGACTGCCGGCAAATGAGTCGCCCGATGAGCTTGCTGCGCGCGTGGCCCCGGTATTTTCAAGCCTACACGATGCCTAAACTTGAGTAGTCCGGAATCGAAAGAGAATCAGGAAGTTGGTTCATCGTCGTCCGGCATTGATGGTGCTTCGGACACGGCCTTTACCCAAGAATTTGTCCAGGAATACAGACTAGTTGTGAATACCTACTAACGAAATGCTAACGAACTCGGTGGCGCTGGACAAGAAGGAAGCAACCAAACAGGACAAGATAGCTACAATTCCCGCCTGGAAAACCCAACCATCCAGTAACAGCACAACTTCAAATCCGTTATGCCTCTTGACGAGCGGGGTAGGTGGGTTCGACTCCCTGGCACTCCCGCCAACAATTTTAGGCGTGGAATTACCTGTTTTCGGCTACTAACAGCCCCCGTACCGTTATGGCCGGGGGCTTCCCTTTGCCTCGTTCAGCAAGAATGGACGTGCTTCCTTGACCGTAATACATCCAGGGTTACAAAGCGCCCCAATTTCAAAGCCGTGCTATCCTGTCGCAACCGGCGCTAACGAGTCCGATATAATCCGCTGGACCATACGATCACATTAAGGGGAAACTTCTATGCAGTTTTATACCAAAGGCGATGTCACCATCCGCTATGAGGAGGCCGGGTCCGGTTTCCCGCTTCTGGTCACCCCCGGCGGTGGCTTGAACTCAACAATCAGCAAATGGCCTGACCAAGTGTTCAACGCGATGGAGGAGTTCAAGAACGACTTCCGCTGCATCACGATGGACCAGCGCAACGCCAACGGCGGCGAGTCCACCGGGCCGGTCCAGGTCGATGACCCGTGGGGAGCCTTCGCCGACGACCAACTGGGGCTGATGGACCACCTCGGCATACGGGAGTTCTGCTTCATCGGATACTGCATCGGTGGCCCGTTCGCGCTCAAGCTCATGGAGCGGGCGCCCGATCGAGTCGTGGCCGGCGTGCTCTGCCAGCCGGTTGGGCACAACGCGAAATTCCCTGACTCGATGTACGACTCTGGCCATGATTCCTGGGGGCCCGAACTGTGCGCCCAGCGGCCTGAATTGAACATGGCGACCATCGACGCGTACCTGCACAACCTTTACCGCCTCGACCCCGACTTCGTTTACAGCGTGTCCCGCGACTTCGTGCGTTCCTGCCAAACGCCGATGCTGATCATGCCTGACAACACGCCATCGCACTCTTACGAGGCCGCCATGGAAGTAGTGGAGTTGGCGCCAAAAGCCGAGGTGACGGTTTATCCATGGAAAGAGCAAGAAGACGTGCTCGCCAAGACGATAAACCAGGTGCGCGACTTCCTATTGGCGCATCAACCCGCGAAAGCGAAGTGACCGGAGGGACGTAACGAGTTAGTCTAGGCGTAAAAATCCCGAGGAAACAGCCTAGACGACCGTACGACCACGCCTGAAATACGACTTCATATCCGTTTTGCCCCGTGACAAAAAGGGCAGTTGGGTTCGGCTCCCTCGCACTCCCGCCAACTGATATCAGCTCCATAAAGACCATCCGAAAGGGTGGTCTTTTCTTTTTGTTCTGCTTCTTAACTTCTCACGAATACGGCAACACAATCGTCGTATGGCGGCGGTGCCGCCGCTAAAGAGGGGCCTTGCATGTTTAGGGGTTGGTGTCCTCTATAATCCAGGCATACACCACGAACGGGGGCAATGATGTCTATCGGTTGGGCGATCATCAGTTCCGGCGACTTCGCCGACTCCAGGGGCGCTCCGGCTATCAACCAAGCCGAGGGCGCGGAGTTGGTGGCCGTACACAGCCGGGACCGGGGCCGGGGTGAAGCCTTCGCCGAGAAGCACGGAGCCAAAACCGCTTACACCACGGTGGAAGACGTCCTGAGCGATTCCAGAATAGATGCGGTCTACATCACTTCGCCGAACCACTTGCACGCCCCGTACACGATGATGGCCGCCAACGCGGGCAAGCATGTGCTGGTGGAGAAGCCCTTGTCTATAAACCTGGCCGAAGGCGTGGAAATGCTGCGGGTGTGCCGGGATCAAGGCGTTACGCTGGGAGTGGGGTTGCACTTGCGGCATCACCCAGGGCACATCGAGACCCGGCGGCTGGTGGCAAATGGCACTCTGGGCGCCATTGCTTTGGCCCAGGCCCAGATCGGCCAGGGCGAGCGGGGCAATGTACACCCCGAACCCCGGGCTGGGCTCCGCGATTGGTGGACTCACCCGGAGTTGGTCGGTGGGGCCTTTGCCATGTTGACCATCGGCGTCCATGCCATCGACGACCTGCAATTCCTCCTGGGCCGGCAGGTGGTGGAAATTGCCGCCATCACCGACGGGCAAACTTCGGAGCGGCCTCTGGAAAACCTGGCCACCATGTGTCTGCGCTTCGATGGAGGCGCCATCGGGATGATGTGTTGCGGCATGCGCCTGCCCGATTTTCAGAACGATGTCGCTATTTACGGGAGCCACGGCAAGGTGATACTGGCCAACGCCTCGTGGCCACGCCTGCAAGGGGAACTTCGGGTCTCCAGCGAAACTGTGAACACCACGGTCGCATATGAACCCGACCTCGTGTTCTTGGTCACCAGGAACATAGAAGACTTCCAGCGGGCCATCGCCGAAGACCGCCATCCGGCCGCCTCCGGAACTGATGGGCTCAAGTTAGTGCAGTTGACGGAAGGTATGGTAGAGTCGGCGAAAACCGGCCGGACCGTAAAATTGGAGCTTCTGCCATCCTCGGTGAGCGGATAGCGCCTTCCACCGGGATACCAAACGCCGGAATGAGACCGCCAAAATGAACCCAACTCAGGTCAAGGTCATTGACCAGGTCGACGAAAAAGCAATCGTCGATCTGGCTAGCGATCTGATTAAGATTCCCAGTTTCAAGCTGGAAGAGACGCCAGTGGCCACCTTCCTGGCTGATTTCTTTGGCGAACGCCAGTACGAAGTGGACCTTCAAGAGGTAGAGCCGGGGCGGTTCCAGACCATCGCCACCCTGGTGGGGACCGGTGGCGGCCCAAGCTTGATGCTGAACGGACACACCGACATCAACTCCCTCACGCGCCGTTGGCGCCGCGACCCCTGGACTCCCGTAGTTGAAGGAGACCGGCTGTATGGCCATGGGGTCCAAAACATGAAGGGCGGCTTGGCCAGCATCATCATGGCGGCGGAGGCGGTGCGCCAGTCGGGCGTCCGGCTGAAAGGCGACTTGGTGGTTGCATGCGTGGTTGGAGAGACGCAAGGCGGCGAAGGGACCAATTTCTTGATGGCCAGTGGCCTGCGTACCGACATGGCGGTGGTTGCCGAGCCCTTCGGCGTGGGCAACCTGGTCACTGTCCATTCCGGGATCGTCCACCTGGCGATTCACACCTTCGGCGTGACCGGACACCTCCGTCAGCTAGAAGGCACCGTTAACGCAGTGGCAAAGATGACCGGGGTTATCGACGCCCTCCAGCGTGTCGAGTTTACGTACCGATTCCGGGAAGACCTGCCGGACCTGCCAAAGCTAAACGTGGGCAGCGTCATCGGCGGTTTAGGCCAAGATTACGTTCTGGTGGAGCCTCCCTACGTGCCCGACCTGTGCACTATCATCGTGGACGTTCACTTCCTGCCCGGCCAGACGGTAGATGGCATCGTCTCCGACATCCGCCGGGTCTTGGACCCATTGCAGTCTGAGGACCCGGAGCTATCCTATGAGATAGAGATACCGCCTCCGGAATTCTTTAAGGGCCGGCGCCGCCTGGTTATGGACCCGTTGGACGTGCCCCGCGACTCCGAGATAATACAGGCAGTGGCCCGCAGTCACCGGGAGGTGACCGGAGAGCCGCCCAAAGCGATCGGGGCTGTGTTGCCTTACTCGTACACCGCCAACGACACCTGCCATCTATGGAATGCCGGCATACCCTGTTTGCTGTACGGTCCGGCCGTGGAACGAGGCGGCGGCGGCCAGGACGATAGCTGCGTCATAATCAGCGAGATGGTCCAGTGCACCAAGGTGCTGGCCCTCACCGCCTTGGACGTGTGCAAAACAGGACCGTCGTAGCCTCGGCTGGCAAACGCCAACTTTGACGTCAGATCAGGAGGGGACTGTCCATGGGAGTCGTCCCAGGCATCGAATTCAATACATTCTCCATAGTCGGCCGGTGCTCCCGGACCGGAATGTTGGGCATCGCGATCACCACGAGCGACATCACTGTCGGGTCCCGGTGCCCTTTCGTGAAACCCTCGGTTGGAGCAATTTCCACTCAAGCCTCAACCGACCCCGGCTTGGGGCCGTTCGCGTTGCGGTTGTTGGAGTTGGGCTACTCGGCCAACGGCGCTCTCGAGCAATTGGAGGCCAGCGACCCCCACATCGAGCGGCGCCAGTTAGGGTTGGTTGATAGCAACGGCAACGCCGCCGCCAGGACCGGGTCCATGAATAATGATTGGGCCGGTCACAGCACCGGACCGGACTACGTCGCCATGGGCAACGGCCTGGTGGGGGAAAGGGTGGTCCAAGCCATGTCCGAGGCGTTCTTGCAATCTCCCGAACTGGACCTAGAGGAGCGTTTGACCCGCTCGTTGGAAGCCGGTCACCGAGCCGGCGGAGAGGCCCAAGATTCGACACCCCACCACTCAGCCGCGTTGCTGGTCTACGGTTCGGACACCTTTTCCAGGGTTGATTTGCGGGTTGACGAGCACCCCACACCGGTGGCGGAGTTGCGGCGGTTATTGGACATATTCGCGCCGAAGATCGATTATTTTTCCCTACGGGCCAGCGACCCCGAGGCAGCCCAAGCAGCCAAGGACTCTGAACTCTGAACCGGAGAAAGGCGCTCCAAAACCCTGTCCACTATCTGGCTATCGTCCTCCACATATCGATTAAGGGGACCGGGAGTTTCGGACT
>JADFPD010000076.1 GCA_022562475.1 Chloroflexota bacterium | reverse complement strand
GACTTCGACGCCAAGGTCAAGTGTCTGGAGGAGTTGGACCCGTTCATCCCAGAGATACTCGCACTGGAACCTGATGTTTTGATGATTGCCGGCGACCACGCCACCCCAGCCATAATGGCCGCCCATAGCTGGCACCCGGTGCCCTTCCTGCTCCACTCCAAGCTGACCAAGGGCCAGGGAGTGCCCACCTTCGACGAGAAGGCCTGCGCCCTGGGGGCCATCGGGAGCATCCCGGCCACCAGCGTGATGGTGCTGGGCCTCTCCCACGCCGGCAAGATGACCAAGTTCGGACCCTAGGCGGCTCGCTCGCCGCCGGCGCGCCGGGTTTCCATGGAAATGGTATTGCCAAATAGTCCTCTTCCGTATGAGACCGTTATTTGACGAAGGGCGCCGGCGCCTGATTCGTTAGTTGGAGATAGACCCCATGCCAGACCTGATTGTGGCTGGAAACTGGAAGATGAACACCACCGTCTCGGAGGCCGCCGCCCTGGCCGCTGCCGTGCGGGACGGCTCCGGGGCTGTCCCCGGCGTGGAACTCGTGCTCTGCCCTCCCTTCGTCTCCCTGGCGGCGGTCAGTGACGCCGTCAAGGGTTCGGCGGTTAAAGTGGGCGCCCAGAACATGCATTTCCGAGAATCCGGGGCCTTCACCGGGGAGGTTTCGCCGGGTATGCTCAAAGGCCTTTGCGATTACGTGATACTGGGCCACTCCGAACGCCGCCAGATGTTCGGCGAGACCGACGAATCGGTCAATAACAAGATAAAAGCGGCCCAAGCGGCCGGACTTAAGCCCATCTTGTGCGTCGGAGAGTCCCTGGAGCAAAGAGAGAAAGGTCAGGCCTCGGATGTTATCAGCGGCCAGGTCCGCGCCGGGCTTGAGGGAGTCAGCGACGCCTCAGGTCTGATCGTTGCCTACGAGCCTATCTGGGCCATCGGCACCGGCCAGTCCGCCACCCCGGAGACCGCCGCCGAGGTCATGGGCGGTGCGATCTTCGAGACCCTGCGTAGTCTTTTTTTAGCCGCAGCTGACAACATTCCCCTGCTGTACGGTGGCAGCATGAACGCCGGCAACGCCGGCGACTACGCCGCCCAAGACTGCATCCACGGCGGATTGGTGGGCGGGGCGGCGCTTCAGGCCGACCAGTTCCTCCAGGTGGCCGCCGCCGTCGCCGCCGCCAAGGGTTAGTTACCCGGCCGAGTTCGGCGGGTAGAATTTATATCGTGGATACCAAGACTCCGAACTCTACACCACTGATCGCCATCGTCGGCCCCACCGCCGTGGGCAAGACCCAACTTGCCGTTGAGCTATGCCGGCGTTTCGGCGGAGAGGTCGTTAACGCCGACAGCCGCCAGGTCTACCGGGGCATGGACATCGGCACGGCCAAGCCCACCCCGGAAGAGCGTGCCCTCTCACCACACCACTTGCTGGACCTGCTTGAGCCGTCGGAATCTTTTGGACTGGGCGCTTTCTTGCCCTTGGCGAAGCAGGCGTCGGCGGACATCGGCGCCAGAGGGCTGGTTCCCATCGTGGCCGGTGGGACAGGTCAGTACGTTTGGGCGCTGTTGGAGGGGCAGTCAGTGCCTCAGGTGCCACCAGACCCGGAATTCAGGGCGGCCCTGGAGCGAGAAGCATCGGAAGAAGGTGGGGCCCAGGCCATCCACGACCGGCTGAGGCAGGTCGACCCGGACCGGGCCGACGCCCTGGACCCCCGCAATGTCAGGCGGGTGGTGCGCGCCCTGGAGATCTACCACGCCACCGGCTCGAAGCCATCCGAGTTGGCGAGCCCTGCCCACAGGCCCGTGAGAAACTTGGTGATCGGGCTGACCATGGAACGCAAAGCTCTCTACCGGCGCATCGACGGCCGGGTGGACGCCATGATGGAGGCCGGTTTTCTGGCTGAGGTAGAACGCTTGGTCCAGGCTGGATACCCCATGGGCCAGGGCGCCCTGAACAGCCCCGGCTACCGGGAATTGGGCCAGCATCTGATGGGCGAGTTGTCACTGGACGAGGCTGTCTCCCGCACGAAGACCCAGACCCACCGCCTGGCGCGGCGTCAATTCACCTGGTTCAAGCCTGGAGACCGCCGGATAACGTGGCTGGACGCCGCCGATCCGGGCCTCGTCAGGAAGGCCGGAGACTTCCTTCTGGCGCACCTGTCAGACACCGGCCCTGTGGTACAATGAGCCTCCCGTCCCACTAGGAGTCCAGACATGAAATTCACCAAGATGCACGGCGCCGGCAACAACTATGTGTACGTTGATGCCCGGTCGGAAAGCCGTGACTGGCCCGAATTGGCCCGCCGGATGAGCGACCGCCATTTTGGTGTGGGTGGCGACGGCCTGATATTGATCAAGGACTCCGACGTAGCCGACCTCAAGATGAGCATGTTCAACGCCGACGGATCCGAAGCCGAGATGTGCGGAAACGGCATCCGTTGCTTCGCAAAATATGCCATCGACCGCGGCATCGTTTCAGCCTCGGCAGCCTCGGTCAGCGTTGAAACTCTGGCCGGCATCCGGCACGTAGTCCCCATCACCGAAGACGGCCGGATCACCGGGGCCAGGGTCTCCATGGGAACTCCGATATTTAACCCCAACGACGTTCCGGTGAAGCTGGAACCGGCCGGGGAATACGGGCCAGGCCCGGTTTTGAACTACCCCTTCCAGATGGACGGATATGACCTTCCGCTCACTTTCGTTTCCATGGGCAATCCCCATGCTGTCACTTTCATGGACACGCCGGTGGCCGAGTTCCCGTTGCACACCGTTGGACCCAAGGTGGAGCACCACTCGATCTTCCCCAACCGGGTCAACTTTGAGATCGTGAACGTGGACGGTCCGGCCCACCTGACGGCTCGGGTCTGGGAGAGGGGTACGGGCGAGACACTCGCCTGCGGCACCGGGGCCTGCGGCATCGCCGTGGCCTCCATGCTTTGCGGACACAGCGGAAAAACGGTTGACATAACCCTGCCCGGAGGCACTCTCAAAGTGGACTGGGACGGCCAGGGCGAGGTCTTTTTGGAAGGCCCGGCGGAAGAAGTCTTCAGCGGGGAATGGACGTAGGGACAGTGCCATGAAACTTTACAAACTTTCACTCGTGATCCACCAGCCCAGCGATGCCACCGAGGACAGATACATGGCTGAAGTCCCCGCCCTGCCCGGATGCAGGGCCTGGGGAGACACTCCTACGGAAGTGATGGAGAACCTTCAGAGCGTGGCGGCAGGATTTATTGCTTCATACAGGGATAGAGGGGATCCATTGCCCGCTGAAGTGGAAGCGATGTCGATGGAGGCTAACGATATCGAGGTTCCCAGTGAGTTTACAGTCGCGGTTTGAACTACCGCGAATTAACATGACGACTACGACGTTTGGGTTGCGAGTTTGACCGTACCGCAAGAGGCGACCACGAAATCTGGATCAATCCGGCCAACAACCAAAGAACTACGATTCCGAATTGGCGAGCCCGGGATCTAAGGCCAGGAACCATCAGCGCGATACTTCGCGACCTAGGTATTTCGAGACGCGAAATTGAATGACTAAAGACTTATCGATTCAATCTAGATACGGGGAGAACTGAAGTCGAGATGGTGAAATTCTCGGACCGTTTGGGCAAGTTGTCGCCCTACCCTTTCGTTGAGATATCGCGAATCATCGCGGAGAAGCGTGCCGCCGGGGCCGACGTGGTCACCTTTGGCATCGGAGACCCCGACATACCCACGCCCCAGCCCATCATCGACCGGCTGTTGACCGCGTCACAGCACGCACCCAACCATCGGTATCCCGAGACCGACGGCCTGCCCGAGATGCGGCGGGCCTTCGCCCAGTGGTACGACACCCGCTTCAACGTGAAACTGGACCCGGATACCGAAGTGCTGCCCTTGATCGGCGCCAAAGAGGGCATCGGCCACGCCGCGTTCTGCTTCCTGGACCCAGGCGACATCGCCCTGATCCCCGATCCGGCCTACCCGGTCTACGGCGTGGGCACCATGTTCGCCGGGGCCGAAAGCCACATCATGCCGCTGTACGAGAAGAACGGCTGGCTGCCCGAATTGGACGCCATCCCATCAGACGTGGCACGCGCTGCCAAGCTGATGTGGCTGAACTACCCCAACAATCCCACCAGCGCCACCGCCAGCGAAGAAGATTTCCTGTCCGCCATCGCCTTCTGCAAAGAAAATGACATCGCCCTGCTCCACGACGCCGCCTACAGCGAGATCGGCTACGACGGGTACACGCCGATAAGCTACCTGCAGGTGGCCGGTTCCAAGGATATCGGCCTGGAGTTCCACTCATTGTCCAAGACCTACAACATGACCGGTTGGCGCATCGGCATGGCCGTGGGCAACGCCGACATGATCAAGGCCCTGTTCCAGATCAAGGCCAACCTGGACTCTGGAGTGCCCCAGGCTGTTCAGGAGATGGCCATCGAGGCATTGACCGGCCCCCAGGACTGTGTCGCCGACAACCTGAACGCCTACACCCGCCGCCGCGACAGGGTCGTGAAAGCCGTTAACGCCATGGGCATGAACGTCGCGGTCCCCCGTGCTAGCCTGTACATATGGGCCAAGGTGCCGGATGGGTACACATCAGCCGAGATGGCCCAATTGCTCCTGGAAGAGTTGGACGTTGTCGTAACCCCCGGTTCCAGCTACGGAAAGTACGGTGAAGGCTACATCCGCCTGTCCCTGACCACCCCCGACGAACAGATCGAAAAGGGCTGCCGGCGGTTGGAAACTTGGAAGATTCCCCCGCCCAAGGGCAAGTGAGCTAGCCACGCAGGCATTACTGGCGCAAGCATTTTTAGAGGGTAGAGCCCATAAGTAAACGTTCTAAAGGCAAACGTTCTTCCAGTCCGGTGGAGCCAGAACCGGAAAAGGCGGTGCTCGTCGCGGTAGAGATGAACCGCCGCGACCACCCGTGGTCTCTGGAAGACACCCTGGCCGAGCTTGAGTACCTGGCCAACACCGCTGGCGCGGAGGTGGTCGGCAGGGTCACCCAGCGGGCCAACAGGCTCGGCTCCACCTACGTTGGGTCCGGCAAGGTTGAAGAGATCCGCGAGATGATGGAAGACCTCAATGCGGATGTGGTGATCTTCGATGACGAACTCACCCCAGCCCAGCAGCGCAACCTGGAGAACGCCCTCGGCCGCAAGGTTATCGACCGGACCGCCCTGATTCTGGACGTGTTCGGCCAGCATGCTTCGACTCACGAGGGCAAATTACAGGTGGAGCTGGCGCAGCATGAATACCTATTGCCACGCCTGGCTGGCCAGTGGTCTCACTTGGAGCGATTGGGCGGCGGGATCGGCACCCGGGGCCCAGGCGAAACTCAGATAGAAACCGACAGGCGGCTAGTGCGCAACCGGCTCCAGAAGATCAAGTCTGAGCTAAACGCGGTCCGCCGCCGGCGCAGCGTCCACATGGAACGCCGCAAGAAGTCCAGCATCCCCATGGCGACTCTAGTGGGCTACACCAACGCCGGCAAGAGCACCTTGTTCAACGCGCTTAGCGACGCCAATGTGACCGCCGCCAACCAGCTTTTCTCGACCCTAGACCCGGTGACACGCCGCATCAGGCTGCCTTCCGGCGCGTCGCTCCTCTTGAGCGACACCGTGGGGTTCATCCAGAAACTCTCCCCCAAGGTGGTCGCGGCCTTCCGGGCCACGCTGGAAGAACTGCAAGAATCCGACATCCTGCTCCACGTGATCGACGTCACCCATCCCAAGGCCATGGAGCAAACCAAAGTGGTAGAGGATACCCTCAAGGACTTGGGGTTATCGGACCGGCCGAGAATCTTGGTAATGAACAAGATGGACCTGATGCAGGCAGCAGTGCCGGAGAGTCCGGAAGACGGTTCCGACGGCGCTCAAAACGAGTTGCCCGACCACGAAGCGAAGTCGGGGATCTTGGTGTCGGCCACCAAGGGCTGGAACCTGGATGACCTGCTGAGAGAGATCGAGGAAACCCTCATATCCATCGACGGCCCGCTGACGGTGGTCGGCTAGCCAGCGGGCGGGCTCCATACATTACATAATCTGTTTCTGCCGTTGTCCGTACCTAGTCTTCCATGATTGCTCTTAAAGCGTCATAGCTTGCCTGCACTGCTGGGATGTTGGAGTCCGGGAAGACCACCCACGACAGCACACACGGCTCGCTGTTCTTGATCGGCACCGTGACCCCCACGGTCACACCGTTGCCAAAGTTCCAACCGGCTGGGAAGTCTTTGATAGTCATCTTTTTGCCGTTGCTTTTCAGACAAGCTGCGCTGATCATCACCTCGCGCGGTGTAATGTCCAGGGCTTGGCCGGCCACCTCTTCCCTTTCCTCAATCTCGCTGAATAGGAGTAGGTCAGGGTTTGCAGCCAGAGCAGTTTCTTGCTCCTGAGAGAGCGGACGCCCACGGAAATACCGTTTAGTCTCCAGAGCCAGCAGGTATCGTCCCTCTTTTTGGTGGAGGACGGTGGGGTCGTGCTCGCACATCGCCACCTGAGTGTGGCAGGCCTCTTGGCACGCTCCGGCGGCGGCTTTGGCTTGGAGTTTGCCGGGCATGTCCGGGTGTGGGACCAGGGGTGTTTTGAATATGCAGAGCATTAACTCACCGCCTTGCTGTAGACGTGCATCTCGTCGGCTCCCATGGTGATCGATGAGCTGCCCACCTTGGCTTGCAGAATGATATCCGTCAATTCTGCCACCGGTGTTGCGATCCCTCCCGAAATGTCGAAATAGGAGAGCTGGTCTGGATTTGTTACGAACATGTAATGCCCAAAGGAATAGGAACTTAGACCGTGCTGAAGGAGCATATGAAGCAGCCCAGTATCTGGGTTGTTGGCCGAGGGACCCCAGTCTAGAGGGCTTCTGACTGCGGTGGTGTTCAGTTTCAGACCGACTTTGGCTGTGGTCGCTGTCCCGGTCGTTCTCCTTAACATGGCATGGACTTCAACTGGGGTGCCTATGGGAATGGTCAGGCTGGCGGCGGTCAAGAGGTCCACCGTTGAGGTGCTGGTGGTGGTCGCCTCTGTGGTTTGACCGCCTTCCCTGGTGACCGTTGCGCTGGTGCCGGCCGCCACGATGGGCACGATGAACCAGTTGGTCCCGTCGGAATACAGGGACACTCCCTGATAATCGGTGCTGAGGACGTGAGTGGGAGAACCGTCTATGTTCTCGGAACCTTCGGTGGCGATGGTGATGTTGTTGGCGTTCGCGGCCCCGGACTCGTCTTTGACGGTGTAGATGCGTCCTGGGCGGACTTCTGCCGTGGGGAGCGTGATGGTCACGATGCCTGCCCGGTTGACGCCGATGACCTGGTCACCGGCTTTGGCGGTGTACGCGGCGTCTGTGACGGCGGTGTAGGTCTCCCGGCGGTTGAGTAGCGGCGAGCGGTGTTGTTGGTGGGTCTGGGTCATTATTCGTTGCCGATGAAATCGATCTGGTCGTTGTTGTTGGCGGCGTCGGCCCAGAACTGAGAGGTCGAGATAGCGTTGGCCAGTTCCAGTTGGATCGACTCGCCGGGGACCAGGGACATGCCGTCGGTGGATGAGACATCGCTACCGCCTAAATAGCAGGTCCCGGTGTTGTCGTTTCGGGCCTTGAAGACCATGGACCTGGCGTTTCCTTTGCTGGCGGCCTGGACCGCGGTCCCCGCGGCGGTGACTTTGATGGTGCCGGAGATTGCCATATTTTCCCCCGCTGAAAATCTGACGATACTTCGTGATTCGAATAACTTGATATGAATTTTGGCGGCCGGTAATCCAGGCCGTCAACGGAGGGTTTTCACCGAAAAAATGGGGTCGAGAAATCCGTTGGATGACTTCGGGGGCGGAAAAGGGACCTAAAACGGCGCTACGGGGCTCTCAGGGCGAAAGCATGTTGAAATGCAAATTACAGGCGTGGAGACAGGGGGAAAGGCACCGGATGGGCAAACGAAAAATACAGGTTGGTTCGCACAAGATAGGTTATGTAAGCTCAAGTAAGCCCCGGGGGAGGTCTCTTTACATAATCATTTTTACTGCTATCTCTGTAGACCGTTCGGTCAAACAACGCCTGGCCGCCGGAGCGATAGCCGGCCTGTTGTTCCACCAACATTTCGCCGCCGCTTTTTATGGCAACGAGCAACCGTCACGGAAATTCCGCCGGTGTTTGGCCGCCCTCATCGGACATCGCCCCTTGGAAACAATAGGTCTTTCCGCCAGCGAAGATCTCCGAAAATTCCCGGTTGATCAGGCCGCTGTGTTCCGGCAAGAAAAGCCAAACGCCGGCGCCGGCCACCGTCCCGCCGACGGATGTGGCGGCCAAGGATGGGTCCACATTATCATGGACGAAAGACAGTTCTTGGGACCAGGCCGCTGTCGCTATGTGTTTGATATGGACTGGGAGCTTTGCCTTTAGCGCGCCTGCGGCAATGCCTGTTATGTAATCAAACCTGACTGCGCCAGCCAGGGAAGAGCTCCTTATTGCGGCTACCTCGATTTATGGTATTCTTATATTCCGATTATCCCGGATGCCTCCGGAGTCTAGGTCATGCCTGCCATCGATTGCCCTAGTTGTAAAAGCGAGAACCCTGACGGCGCAAAGTTTTGCGTCTCATGTGGCTCGGCATTGCAGGCTACGTGTACCGAGTGCGGCTCGCTTTTGCCTGCTCAGGCGCGGTTCTGCCCCGAATGTGGGTATCAACTGGGCGAGGCCCAACCAGATTCTTCGCGGGCCACTCTAGAGCAGTACATCCCAAAGGAACTTCTGACCAAACTGGAGGCGGTCCGGTCCAGCGGGGGTCAACTTGGCGAACGGCGGGTGGTGACCATGCTCTTCTGCGATGTCAGTGGGTCCACCGCCGCCGCCGAGAAATTGGACCCGGAAGAATGGGCCGAGATCATCAACGGCGCATTCACCCACCTGATCGAGCCTGTTTACCGGTACGAAGGCACTCTGGCCAGGTTGATGGGCGACGCCATCCTCGCGTTTTTTGGGGCGCCTATAGCCCACGAAGACGACCCCCAACGCGCTGTCTTGGCCGGACTGGACATCATCGAAGCCATCGGCCCCTACAAAGAAGAAATTAAGCGTAAGTGGGGGATCGATTTTGAGGTCAGGGTAGGCATAAACACTGGACTGGTCGTGGTTGGAGAGGTGGGTTCAGACTTGCGCCTGGAATACACGGCCTTGGGCGACGCGATCAATACCGCTGCCAGGATGGAACAGACCGCTCAGCCGGGCACCGTCCAGATATCCGTTGACACCCAGACGTTGGTCGCTCCACTATTTGATTTTGAGGACCTGGGGGCCACCGAAGTCAAAGGCAAGAGCCAGCCGGTCCGCGTTTACAAGGTCCTGGGCCGCAAAGCGCAGCCTGAGCGGGAAAGAGGAATAGTGGGGTTGGACAGCCCCATGGTTGGACGCGACGACGAGTTGCAGTCACTTAAGCAGACGGTTGCGGACCTACAGCAAGGCCGGGGGCAGGTCGTGTCCCTTATCGGAGACGCCGGACTGGGGAAATCACGGATCATATCCGAACTTTACCAGTCTCTCTCGGATACTCTCGCAGATTCGTCGTTGAAGTGGTATGAAGGGCGGTCTCGCTCCTATGAAACAGCCAATCCATACACCCCGTTTGCCAGCTTGCTGACTTCGTTCTTCGACCTTGGTATCGACGACTCAGACGAGGAGAAATATCTCAAGATCAAGCGGGTCGCCGTCGCCAAATTGCCTGAAGACGGGGCTGCGGCAGCGCCATTCTTCGCTACTTTGATGAACCTGCCGGTGCCAGAATACGACTCCGAACTAATCAAGTTTCTTCAACCGCCGCAGGTGCACGACAAGATATTCCGCGCCGTCCGGTCGTTGCTGGAGGCCGAAGCCCAGATTCAGCCGCTGGTGCTGGTGTTCGAAGACCTGCACTGGGCTGACCCAACCTCGCTGGACCTGGTTGAGAGCCTATTCCCGCTCACCGATCGCGGCGCCCTGATGCTGTTGGGAGTATTCCGGCCGGTCAGGCAGGACCCAGCATGGCGGTTCCATGAGAACGCCACCAGAGATTATGTCCACCGGTACACCTCGGTCGCCATCGAGCCCCTGGGAGAGGAAGATTCAAGGACCCTGGTGGGTCATCTGCTGGAGGTTGAAGACCTGCCAGAGAAGGTCAGGTCGCTGATCCTCAGCAAAGCCGAGGGCAACCCTTTCTTTGTTGAAGAGGTGATTCGTTCGCTGCTGGACGCAGAACTAGTAGTTAGAGACGGCTCTCGCTGGCATGCAATCAAGGAGATCGAGCATATCGCCCTGCCAGACACCCTGGCTGGGGTCATCACCGCCCGTCTCGACCGGCTGAGCGAGGATTCTCGAAGCGTGGTCCAGACTGCTTCAGTCATCGGCCGTGAATTTGAATTGGGCACCCTGGAAGAGATCTTCGATGGCACGGCTTCATTAGAAGAATCTTTGTCCGATCTGCAACGGCGGGAATTGATCCGTGAGAAAGGCCGGGTCCCCCAGCCACACTATACATACAAGCATGTCCTCACCCAGGAGGCGGCGTATTCCTCACTATTGCTCAGCCGGCGCCGGGAACTCCATCTGAGAGTGGCCGAATTCCTGGAACGCCTATATCCCGACGAGCACTACGATATCGCCCGCCACTTCCTTCAGGCCGGCGAGCGGGTCCGCGCCGTTCCTTACCTGGTGGAATCCGGGGAGCATGCCGCCAGGGCCTATTCCAGCTCTGAGGCCATTGGGAATTTCACCCAGGCGCTGGAGATTCTAGCCGAATCCAAAGATGCTAATCTCGAAAGACGTGCCTACGAGGGACTTGGTGGCTCGCTTACGGCCATCAGCGATGTGACACAAGCGGTTGAGACCTATCACAAGATGTATCACTCAGCCCAAGACTTGCAAGATTCGCCGATGCAGGTCTCGGCTCTGAACAATCTTGGTTTCCTCAGAGGGCTGGTCCAAGGAGAGTTTACCGAAGCTGAGGACCACCTGGCCGAGGCCGAGCGGTTGGCCAGGGAATGCGGCGATCATTCCGGGCTGGCCGGGGTGCATATGACCTACTGCTACATGCGTGTGCCTTTTGGTAATTTCGATGATGCAGTGGGACACCTGGAAGAGGCCGCGGAGATCGGCCAAAACCTGGCTATGGACGAGCCTAGGCTATTCGGCATGACCCATATCGCGAATACCCTGAACTACATGACCAAGTTCGACGAGAGCCGGGAAAAGGTTCTGGAAGCGTTGCCGTTGGCGGAGCAGTTGGGCAACAAGAAATGGCAGTCGGAACTCTTGGGTTATACCACGCCCATTTACCACATCCGGAATGGAGACCTAGATGCGGCCGAGGAGTCGGCGCAGCAAGGCAAAGAACTGGCGGAGCTCATTGGCGCAGCCGAACAGGAAGGTTATGCCAATGTTACCTTGGGCATGATTTCTTGGTTCAAAGGGGACTACGAGGCCGCCGTAGGGTATTACGAAGCGGGGTTGAGCGCTGGGCGTATTTCGGGCCTACCTTTCATCCAGGTGGCAGCTCTCTGCGCGATGGGGACCGCACAACTGGATATCAGTTCAAAGTTGATTCAACAGGTCACCGAAGCCCATAGTGAGGCTTTGGGCCTGATGGAGGGTCCGTTGGGCAGCTTGACAGGCGGCCTGGCCTGGGCTGACCTAGGTTTTTGTTTCATGCTTACTGGAAACACAGAGCAGGCCGAAGAAATGTTCCAAAACGGCCTGAACATATCCACAGCCTACATGTACCTGGCGCGGCCGCTTTTGCTGGTAGGGTCTACATTCTTGGCCCTGGGAAAGGGAGACATTGAGTCTGCGGACCAATTGATCCAAGAGGCCAAGTCCTTCGCCGAAGAGCGGTCTATGAAGCATTTTTACCCCCTGCTTTCTCTTGCTGACGCCCATGTCAGCCTCGCCCGTGAAGACTCAGCCAAGGCACTTGAGTCCTTTGAACGGGCCGAAAGCCTAGCTCTGGAGATGGGGATGCGTGGGTTCGCTTGGCAGGCCAGCGCTGGGGCCGCCGGGGTGTTGACAGCGTCCGGCCAGTCCGAGGCGGGCGCCGCTAAGAAGGCGAAAGCGGTGGCCATGGTCAACGAGATCGCGGGCTTGTTCCAAGACGAAACTCTGCGGGCCATGTACCTAGAGAACACCCTCGCTAAGATTGGATAGTCTTTCTCTCTTACATTATGTAAACATGGGTCCAGGAAACCTCTGATGGATTGTCGAAACTGCCAGTTCGAAAACCCAGCCGGCGCCCGCTTCTGCATGTCTTGCGGGAGCCCTCTGGCCAACGCCTGTCCCGAATGCGGCACGGAGTTGCCCTCCGAGGCGCGCTTCTGCCTGAGCTGCGGCCATCAACTGGCCCAATCCGGGTCTACCGGCACAGCCGCGGCTCCTGATACCTCCGCGGAGACCTCCAGAGCCAACCTCGAGCGCTACATTCCTCCCGAATTGCTGAACAAACTCGAGGCCGCCAGGACCGGAGGTAAGACCGAGGGAGAGCGGCGCATCGTCACCATGCTCTTCTGCGATGTCAGCGGCTCCACGGCCGCGGCCGAGAAGCTCGACCCGGAAGAGTGGGCCCAGATCATGAACGGGGCCTTTGAGAACCTGATCGCCCCGGTTTACCGTTATGAAGGGACTCTTGCCCGTCTCATGGGAGACGCCATACTTGCGTTCTTCGGCGCGCCCATCGGCCATGAAGACGACCCGCAGCGAGCCGTCCGGGCCGGGTTGGAGATCGTCCGGGACATCGCGCCGTACCGGGAAAAGGTGAAGGCCCAGTGGGGCATCGACATCGAGGTCCGAGTTGGCATCAACACCGGACTGGTTGTGGTCGGTGAAGTAGGCTCAGACCTCCGCGTGGAATACACTGCTCTGGGCGACGCCATCAACCTGGCGGCCAGGATGGAACAGACGGCCCAGCCGGGGACCGTGCAGGTCTCTTCGGACACCCACCGTCTGGTGGAGCCGATATTCGAGTTTGAAGACCTGGGCCTCAGCGAGGTCAAAGGCAAGTCCGAGCCGGTCCGCACCTACCGTGCCCTGGGCGTGAAGGCCGTGCCCGGCAGCCTCCGCGGCATCGAAGGACTGCAAGCCCCACTTATCGGCCGGGACGAAGAGTTTGCCAAGTTACGGGAAGTGCTCGCCGGCCTTTGCGAAGGTCGGGGCGGGATTATCAGCCTCATCGGGGAGGCCGGGATCGGTAAGAGCCGCCTGATAGAGGAACTGCATACCGAATGGGTCAAGATCGCCGGCGAGGAGGCTCCCTGGATCGTAAGCCACGGAGTGTCTTATGACACCACGCGCCCGTACGGGCTGTTCATGCAACGCATGCTTCAGATCTTTGAAATAGGGGACAACGATTCCAGGGAAATCGTGCGCGAGAAGGTCGCGATCGCGCCGGTGGGGTTTCCGCCCCAAGTCCATAAACCGGTAGTCCGTACTCTGGAAGCTTTGTTGGCCTTCGGAACGGAATCACAGGGCCAACAATTAAAAGGCGAAGCCCTCCAACGTGAGCTTTACGACGCCTGTCACAGCATGTGGCGGGAATTCGCTTCACTCGCGCCAACAGTCCTGGTGCTGGACGATCTGCATTGGGCCGACCCCGCATCGGTAGAGATGATGATCGACCTTTTCCCCCTGGTCGATGACGTGCCGCTGCTAATATTCTGCTCCTTCCGTCCCGAGCGCCAATCTCCAGCCTGGCGTCTCAAGCAGGCCGCCGAGACCGACTACCCCCACCGCTACACAGAGATTGCTTTGAGCGCCCTGTCCAACGAAGACGCTGAATCTCTTTTTGAAAACCTTCTCGACATCCCTGATGCGCCACCTCAACTCCGTCAGATGATTCTGGCCAAGACCGAAGGCAATCCCCTTTTTGTGGAGGAGTTTACCCGGACCCTCTTCGACTCGGGCGCAGTAACCCGAGAAGAAACGGGACTGCAATGGAACCCCGAGGCTAAAGTCGAGGATATCGCCCTCCCCGAGAACCTCCAGGCATTGCTCACTTCTCGGATTGACCGGCTCGCTGATGGCGCCCGCCGCACCCTGCAACTGAGCTCGGTGATCGGACGGTCGTTCAATCACCGGGTTTTGGAGCGGATCTCCGACCCCACAACCGTCCTCGACCGCGAGATCAGTACCCTGCAAAGGTCGGAACTGATCGAGGAGGAGAGTCGTTTGCCGGAGTTGGAGTACAGGTTTCGGCACGACCTCACCCGTGACGCGGCCTACAACTCCATTCTGATCCGCGCCCGGAAGGAGTTTCACCTACGTGTCGGCGACACCGTGGAGGAACTGTTCAGCGACAGACTGGAGGAACAGGCCCACCTCTTGGCCTATCATTTCTATGAGGCCGGGGCGGACGAGCGGGCGCTGCGGTATTCGTTGATGGCCGGAGAGTCAGCCTCGCGTCTCCACGCCCACCAAGAGGCCAACTCTCACTATGCCAAGGCCATCGACCTCCTGGACCGGGTGGAGTCTGACAGCCAGCAGAGAACCGCCACCTACATCGCCCAAGGCCGGACCTTGGAGTTGACCGGCGATTACGAGGATGCGCTGGCCTGCTACAAGAAACTGGGGGAGATGGGCACATCCCAGGGGGACCGGGCTATGGAATTGGCGGCCGTGGTCGCTCAAGCCACGGTGATGGCCCTCCCGATGTTGACTTCCGACCCCGATCTATGCCGGGAGATATCCAATAAAGGCCTGTCCCTGGCCCGGGAACTGCATGACCATCATGCAGAATCCAAGGTGCTTTGGAACCTGATGCTGGTCGAATTCTACGAAGGGAAGGACCGCGAAGCGGCGGTCGACTATGGCGAGCAGTCACTGGCCATCGCCCGCGAACACGGACTTGAAGAGCAATTGGCCCTTACGCTTAACGACCTTGCAAAGGCGTATTTCACGGTTGATAAAGGCGACCAGGCCTGGGCGGCGATCAGTGAGTCCGATGACATCCTCAGGAAACTGGGCAATCTGCCCATGCTCGTTGACAGCTTGATAACTTCTGCTGGAGGCCATTTTTTCCTGGGCAGTCTCCTTGAAGCAATGGCTTCCGCCGAGGAGTGCACAGAGGTTAGCATGTCCATCGGCAATGTACGGGTGCAGGCGATCAGCCTCTATGTGCTTGGGGCCACCTACATGGAATTGGGTGAGATCGGGAAGGCCATGGCCGCCCTTGAAGAGAGCATCCCCATCCTCGAAAAGATGGGATGGCATCCACCGTTGACCCCACAGGTAAGATTAGCCCTGTTCTGCGGGATGGCCGGAGATATCGAGGGCGCTTTAAGCATGGCCAACGACGCTTTGGAAGGGGGCAACACACGGCAATTTGCCCTTGCCGCCAAGGCCCAGGCTTATCTCAGCGCAGGGGACTATGACCGAGCCCAAGAATCGATGACCGAGGCCTGCAAGGAATTCGAAAACGGGGTCTCAGACCCCACGGCCGGATACTCCGTGTTCCAGATAATCGAAGGTGACGTAGCCCTCGCCAATGGGAGCTTTGGCTACGCACTGGAGCTTGCTGACCGGACTATCGGCGTGTTGGAGGAGATCGGCCAACGGGTCGCTCTGCCAGACATGCTGCGGTTCAGAGGAGAGGCGTTGGTTGGACTGGGCCGCCTTGAAGAGGCACAGACAGCCTTGGACCAAGCGCTGGCTGAGGCCGAAACCCAGGGCTCCCGGCGTGCATTATGTAATATCCTGCCTGCCTTGGCGGATCTGGCCGGCCGGCGAAGTGACCCGGACCGGGCCAAGGAATTGCGGCTACGCGCCGGGGAGATGGTGTCCTTCATGGCTGATCAGGCCGGCTCCGAGGAGATGCGGGCCATGTTCATGAACTCCGCCAAGATTAAGAGGTTGATGGACGCTCTATAAACGGAACAATTATTTCCACCAGGAACGTGGTTGATCTGGGTCCTTCGACGTCTTTCCGCGGAAGGACAGGACGAACGGTTTTGGGTGTTCCTACTCCACGAAACGGGCGTCGCTGTCCCGGAGCCTTTGGGCCAATATCTGGAGCATCCTGATCGTCACCTGGGGTTGGCGCTCCAGTTGGGAGAGAAAGACCCACCGGTCTATGCCCAGGCACTGGACCGAGTCCACGGCGCGCACGCTGGCGGTCCTTGGCCACTCGCCCAGCAGGGCCATCTCGCCGAAGACGTCCCCGGCGCCGCGCTTGGCCAAAACCTGGGGGTTTGCGGCCAGGTCCCCTTTCAACACTTCAACGGTGCCGGAAACGATGACGTAGAGACCGTTCCCGGTTTGACCCTCTTCCACGATCAGTTCCCCAGGCTCAAAGTTTTTTTCAAACGTGAAATTGGATATGCTCTCAAGTTGGTCGTCGGTCAGTTCCGAGAACAGCCAAACGTGGCGCAACGCCTCAGCAGACATGGCACTTCTACCTTGATCAATGTTTTTAAGTATCCCCTGCGTTGGAAAGGTCAAGCGAGATACAACCGCCAGCAATTATGGGGAAACAAACCTGGAAGCGCAATTCCCTAGCCACCGCAAGTTGACGGCTGATAGTTTGCCCCTGACTGATATAATCCCAATCCAGAGCCAAACCGACGCTAAAGAGGTAGACCATGCGTGTTGCAGGCAAAGTAGCCCTGATCAGCGGCGGCGCCCGAGGGATCGGCGCGGCCACGGCGAAGTTGCTCGCCCGTGAAGGCGCCGCCGTGGTGATCGCCGACATCTTGGTGGACGAGGGCAAGGCAACCGAGGCGTTGATCGCCGAGTCCGGAGGCCGGGCCCTGTTCGTGGACCTGGACGTCACCAGTGAAGAGAGCTGGCAGAGCGCCGTACAGGCGGCCGTGTCCACCTTTGGCAAGCTCGATATCTTGGTCAACAACGCGGGCGTCAGCCACCGCGCCGGAGTGGAGGAGACGAGTTCGGAGGCCTGGGACAAGGTCATGGACGTTAACGTGAAGGGTGTGTTTCTGGGCACCAAGGCGGCCATCCCAGAGATGCGAAAGGCCGGCGGCGGCTCCATCATCAACATCTCCTCCATCTACGGCCTGGTCGGCAGCGCCACTTCGTCGGCTTACCACGCCTCCAAGGGCGCGGTCCGCATCTTCAATAAGACCACCGCCATTCAATACGCATCTGAGAACATACGGGCCAATTCGGTCCATCCCGGATTCATCGACACCCCCATGACCCGGGCCCACCATGACAACCCGAATATCCACGAGGAAC
>JADFPD010000075.1 GCA_022562475.1 Chloroflexota bacterium | reverse complement strand
AACCAGAGGTTTACTGAGCTCGTGCGGGCGTATAATAATACCCCTCGTAAGTGCCTCGGCTTTCGTACTCCAGCCGAGGTATTCTGGAATGAAGTGTTGCACTTCAAATGTGAATCCACCTTCCAGCTTTCCCTGGAATGAGGTTGGGGGTTCTCCCGTCTTTCCGGCGAAGGCCGAAATCCACACACCACCACACGGTATGGAGAAAAAGTAACCCGTCCTACGCCCCGGGTTTCGCCTGGAATACGGAGCAATTTTTTGGGCCGAGATTTATCGCGGTGCCCCAAGCGTGGCGCAAGCCGGCCGCAGAAGCTACAATAATCCCTGTTCTGGGACACGGCCCAGCGAACTTAAGGAGGCCCGATGGCTACGATACTCGAGGACTACATCGCCCAGCACCCCGGTTCGGCCCAACGGTACGTGGAGGCCTCCGAGATCTTCCCAGGCGGCGTTACCCACGACACCCGCTACGCCCAGCCCTTTCCCCTTTACATGACCCACGGCGCCGGCCCGCTCAAGTGGGACGTCGATGGCAACGAATACGTCGACTACGTCTCAGGCCACGGGGCGCTATTGTTGGGGCACTCTCACCCAGCAATCGCCGAAGCCGTATCAAAGCAGATACAACTTGGAACGCACCTGGGCGCCTCCACCGACGATGAGATCCGCTGGGCCAAAGCCATCAAGGCGCTGATGCCGTCCATCGAGAAACTGCGCTTTCACAGTTCCGGCACCGAGGCCACGCTGATGGCCATGCGCTTGGCCCGCGCCTTTACCGGCAAGGACAAGATCATCAAGTTGCAGGACCACTTCCACGGGTGGCACGACTACGCCATGGCCGGTTCCGACCGCCCGGCACCCGGCATCCCCGAGGCCAGTTGGGGGACGATGGTGGTTGTTCCATCGGGAGATCTGGCCGCGGTGGAAGACGCCATCAAGCGCGAGCCAGACATCGCCGCCATCATCCTGGAGCCCACCGGCGCCCACTTCGGCCAACTGCCGTTCGACGTGCCCAACTACCTGACAGGACTACGGGAACTCACCGCCCAGAGCGGGGTCATATTGATCTTTGATGAGGTGGTCACCGGGTTCCGGGCCGCCCCAGGCGGCGCCCAGGAGCGCTACGGAGTCTCGCCCGACCTGACAACCATGGCCAAGATTGTGGCCGGAGGCCTGCCAGGAGGAGCAGTGGGGGGAAAGGCTGAGATCATCGATATGATCGCCCACCGCAACGACCCGGACTGGGACAACAACCACCGCGTCTATCATCCGGGGACCTTCAATGGGAACCCGCTCTCCGCCGCGGCCGGCGCCACGGCCCTGGAGATGATCGCCACTCAGCCGATCAACCAACAAGCCGACTCCATGTCCACCAGGCTGAAGGCAGGACTTAACGACATTCTGGGCCGATTGGAGATTCCGGGCCACGTCCACGGCATCGCGTCGATGCTGCACGTGGTGCTGGCCGATTGCGATTGCGATCGGGAACTCTGCACCATGTCCCACACCAAGATCGCCGAGACCATCGCGTCACCGGCCGTAACTGCCATGAAACGGGGGCTGCAGAACCTGGGCGTGGACATAATGGGCCGGGAGACATTCCTAGTCTCCAGCACCCACACCGAGAAAGAGATAGACCACACCCTAAACGCCTTCCAGGAGACTATGGCGGCGGTCCGGGCCGACGGGTTGATCTAGACGCCAAGTCAACATCCCTTGATTCTGTTAGAATTCCACAATTCAAGCCCGAGCACGCACCCTATCTCACACTATGAGGTGATTCGTCATGCCTAGTTTTACCGATAAATTGACCGTGGGCGGCAGCGAGATGGATATGTACGCGGCCCTTCCCTCGGGCGACGGCCCCCACCCTGCTGTGGTGATAGCGTTCCATGTGGGCGGGCTGGACGACTTCGACCGGAAGATGGCCGACCAGTTGGCTGACGCCGGCTTCGTGGCCGTGGTGCCCGACCTGTTCCACCGCTACTCGCAGGAAATAATGGACGGACCTCGATTGGACCGCCTGGGTCACCTGAGAGATGCCGATATCAATGCCGACATGAACGCCGCGGTGGACTTCTTGACCGCCAACTCGGCCATCGACAATGACCGCATCGGCGTCACCGGCTTCTGCATGGGCGGACGCATCGCCTGGCTGATGGCCGCAAGCAACCAGATCTTCAAGGCCACCGTGCCCTTCTACGGCGGCAACATCATGGGCAACTGGGGCCCCGGCGACACGCCATTCTCCATGGCCGCCAACATCAACTGCCCCATGCTGTTCCACTTCGGCTCGGAGGACGGCAACCCGTCAGTGGCCGACCGGGACACCTTCGACGCGGAACTTAAGCGTCTGGGCAAAGACTTTGAATTCCACACCTACGACGGCGCCGGTCACGCGTTCATGGACTACACCAACCCGGAGCGCCATCACGAGGCGTCGGCCGCGGCCGCCTGGCCTCGGACCATCGAGTTCTTCAACAAACATCTGAAGTAGCGGTCCGAGAGTGGGCTGGCTTGCCAGTATTGATTCGAATCTGAAAGGGGTTGTATGCCGTCTTCTTGGGAAAAAGTGCCGGTGAACGGGACCGAGATGAATGTCTATCTCTCGGTGCCCGACGGCGCCGGCCCCTTTCCAGCCGTGGTGGTGGCCCAACATGCCAGCGGCGTGGACAAGTTCATCCAGGATATGGCCGATAATTTGGCCGGCGCGGGCTACGCCGCCGTCGCCCCTGACCTGTTCCACCGGATCACCGATGAGATGGTGGAGAGCACCGGCAAGACTAAGCGCGACCAACTTAGCGACCCGCTGATCATCGACGACATCAACGCAACGGTTAATTTCCTGACCGGTCGTTCTTCCATCGACTCGGACCGTATCGGCATCACCGGGTTCTGCATGGGAGGCCGGGTCGCCTGGCTGGCCGCCGCCACCAATCCCGCCTTCAAGGCCGCCGTGCCCTACTACGGCGGCAACATCATGGTGCCCTGGGGCGACGCCACCGAGCCCCCCTTGGCGCTCGCGTCGGGGATCAAGTGTCCCATGCTGTTCCACTTCGGGGAGATCGACGAGAACCCCTCACAAGCGGACATGTTGGTGATGGATAGAGAGCTCTCCGCGCATTGCGTGCCGCACCAGTTCTACACCTACCCCGGGGCTAATCATGCCTTCATGAACCCGGCCAATCCCCCACGCTACCAAAGAGCGGCCGCGGAGATGTCGTGGCCGCGCACGATGGATTTCTTTGGAACGCACTTGAACGGCCCGCCGGCCCCTGGTTACGACGGACCGCCTCGCGATTGATTGAGACAAATTTTAGGAGTAGCCATGCCCCGCGTATCACTGGACTTGGAACAAGCAGCCGACCGGGCGGTCGTGAAATCGGAGGGCTGGAGGATCGCTTCCGGCCTGGTCCCAGGCGAACCCAATCAGGGCTTGGTCGCCGAGATGGGGGATAGCCCGGCCCGGCTCCCCGATTATGACGATTCCGGCTGGGAGAATGACTCGGACATTCAGAAGCGCCGCTCCGTGGGGTTCACCTTCGCCTGGTACCGCATCAAGATCACCATCCCTGCCCAGGTCAAGGGCGAGATAGTCGGTGGGGGCAGGGTCTGGTTCGAGACCAACGTGGACAACTACGGCGAGGTCTACGTCGATGGCCATATCGACCGGGACAAGTGGGTGGTTACCGGAAACAACACCCCGAAACGCGTCCTGATCGAAGACCCGGCGGTCCCGGGAACGGAGCATGTTATCGCCGTCCTGGTGGCCAATGCTCCTTTGGGCGCCCCGGTGGGCACCATATTCATGCGCTACGCCACTCTGGCTTTTGAGCCGGCGCCCGCACCATAATTTCGCCAACCGCGCATCGACGAGACTTATTAATTCGGCCGGAGGCGCCATGAGCAGCCGTCAATTCGCCGGAAAACTGGCCGCGCCCGAATTCCCCTCGGAGCTGGATTGGCTCAACACGGACCGGCCGCTGACCATGGAGGAACTGCGGGGAAAGATCGTCATATTGGACTTCTGGACCTACTGTTGAATCAACTGCGCCCATATCTTCCCGCAGTTGCGGAAACTGGAAAAGAAGTACGCCAACGAATTGGCCGTGGTCGGAGTCCATTCGGCCAAATTCCCCAACGAGAAAGAGACCTCAAACGTGGACAAGGCCGTCCGCCGGTATCAGATCGAGCACCCGGTGATCAACGACGGCCAGTTCAAGGTGTGGCAGCAATATTCCTGCCGGGCGTGGCCGACGCTGATGTTCATCGACCCCTTGGGCAACGTCGTCGGCAAACATGAAGGCGAGATGTCCTTTGAGGCCTTCGACGGGCTGATCAGCCAGATGGTGGCCGAGTATGACACCCAGGGGACTTTGGACCGCAGGCCTCTGCCATCCGTGTATCGCAAACCAGAAGACACTCTCCTGAGTTTCCCCGGCAAGGTGCTGGCGGATGGACCGGGTGACCGGCTGTTCATCGCCGACACCAACCACAACCGCATCGTTGTCACCTCGCTGGACGGCGCCGTGAAACAGGTGATCGGGAGTGGTGTTGACGCACTGACCGACGGAGACCTGGCCGGGTCCACTTTCAATCAACCGCAGGGAATGGCCCTGGATGGCGAGACGTTGTACGTGGCTGATACTGGGAACCACGCGATCCGCCGGGTAGACCTGGCCGCTGGCACGGTGGAGACCATCGCCGGGACCGGAGAGCAAGGGCACACCAGGGAAGGCCGGGGGCCGGGCCGGTCGATGGAAATATGCTCGCCCTTCGACCTGGTCCAGCACCAGGGAAGCCTCTACATCGCCATGGCCGGCATCCACCAGCTTTGGTCCATGGACCTGAAAGACGGTATGATCGGCCCCTTCGCCGGCACCGGCGCGGAAGCCATCACCGACGGTCCGTTGGCCAGCGCGGAACTGGCCCAGCCCTGCGGCATCACCACGGACGGCGTCAAGCTCTTCTTCGCCGACAGCGAGACCAGTTCGGTGCGCTCCGCGGACATCGACCCGGCGGGAAAGGTGCGGACCATCGTGGGCTTGGACCTGTTCGTGTTCGGCGACGTCGACGGCTCGGACCACCATGTCCGCCTGCAGCACCCTATCGGCATCACCCATTACGACGGTGTCCTCTACATCACCGACACCTATAACCACAAGGTCAAAAGGGTGCTGCCGGCCATGAAAAGCGCCTTCACCGTGCTGGGCAACGGGGCGGCAGGTCACGTGGACGGCCCCGCAAATGAAGCCCAATTCTCAGAGCCCAGCGGAATCAGCTTCGCCAACGGCAAGATATACATCGCCGACACCAACAACCACGCCATACGCGTTGCGGATATTGAGTCTGCAGTCGTTTCCACGTTGATGATTGAGGGGCTATAGCTACAGCATCAGGGAGCCCGATATCGCTAATCGGTATTCAGCCCAAACGTAAAATATGCAACCATCAATCGACGCCTGCGCCTTTCGGCCGCTGCGGTTGCCGCCCGAGGTTACAGCCTGCAGGCATTAAAAGCTACGGGTAAGAGGTCATTGACAGACGTCGACCAGCCGGAACAGTCCAGGGTGAGTCTCGCAAAGATCGGCTAAGTCTGGATTATCGGGTGTTTAACCGATGACTGGTGGGGCTAGTGGGCAATCGTCATTAGCAGTATCATCGGCGTCTAGATTGTCGTAAGGGGGGTCTATCCCCTCTACGTCTTCAGCTTTGCCGGTTCGCATGAGGGCGGTTACGTAAAAGAGTTCGTTGAACCCCCCTTTAGAATTTTTAGTCCAATCTCCCCTCACGGTGACCACCGCCCCAGCGACAAGGGATCCCGCGGTTTCTTCCACTTGGTCTTCGCCGATCGAAGCAATTCCCGCACCGATCCAACCGCCGACCATCGCACCAGCATAGGTGATCGCGGCAGCTACGATTGCCGCAACTATCAGGGCGAGGATGACGCACAGCCAGACCAATGGTCCGCAAGCTAGCGCGGCAAGGAGCGCACCCCCTGCTATCCAGCCGACGATGATCCCGCCTACGGCGGCGGCAGCAGCCCCGATCATCGCTCCAATCCGAGCTCCGCATGAAATCTCGTTTTTTACCACACACCGCAAGAGGTGTACCTGCTCGGGCGAGCAAATGATGAAATCGGCATTTTGCCGTACCAGATACAGATAAACACTCTTCACCACGACATCAAAGATATATGATGGACCTACAGCGAATGGTGCCCAAAAAGTGGTCGCACCCGAGCTTCCATCTGTGATTTGATCGACGATTCCGGAACAACAGACGTTCTCTGACTTAGGCTTACTGAAAGGCAGACAACCGTCGGGCTGGAGCAGATAATATGCTACGAGCGCGAGAACGGCCAATGCCCCAGCCGCTGCACCAGTCGTTCCGATAGAGGGAATCGCGCTCGTCCCAGCAATGCTGCTGATAATCCCACTGATGACTGGAATTCCATTAGCATGAATATACGCTGCTATTCCTGCAACTGCCGAACCTAGTCCAATCACCCACCAATCGAACGGCGCAGGGCTGTTACCCGGAACTTGCCAGCCGCAGTGCGGTTGCTCACCGTTTGCCATAAAACAAATCCTGATTGATAGACTTTCGATCTGAAAGGCACAGTAGCCAACAAATCACCCAACCGATCATTGCCCCCAGAAATCCGCCGGCCAGGGTTGCAGCCCAAGGTTTTTCGATTTCGTAAGCCAAACTCCCGGCAACTAAACCGACAATCGCTCCAACGACCAGCGCAACCAAAAGTAGAGGCAGCGCCGGAAAAGAGAAGAAATTTATGTGGACTATGGCCGCAATCAGACCGAATACGACCCCGGTTAATATCCCTGCGTAGATATAGTCCGTCAACTTATCAGCAAGGACCTCGGGTAACAACTCACCACTGGTCGATACGAAAATCGGTTCTCCCATACCGCTTGATAACAGTCCCGCAAAAATGCCGGCGAACAAACCGATACGTGCGCATACTGGGATTTTACTGATCATCTGAATTCCCCCTTAGGCATCCACGAGCACTAAGATAGCGACGCCGCCGAGTAGTTTCCCACCGATTGTACCGACTATGTTGAAAGTTTCGGTGATCAACGTTCCGGCGGGCGAGGGTGGAATGACCGCAGGAACGGACACTGAGAATTGAACGGTCTGTTGTGAACCTGGCGCCAATGTCACGCTTGACGGCACTATGGTGGCGCCCCATATAGCAGGCTGCACCGCAAGTTGGATTACAACTACTGACCCTGTTGGGTTTCGGACCGGGATTGCGAAATTGCCCTGTCGCGAAGTGCTGGTCTGAAACCCATCGATAGTTTGCTCGCTATGATTGTTACTTGGGTCCCGGTCATACGGATGCGAAATGTTGACAAATATACCGTAGCGTTTTGCAGCGATTACGTCCGCTGGGTTTGCAATTTCTATCGAGCGCTGTGAGCCCGGGAAGCCGCTCCTTGCCAGATCTACGAATGCGGAAGCGATCGATTCTTTCGGCATTCCGATCCCCCACGCGGACCAACTGATGTCTACTCGCGTGGCATTTGCCGATGCGTCGGCGGACAAATTTCGAACTTGGACCCCGAGCTTGTCCCATGGAGTTGGGGGCCATACCGTCATTGTTGTCACATCCGGACTGTTGAAATTTGGCCAATTCCCGGCAGCGAACTCTGATATCGGGTTATAGATGGAAGGATCGGGATCGTGAACAATCTCTTTAGGCACGGAGATACAATGGCCTCTGCCAGGGAATCGAGGTTGGGGCACAAGTTGAGAGCAGATGCGCGCTAGCTTTGATTTTGGATTCGCGACAGCCATGATGCCTCCAAAGAATTCGGTCTACTAAATAGACATTGGCGCCTTAAGGCGGGCCCCTTGTCTGCCTGGTTTCCGATACCTGCGCCACGAAGCTGCTGTGCACGGGGTCTCAATATTTTAATTTGGTCAAGGGAATAATTGCCAATGCGACAGGGTTGCACTTAGATTGGGGTTAGTCTACCTCGGGACACCGCGCTCCAAGCCATCCCCCTATCAGCCCACCGATCAGAGCACCGCCTGCAGATCCCAATCCTGGGATAGCGCTCCCTATTAGCCCACCTACCACCATGCCAAATAATCCCGAGACAGCCATCGTTTGGTCTTGTTTATTCGAGTACGCCACGCCAACCATGGTAATGGCGATTTCGCTTGAATCACCGCTGGCTAACATATCGAGGTATAGCGCATCCAATTCAGATGCGGCCTTGGTCTGGTCGTAACTCGCATTGTCGGCGGCAAATACTATGTCACAAGCCTTACTTACTCGCTCAAGGTCGCTTTCCGTAATCAGTCCAATTGCAAACATCCGCTGGAGCCCTATCTTGGTCGCATCCAGCCGATTACCCTTGGCTTGTCTTAGAGTTAGTTGAATTTCACGGCCGACTACGTCAATCAAGTCTCCGGCCGAGACTCCGAATGTTAGCTCAGGTAAGACCGCGGCGCCCATATTACGTTCAGTCATCCCATTGCCCTCCGATGTATCTTCAGAAGAAAGGTAGCGATGGCAAAAGCTTCCAGCGGTAGATTGACCTGGCGGATTACATTGAATGACCTTTTGGCCGCCGATTAACGTGATTCATAGCGATATTAGCTTTCTCCAGGCACCTTGGACCAAAATCTAGCTTGAGTTGTTAGAGAGTTGGTCTAACAAATTCATGGCTGAATTGGGGATTTTCCAGGTTTAATTCAATCCCTGGGAATCGGGGCGATGGATAGCGGACTATATAACAAGATTGGTCGGTGCGTCAATTCGAATTCTATTCCCGAATTAAGTGCAATTTAGGAGATCTCATAAACGATTCGAGTGCCGTTACTCTCAAGGCAGGTTACCGAAACCCGAACGGCGCTACAACGGTCAACTTACGACGATGCTTAATGCTGAAACAATGCGATGTTTCGCTTCAAGTAATACGCCAAGCAGGAATTAATGTTTTAAGGGTAACAGACGCGTATCTACTCCGGGGCTTGCCGGTAGATGGTCAGGATGCGGTCCATGCCGGCCAGGTCCTTGTCCACGCTGGTGGAGCCTTCCGGAAAATGTTTCAATGCCAGCTCTTGGACCACTGGGACCTGGTCCGGGTCCATCTCCAGCAAGATGATGCCGTTGTCCTTCAGTTTGTCTTCGGCTTGGATCAGGAGGCGGCGGATCAGGTCCAGGCCGTCAGGGCCGCCGTCCAGGGCTAATGCGGGCTCTTTTTGGACCTCTGGCTGCAGCGTGGGGATTCTATCCGTTGGGATGTAGGGCAGATTGGCCACGATCAGGTCGACGGGTTCCGGCACCGCGTCCAAAAGGTCGCCGATGGCCAGGGTCACCCGGTCGGCCACCCCGTGGGCCCGGATGTTGTAGGCCGCGAGGTCCAGGACCGAGTCTTCCACGTCCACGGCAAATATCTTTGCCGCCGGCAGGTGTATGGCCAGATTGACGGCGATGGCCCCGCTGCCGGTGCCGACATCGGCGATGGTTAGATCGGTGGACTCCATGCCCATCATCGCCATGAAAAGGGCTTGTTCCACCAAGCCCTCAGTCTCGGGGCGCGGTATCAGCGCCGCCGGTGTAATGATCACGCTGATGCCGTAGAACTCGCGTTGGCCCAGGATGTAGGCCAGGGGCTCCCGGCTGTACCGGCGTTCCAAAAAGGCGTCCAGAGCGGCCTGTTGCTGTTCGGAAACCTCGGTATCCTGTTCGGCGAATATGCTCTGCCGTGGCAGGCGCATCACGTTCATCACCAGCACTTCGGCCTCGAGGCGGGCGTCGGGGATGCCGGCGGCTTCCAGTTTCTGGTGGGTATCTTGGATGACGGTGCGAAGCAAGGCCATGGACGGATTTATATCCTCTTGAGCCAACTTGGAGATACGGGAAGACAGGTCACCGAACGGAAATGACCTACCGGGGAAATAGCGGCGACATGCAAACGCGGCTGCGCCGCCTTAGGCGGTGGCTTCTGCAAGGAGGCGTTCTTGTTCCCAGGCGCTCAAACGATCGAACATGTCATCTAGGCCGCCATCCATGAGCCTGGGGATGTCGTGGAAGTTCTCGTTACTGCGGTGGTCGGTGACCCGGTCCTGCGGGTAATTATAGGTCCGGATCTTCTCCGACCTTTCCGCTCCGCCCACCTGGGACCGGCGGCTTTCGCTGATCTCGGCGTCGTGGCGTATCTGTTCGGCTTCAAACAACCGGGAGCGAAGCATCGTCATGGCGCGCTGTTTGTTCTTGTACTGAGACCGTTCGTCTTGGCAAACTACGGTCAAGCCCGAGGGCTCGTGGACGATGCGCACGGCTGTCGCCACTTTGTTCACATTCTGGCCGCCGTGCCCGCCGGCGTGGAAGATATCGATACGAAGGTCGTTGGGGTCGATCTTCACCTCCACCTCGTCAACCACGGGCAGCACCGCCACCGTGGCTGTTGAGGTGTGGATCCGGCCCTGGGATTCGGTGTTGGGGACACGCTGGACCCGGTGCACGCCGCTTTCAAACTTCATCCGGCTGAAAACACCCTTTCCCTGTATCTCAAAAACTATCTTATTGAACCCGCCGACCTCGGTGGGATAGGACTCCATAACCTCGACCTTCCAGCCGTGGTTCACGGCGTAGCGGGAGTATGCGCGGTAGAGATCGGAAGCGAATATACCGGCCTCGGCCCCGCCGGTGCCCGCCCGTATCTCAATTATCACGTCCCGCTCATCATTGGGGTTCTTCGGAAGCAGGGCCAACCGCAGCGCCTGAGCCAAATCCTCCAATTTGCCTTGGTCCGTCTCCAGCTCTTCCTTGGCCATCTCGACCAATTCTGGGTCCGATCCTTCCCGCACCAATGACTCCAGGTCTGAGATCTCACTGACCAACCTTTTGAATTCGCCGGCGATCTTGACCAGGTTTTCAAGGGAAGACCGTTCCTTGGCCAGCTCCTGCATGCGCTCAAAATTGGCCGCAACTTCAGGGTCTCCCATGGATTCTTCAATCTCATGGTAGCGTCGAATCACCGGTTCTAGTTTGTCGAGCAATGTGACCATGATTAGTCTTCTGTTGATACTCGCCCACCGCAATTATAGCGCGATCTGGGGTGTCGAATACCGCAATGTTGCAATCATTTTAACTTAGGTATTGGCGATAAACAAGCACATTTCGCTATTTCACGAGGGCGATGTGAGCGCGAGACCCGAGCCGTGCCGGGCGGACGGGGTCATCGCCGACCGTGACCGGACTGCCCTGGCTTGACGCCCCAATGCACCGCAACGGTTCCGAAGCCCAGGCGCCGGTATGCGACTTCCTCCAGTCCCAGGCCCGACAACATCTCCGCCAACCGGCCGGCTTCCAGGAAATGGTCAACCGACCTGGGTAGATACGAATAAGCGGACCGGTCGCCGGCTACCAACCTGCCGATCAGCGGGGCCAGGTTGTGGAACACCGGCCGGAAAAGGGCCGACCTCAGGCCGGGACTCATTGGCGAAAGCTCCAATATGACCACCCGGCCGGTGGGACGCACCACCCGGACCATCTCAGACAAGGCTTGCTCAACGTCGGGCATGTTGCGGAGGCTGAAGCCCGCGGTGGCGCAGGCGAAACTATTGTCGGCGAAGGGCAGAGAGAGAGCGTCGCCGGTCATCATTGTGACCGATGCCGACAATCCCCGGCTCGCGGCCTTGGACTCCGCCCGCGCGACCATGTCCCGCAGCAGGTCCAGGCCCACCGTGTGCTCCATCCCCGGACGCCGGGCCAGTTCCAACGCTAGGTCGCCGGTGCCGGTGGACACGTCGATGGCCGGACCTCTAAGCCCCTGGGCCGCCAGCTTAGCGGTCTGCCGTTTCCAGCGGCGGTGCATGCCCAGGGTCATCAGGTCGTTCATCAGGTCGTAGCGGCCCGATATGCGGGAGAAGAGGTCGGCGACGTAGCGCCGTTTCTCAGCGCCCCGGAGTTCAGCCATGATGCAGGCCGGACTACTCTGCTGGACCCTGGTATTGCATCCCCTCGGGCATGGCCTGGTCCAGGCCCAAGGCCACGAAGATCCGGGCCACCACGAAATCCACGATGTCGCCGATGCCCTTGGGTTTCAGATAAAAGGCCGGCTCAGGGGGGATCACCACGGCGCCCATTCGGCTCAGGGTCAGCATGTTCTCCAGGTGGATGCTGTGCAGCGGAGTCTCTCTGGGCACCAGCACCAACGGCCGCCGCTCTTTCAAGCAGACGTCGGCGCTGCGGAGGAGCAGATTGCCGGACAGTCCTCCGGCCAGCGAGGCGATGCTATTCATGCTGGCAGGAACGATCACCATGCCTGCGGTGGGATAGGTGCCGCTGGCCACGGGCGCTCTCAGGTCGTTGATGGGGTAATGGACGAATGCCGGGTGTTCTTGCCATTCGACCAACGTGTCGGCGAAGTTCTCCCCCATCTCCTCCTGCCAGACCATGCGGCCAGGGTTGGAGCAGAGCGCCACCGTTGGGATGTCCCGGCGCAGCAACTCGTCCACGGTGGCCCGGGCCATCACTGAGCCGCTGGCGCCGGTTATTCCGACCACCACCGGTCTCATCTTGAGATTCGTCATAGTTCAACCGCCAGGATAGTGAATAGCAGCAACACCATAGAGATTACGCTGTTGTATTGGAAGAGGGGCGACCGGAGTTTGGAGAGGTCGTCGGCTTTGAGCAATCCGTTCTCCAGTGCCAGCAGGCTGACGGCGATGCCCCAGCCGACGAAATAATAGAAGGACAGGTCCATCCAAATGCCCAGAGCCAACAGAGCGGCGGCGGCCGCGGCATGCATCACCCTGGTGGTCCGCAGAGCCGCTGCGACCCCAAAGCGCTTGGGCAGTGAATTGACACCGTATTCGCGGTCGAAGTCGATGTCGGCGCACCCGTAGACGATGTCGAACCCGCCCGCCCATAAGGCGACCACCACCGACAGCAAAACGGCTTCCGGGTCAAGCCGGCCGGTGACGGCGATCCAAGCGGCTGACGGAGAGATCGCCAGGGCCCAACCCAAGAAGAAATGGCAGGCCCAGGTGTGGTACTTGGCAAAGGAGTACAGGACAACATAGGCGGCGGCCACCGGCGCCAACGCCAGGGCCAAGCCGTTCAACTGAGCGGCGGCGTAGAAGAACACCCCGGTGCCCACCAGCATCAACCCAACCACCTCGAAGGGTTTCAGTTTGCCCGTGGGCAGGTGCCGGTTGGCGGTGCGCGGATTGTGGACGTCTTCTTTCCTGTGGAGGAACCGGTTTGCCGCCATGCCCAAGGTACGCACCCCGGTCAAGGCCACGGTGATCCAGATGAAAACGCTCCAGCCGGGCCATCCTTCGGCGGCCAAAAACATCCCGATGAAGCAGAAGGGCAGGGCATAAAGGGACTCCCAGACCCGGATGGCGCTGAGGTAACGGGGGACTCTGGTCGCGATAAACCCGGCTGGGGTTGTTATTGCACTGGCGGCCGACATGCTCAGTATTTTCTCACATCGCCGCGCCTAACGCCCCCGAATCCTTGGATGCCCGTAATACCAGGTGGGTATCGTCCGGCACGCTTAGAGAATGCCGTAGTCGTTCCATTTCCGGTCGACCAGCTCTTTCACCGCTGGGTCCATGACGATGTCCGGCGGCCAGTCCCGCTTACGGCCGCCCTCCAGGGGTCCCTTGATGGTGGCGTCGATGCCAACTTTGCTGCCGAATCTGGGCGTCGATGAGCCGATGTCCAAGTCGTCGATGGGCCCGTCGGCAAACACGAAATCTTGGGCCGGGTCGATGTTGTTGGTGACCCGCCACGCCACCTCGGACATATTGTGGACGTCCACGTTGTGGTCCACGACGATTATGGCTTTGACCAGGCTCATCAGCCCCAGACCCCAGAGGCCGTGCATCACTTTTCGGCCCTGGCCCGGATACTCCTTCTTGATCGACACGATAACCAGGTTGTGGAAAGAGCCTTCGGCGGGCATGTTGATATCCACGATCTCGGGGAGCACCAACCGCATCATGGGAAGAAACACCCTTTCGCTAACCTTGCCCATCCAGTAGTCCTCCATGGGCGGGCGTCCGACCAAGGCGGCCGGGTAGATGGGTTCCTTCCGGCGGGTGATGCAGGTTACGTGGAAGACCGGATAGGGGTCTTCCATGGAATAGTAGCCGGTGTGGTCGCCGAATGGTCCCTCTTCCCTTTCTTCTCCCGGGACCACGTAGCCTTCCAGCACTATCTCAGCTTGGGCCGGCACCAGCAGGTCGTTGGTCTTGGCCTTGACCAGCTCCACACCCTCTTCCCGCAGGAACCCGGCCACCGCCATCTCGTCCATGTCCGGCGGCAGAGGCGCTGAACCGGTCCAGATGGTGGCTGGGTCGGCGCCCAGAGCAACCGCAACGTCCAGTTTCTCCAACCCGAGCTCGTGGCTCATGCGGTAGTGATGTGTGCCGACCTTATGTGTCTGCCAGTGCATGCCCGTGGTCTGCTTGTCGTAGACCTGCATCCGGTAGGTGCCGTAATTCTGGATGCCGGTCTCCGGGTCCTTGGTGACGACCAGAGGCAGGGTTACGAAGAGGCCGCCGTCCAAGGGCCAGCATTTAAGTATGGGAAACTTATATAGATCGACGTCGTCCCCCTGGATCACCACCTCCTGACAGGGAGCATTGTTCACGGTCTTGGGTTGGAAGGAGCCCAGATGGACCAACTGTCCCAACGTGCGCAGTTTATTCATGAGTCCTTGGGGCGGGCCGTGCATCAGGTCCAACAGGCCTTCAACCCGGCCGACCAAGGCGTCCAGGTTTTCAACACCCAAGGCCCAGGCCATGCGCTGTTCAGTGCCATACATGTTGATCAGCACCGGAGTGTCGAACCCGGTAACGTTCTCGAACAATAGGGCCGGGCCGCCCGACTTGATCACCCGGTCGGTGATCTCGGTGATCTCCAACTCGTGGTTGACCGGCGCGGTGATGCGGCGCAGATCGCCCTTTTCTTCCAGGAAACGTATGAATTCTCTCAGGTCTTTAAATTTCATTCGGGGATCAATACCTTATGAATCAATGGGCCGGCGATACAGGACGTAGTTTGCTGTTCCCGCGCGATGACATTGTAGCCGTTGGCAAGTCATGGCTTCAACGGAGCAGGCAGGGCGGGCACTTCGGCCGCTGGAATGACACAAATAGCGCCACCGTTACAAAACCGCTCAACCTGATCCTGCCGAAGAACTCCTCCGGCAGGCACGGCTGATCCCCGGTGGGTGGTTCGACGGGCTCAGGTTGAGCGAACGGCACCTACATCTTGGTTTTCCTTCCAAATGCTGTGGGCGAACAATGGTGCATATTCTGGGCGAGGCTTGATGCCTACCAGCTCGCCCTCACGAATCCTGACCTGATCCAAGACTTCCCTGGTCAACTCCCGGCGTTGTTTTTGAGTGACACCTGGGTGCTCCCAGAGAGCTGGCAGGTCGCTTGCGGGCCGAATCTACCAACTAAAAAGGGACCTTTTTAAGGGCGCATAATGGTGATATTGAACATCACACCGCTGCCTTCTAAGCAGCGGGTCGTGGGTTCGAATCCCACCTGGGGCACCACATTCAAATGCGACCGTTAAACTATGCGCAGCTGCTCTAGATAGAAGACTAGGCAGGGGGTCGTTGTTCAGTCCTACCCGACCCTCTGATTATATCCCTCACTTACGCGTATTCCACTGGAAATTGTTACAGTATTACGGACCAAAGGCCCAGTTGGACGAAGAATTGCTTGTCGAGCCCGAGTGCTCAGAGAGATTCAAATGCCTATCCCTTCACGACTCCAAGAGATGGTCCGTAGCTCAGAATCGATTAATGTGGATTTCAAAGTACAAATTCCCCCTAGCCTATCGGAACACATAATGGGATTTGCAAATCGATATGGTGGAAATATCCTCATCGGAGTTGAAGAGGTCAACAATCTTGATGGAAGTCAATCGGGGAATGTCGTGGGATTTGAAAGTGGGAACATTGACGAAGACAAGCAGAAGGTCGACAACATGGCGAGTGCTCTTCGTCCTGCCGTAAAGCTATTAACTAATCAAGAGTACAAACTAACAGGTAACAAGTGGCTATTACATATAGAAGTTGCGGAACAAACTGAAAAACCAGTTGGTACTGCGGCAGGTTTGTACAAGATTCGTACCCACAGTGGAACGGTTCCAATGGACCACTCTGCCATGCGCTTGGCAGTATTCGAAGAAGAGAGGGCATTGATATCTCTGCGAGATTGCCTTGAACGGAATATTAAAATTGCAGCCTCGATGCTAACGTCAATTAATTCAGGTTTACGCCCGCTCAACGTTTTCGAAAAGGCGACGGTGTTGTCAGCGCTAGCCGCTCCTGACGTATATGAAAAAATGGACCGAAATGAGTTGGCAGCGGCTTACCAATCATACGAGATTGTGGAACGCGTAGCCGATATTCTTATCACGATTAGCCCAATCGGGATACCCAAACCGGATTTGGATCGACTGCTGAAACTTCACGCTGAAGAAGCCCTCGCTAAATCCTCTCATCTAGTAGACGCCATTAACCAATTCTTGAAATGAACGGAACCTCCACTGGGGATTCTACGAAGCGGGGGTTGATGACTCGTAGGAATCTGAGGCTCACCAGCACTATCGGCGGAATAATCTCGAGCTCACTTTGAAGTCAGCGGTGCAGAAGGCTACGCCGAACGCAGCAACTGTCTAACCCAATCACCGACCTCTAGAACCACTACTCCAGACGCCAAAACATATGTAGGTGGCGATTGCTCAACCCAGCTTGAGCGAACGGCACCTACATCAGGTTTCTTTCCAATCAGGCGGCCTTAAGCAACCAGGCGACGTTCCCAGAATCTATCAATCTGCCTGCGAAATCATTTAACTGCTGGAAAGTTAGACTAGGGTCGGACTCCTCTATAAACAATTGCTCATTGGTTTTTCGCTGGTCATTCATGCGTTATCTGCCTAAAAAGTTGCCGGTGTTATGACATGATTCAGTAAGCGGCGGTGACAGTCAGTTCTTCCCCGGTGGGATGGCCTCTCCCTGACGTTTAGGGCATGAGATGGATGAGACGCCGGGGCCCAGGGCCCCCGCTAGCCGCCGTTGCTTCCCTGGACTCAGCAGAGCACCTACGGGGCTAAATCAACCTGCCAAGGTGCTTTCGTAACCCACTTGAGTTAGAGCGCCTTGGATCTCCTCAACCGTCACCGAGGACGGATCGTACTCCACGGTCAAGGTTCTCGATTTCGATTCTCCATCGATCTTGCTGATTCCTTGCACTCTGCCTACGGCCATGCGAATAGTTATTACTCAACCATCGCAGGTGATTCCCGGCACGTTTAGCTTTACGCTTTCCATCACAGATCCACCTTTATTTTTCTTGTTTTGGCCTCGAATTAATT
>JADFPD010000074.1 GCA_022562475.1 Chloroflexota bacterium | reverse complement strand
GTAGCCCTTTTAATGGCCCAGGTATTTGCCGGCGCCGGGGTGATATGGAGTGACTTAAGCCAGAGCCTCCGCGCCCTGCATCTTGCCATGGCCACTTCGGTCTGGATCGCCGTGTCAGCCCTGGTCGTATTGACCTTCTCCAGCCCGGGCGCCCGTTGGGAAGGTGTGACTGATGGCTGAGGGAGTGGGGTCCGGACAGGCAGCGGTCGAAAAACCCGGCAGGCTCATGGGCCTGGCCAACGACTACTTGACGCTTACCAAGCCGCCGATAATCGTCCTTCTGATCATCACGGCCATCGGCGGCATGTTCCTGGCGGCAGAGGGGATACCGGCCCTGCAAACCCTGGCTTTCGTCTGTGCGGGAGGGGCGCTGGGAGCCGGCGGGGCCAACGCCATCAACCACTTCCTGGACCAAGACATAGACGCGCTAATGTCCCGCACGGTGAAGCGTCCCGTTGCCTCACGCCGTATCGCACCCCTGAGCGCCCTAGCTTTCGGCATCGCCCTTAATGCCGGCGCCTTCTTCGTTCTGAGCTACTGGGTGAACCTGCTTTCAGCGTCTCTTACCCTGTCGGCTACTCTGTTCTATGTAGTGGTCTACACCAGTTGGCTCAAGCGCAATACCCCCCAGAACATCGTTATCGGGGGCGCCGCGGGAGCCATTCCGCCGATGGTCGGCTGGGTTGCGGTTACCGGCAGCCTGGACCTACCGGCCCTCTACTTGTTCACCATAGTATTTTTCTGGACCCCACCCCATTTTTGGGCCCTGTCCTTGATGATTCAAGACGATTACCGAGCAGCGGGTGTCCCCATGTTGCCGGTGGTGGTGGGAGAAGAGCGGACCGCTCAAAACATATTCATCTACAGCTTGGCATTGGTGGCGCTGACCTTGCTGTTCGGCGCGTCGGATGCGGTCGGCCTGATATACCTGGCATCGGCGGCGGCTTTGGGCGCCGGGTTCATAACCCTGGCTTGGAAGCTGAAACGTGAGTACGCCATCCGCAGGGCCAAGCATCTTTATCTATTCTCATTACTTTATCTGGCGTTGTTATTCTCGGTCATGCTGGCGGACGGTGTATACCGGTTCTAGACCCGGCGCCAGCTACAACCGCATTACGCCTGACCTATGCTCAGATACGTTGACAGGCCAGTTGGGCGTGTGATAATGTCGCCATTAGTTAGTGAAATTTGGCACACACTCGCTCACGCAATGGTGGAATAAGGGGCAAACCCACCCCATCCAATGGCCTGTAAAAGGCGTGGTTGCCAAACTGAATAATTCTCCGGGGAGCCTAAAATGGGGCCGTCGCCCTTCCGGCGGGCAGGATCCCTACCATGCAATCCACTTCGAACTCCAACCGGCCCACGGGACGCCGCAGTAGCCTGAAGAAACGCACGGTCATGTTTGGTCTGCTGGCGGCCCTTTTCTTGTTTGTGGTTGGTTGTTCCAAAGACGGAATGTCCACCTGGGAAGCTTTCGGCCCGGTGGCCCAATTGCAACTGGACTTATTCAACGTCACCATGTGGCTGATGGTGATAGTCTTTTTCCTGGTTGAGGGTGTGCTTCTCTACGCCATCATCCGCTACCGCAAACGCCCGGGACAGCCCAAGCCAACCCAGATTCACGGCAACAACACATTAGAAATCGTACTGACCATCGTCCCCACCATCCTTGTTCTGGGACTAGGCATATGGTCCGTATTCATCCTCTTCGAGATTGACGCACCTCCCGAAGGCTCCGATCCGCTGCACGTGAACGTCACCGCCCATCAGTGGTGGTTCGAGTTCGAATACCCAGACGCTGGCAACGGCAAGAAGATCATCACCGCCAACGAGATGCGGATACCGGTTGACCGGCCCATCACGTTGAGCCTCTTCTCCGATGACGTTATCCACAGTTTCTGGGTGCCCAAGCTTGCCGGCAAGCTCGACATGGTGCCCACCCACGAAAATAAGATGTGGATCCAGGCTGACTCGGACAAGATCGACGAAGACCTGCCGGTGACACTCTTTGGGCAATGCGCTGAGTTGTGCGGCATAGCCCACGCATTGATGCGTTTCCGTGTCACGGTGATGGAACAAGCCGACTTTGATTCGTGGGCTGCCGGCTACAGCGAACCACCCGCCATCACCGACAAAGCCAAGAAGGGAAAGCAGATATTCGCGGCCAATTGCACCCTGTGCCATACTATTGACGGCCCCGATGACCCGGCCCTTTCGGCCAGCCGGCTGAAGGGCTTCTTGACCGGGGCCGACATCACCCCGGTGCCAGCGCCCAACTTGACGGACCTCAGGACGCGTCAGACGCTGGCGGCAGGCCTGATGGACTTAACGGAAACGAATCTGCGGGCCTGGCTGCACGACCCTGATGGCATTAAGCCGGGCAACTATATGGCGGCCCGGGCGGTTTTGTACCAGGGGGGAACGGTGACCCTAGACGAAGATCAGATAGATGCCCTGATTGGGTATTTGTTGGACTTGCGGTAGAATTTACCAACTAGGAGCAGAGATTTGGGTGATTTCACCGGCCAGTCCGGTGAAGGGCCCGGAGAAAGCGAAAAATGGCAACGATAACCGGCGTAATACCACGGCCAACTACCTACGCGGGCGTTTGGGGCTGGATGACGACGATCGACCACAAGCGCATCGGCATACTCTACGGTCTCACCGCGTTCGCATTCATGCTGCTTGCTGGGCTCGAGGCCGGCGTCATTCGCATGCAATTGGTCTCGGCCGAAAACGACTTGCTCGGCCCCGCTCGCTTCAATCAAATGTTCACCATGCACGCCACGGTCATGGTGTTCATGGTCATCATGCCGTTGTCCGCCAGCTTCTTTAACTTTATCGTGCCTCTGGCCATCGGAGCGCGGGACGTCGCATTCCCCAGGCTCAATGCCCTGAGTTACTGGTTGTTCCTCTTTGGCGCGTTGCTCATGCACGTGAGCTTCCTCGTCGACCAGGTGCCGGATGCCGGGTGGTTCTCTTACGCCAACCTCACCGAGAAGCCTTTCAGTCCCAACCGGGCGCTTGACTTCTGGGCCATCGGCCTCTTGATTCTGGGGACCTCGTCGGTGGCCGCGGCGCTGAACTTCGTGGTGACCATCGTTAATATGCGTGCGCCCGGCATGAGCATGATGCGCTTGCCGGTCTTCGTTTGGATGACTTTGATCACGTCCCTCCTGTTGGTCCTGGCATTCCCGGTGATCACGGTGGGACTGATCGAGCTGACCATGGACCGGAACTTCGGGACACATTTCTTCATCCCATCTGAAGGTGGCGACCCCATCCTCTGGCAGCACCTGTTCTGGGTCTTCGGACACCCTGAGGTCTACATCCTGATCCTGCCGCCCATGGGAATCGTGTCCGAGGTATTGCCGACCTTCTCCGGAAAGCCGTTGTTCGGCTATCCCTTCATCGTATTCTCCGGGATCGTCATCGGCATCATGGGTTGGGCCGTGTGGAGCCACCACATGTTCACCGTGGGCTTGGGTCCAGTGGCGAACTCGGTATTCACCATCACCACCATGCTGATCGCGGTCCCAACCGGCGTGAAGATATTCAACTGGATCGGTACGATGTGGCGGGGCGCGGTGGAGTTCACCACATCGATGATGTTCGCCCTTGGGTTCGTGGCGCTGTTCATCGTCGGTGGTCTGAGCGGCATATCACATGCCATCTCTCCGTCCGACTTCCAGCAACAGGACACCTATTACATCGTCGCTCACATCCACTACGTTCTGTTCGGCGGATCGATATTCGGCATCTTCGCCGGCGTGTACTACTGGTTCCCCAAGATTACCGGCAGGATGCTGGACGAGACCCTGGGAAAGATAAATTTCTGGTTGCTGTTCATCGGCATGAACCTAACGTTCTTCCCGATGCACTTCCTTGGTTTGAACGGCATGCCCCGCCGCATCTACACCTACTCGGCGGAGTTCGGCTGGGAGAACCTGAACCGGCTGGCCAGCTTGGGCTACATCGTCCTGTTCGTCGGTTTCCTGTTCTTCATGTACAACATGTGGCAGTCCCGGAAATCACGGCCCGCGGGCCACGACCCCTGGGATGCCCCCGGATTGGAATGGAGCATCAGCTCCCCGCCTCCGGTGTACAACTTCGCGGAGATCCCTCAAGTTGAAGGGCGGGACCAATATTGGATCATGAAAGCTAAGGCAGAGGCCGCCGGGACTCCTCTCACAGAACCTGAGGCATTGATCGACGTCAACACGGTCCATATGCCCAGCCCGTCTTACTGGCCGATCGTCACGGCCGCGGGCGTCGCCTTGATCGGCGGCGGATTACTCTCCCACTACGCCATCAGCTTTTTGGGCGGGGCGATAACGATGATGGGTGTCATCGCTTGGAGCAACGAACCCACTGTAGCGCCCAGCGACCAGCACTAGGAGACTGAGATCGTGGCCCACGCAGCAGAACACGAATACACAACCACCGGTCTAAGCAACCGGAAGATGCTCATGTGGGTGTTTTTGGGGTCGGACTGCCTTTTCTTCGGCGCCCTGATCGCCACTTACATGGTCTACCGCGGCCAGAGCTTGGTCGGTCCATATCCCGTAGACATCATCAGCGTTCCAGTCACGACGATCAGCACCTTTGTGTTGCTGATGAGCAGTTTCGCCATGGTGCAAGCGCTGGCGGCGACCAACGCAGACAACAAACGCGCCATCGTCGGCTGGCTACTGGCCACGGCATTCCTCGGATCGATCTTCATCGGATTCCAGATATTCGAATTCAACTCGTTCAAGAACGAAGGGCTGACATTAGCAGGCAACCTATTTGGCGCCACCTTCTTCACCCTCACCGGATTCCACGGCGCCCACGTAACCTTGGGCATCATCTGGCTCCTGTGCATGGCCGTATTGGGAGCGAAAGGCCGCCTGGGCCCCGGTACGGCGCTGGATGTCGAGATCCTTGGTTTGTACTGGCACTTTGTCGACATCGTGTGGATCGTCATCTTCACGCTGCTATACCTGATCGGCGGTTTCGATGCCGGCCCCGTTGCTCTTCCGGGCGGTTGATATTCATACCGTGCCTAACTCCTGCAGGTATTCCTTGGAATAAATATGGCCCACGAAACCGAACGAGACGTACATCACCCCACGTTCAAGCAATATTTGCTGATCGCGATGATCTTATTCGCGATAACGATCGTCGAATTCCTGTTGATCTGGGACAGGGTTGGCATCCAAGACGACCTGGGCGCCACCAAGATCCCTTTGTTGGTTGGCCTGTCGGTGGTCAAGTTCTACATCGTGATCATGTTCTACATGCATCTGAGGTTCGACAACAAGCTCTTTACCAGAATCTTCCTTGGGGGGTTGTTCCTGGCGTTCCTGGTGGGCCTGGCATTACTCGGACTTTTCACCGCCATGAACGGCGATCAGCGGTCCTATGCTTTGGACCGCGCCATTCCCTACGATGAACACGCCGAAACTCAAAAAGTAGCAGAGGCGACCACTGCGGAAACAGAAAAGCCGCCGGTAGCCGCCGGCCCGGTCGCCATCACGGTCGGCGCAAAGGGCGACGAGCTTGCGTTCGACACTGATAGCTTGACCGCAGACTCCGGGGCCGAGGTGACGATCACCTTCACCAACCCCTCAACTGTCAACACCCACAACTTAGTCATCGTGGAAGCCGGCACCAAAGACGCGGTGGCCACCGACGGCACCGCTGCCGGGCCGGCCAACAACTGGGTGCCGCCGGGGGATTCAAGGGTCATCGTCAATACAATATTGATCGGTCCTGGCGAATCCGGTGAGGTGACCTTCACGGCCCCGGCGCCGGGCGCCTATCAGTTCGTCTGCACCTTCCCCGGACACAACTTCACCATGTTCGGAAACTTCGTAGTCAACTAAGCTCACTCACGTGTGAATGACAAAAGACCCTTCTGACAGATCAGAGGGGTCTTTTTATTTCCTGCCCTGCATCGCATTTTAGCCTAGGGCATCAGTCTTCTAGGAAATGCCCGCCGCCGGCATCCACCTTCAGGACTCTCTCCCGGACCACGGCATCGGAGTTCAACATTCCATAGATGTGGGGATAGATCTCTCCCGAACGGCTTGGCTCGTTCTTGAGGGGTGATATGAGCTTGTCCAAGTCCACATCCAGCACCAAGAGACCGCTCTCGCCGGAATAAAGACGCGCCGCAACCTTGAGGAGCTGCGGGATGTCCTTGGAACAGTGGATGAAGCCCTCCTCGGCCAGGCTCGGGGCTGCGTATTCGCCGGTTGGCCGGGCAGTTTCCCAGGCGTCTTTTTGGGCCAGATGATAGATCAATGCCATTAATCAATCTCCGGAAGGTCTTTCTGAGACCTTTGCTTGATCGATATTTTGCTCCGGGCAGATTCCTCAATATTGCCACTGGACAGCCCCCGCCGGAAATTGTACCCCTGGGCGGCGGGTGATAGGATGATAGCCGCAATAAAAGGGGAGGACCTCCTGAATGCGCTCCGAGAGACACGAAGGAACGGGACTGCAATACATCACGGTGGTGCCCGACGAATACACCCCAGACTCATCCTATCCGCTGGTGATCATGCTACACGGGTTCGGCGCCAACATGCAGGACCTGGCCGGACTGGCTCCCACCATCAACGCCACGGGCTATGTTTACGCCTGTCCCAATGCGCCGATCGCCTTTCAACTTGCGCCGGGCCAGACCGGGTACGGCTGGATGACGCCGCGCGGCGGCGGCACTTCCGAGGAAACCGCCAACTCCGAGCAACTCCTCAGCGATTTCTTCGACACCGTTTTCAAGCAGTTCAACGTCTCGCCCGGCCGGGCTCTCTTGCTGGGTTTCTCTCAAGGCGGCGGGATGACCTACCGCTGCGGGTTGGGACGGGCGGACCAGTTCGCCGGCTTGGCCGCATTAAGCGCCACACTACCCGACCAGGACGAGCTGGCAACCCGGCTTCCAGAGGAACGCACCCAGTCCATCTTCATCGCCCACGGCAGATTCGATCAGATGATCTCGGATGACTCCGCGCAGTCCGCCAAGTCGTTCCTAGAAAGCAACGGTTATAGCCCCGACTTCCACATCTACGATATGGGGCACGAGATCAGCGGCGAGGAACTCGGCGACTTGGTCCCCTGGATCGCAAAGGTGCTGCCGCCCCAGGAACAACCCGCTTAGCCGCTTTCGTCCTTCCAGGACATTATCCGGTCGATGGTGATCTCCAGCAAGACCATGCGGTCTTCTCCCAGCAGCTCTTTGGCGAACTCGGCTCCCCGCTCCGGCCCGTCATAGAGAACGCACATCCGCTCCACCACCGGGGCCAGGTCTTCCGACGTTATCTCTGCTTGGCCTTCTAGCACGACGTAGGACAAGGGCCGCTCCGGCGTGGCGACGGACAGCGCCACCGCCGGGTTGCGTTTGATATTCCGGACCTTCACCGCGCCGCCGTCAGCCATGACCCAGGCCCGGCCTTTGGCTCCCTGTTCCCCGTCCCAAAGAAACCACACCGGCGCAACGTGGGGCGTGCCCGCTGGGCGTAATGTAACCAGATGGGCGATCGTCGGTTGAGTCAGGAGTAGTTCACGCTCTTCTTTGTTAAGTCTGACCATGGCTATTCTCCGTATAGTCTCAGGCACAGGATTGGCCTAATATATCAGATTAGCAATTAAGTCCATCGATAATTTTGCGCAACGGGGTCGGCCGATAGTGTCAGACGCATGAAATTTCCGGTCTTGGTTCTCTGCGCCGTGGTCCTCTTGGCCGTGGCTTGCGGCGGTGAAGCCACGCCGGCGGCCGGAACGGCCCCGGCGCCGCTGGTGACTCTTCCAGCGGACGAAGGGCCCCACGACTCCATCATCGAGTGGTGGTACTTCAACGGGCTGTTCACTGACGACCGGGGCCGGGAATACAGCTACCACTACGTGACTTTCCAGGGCGAGAGCGCCGGCGCCGCGGTTCCCCACCTGTTGCAGGCCAGCCTGGGCGACCACACGGCCGGTGAGCACCTAACGGGAGAGCAGGTGCTCCTCGATACATTGGACCCAAATGCAACCGGAGTAGATGTCACCGTGAACGGATGGGAGATGCGGGGCGACGGCGATCTCTACAGCCTTGAGTTCGGTTTGGGAGATTATTCCCTGGACCTAGAGGCGGTCTCTTCCCGGCCTCCCGTGCTGCACCAAGGCGTCGGGCTGGTGGACCTAGGACCCGCCGGCAACACCTTCTACTACTCGCGAACCCGCCTGGACCTGACCGGGAGCATCACCATCGGCGGCGAGCAGCGTCCAGTGACCGGAATAACCTGGATGGACCACCAGTGGGGCGACATTGTGGGTCAAAGGGTGGGATGGGACTGGATCAGTTTGCAGTTGGACGACGGCAGCGACCTGATGGCCGTCATGGTCTGGGACCCGGTCGACAGAACTCCATTCGCTGGATACGGGACCCTGGTTTCGCCAGACGGCTCAGTATTGACACTGGAACAAGACGATGTATCGATCAGTTCTTCTGAGATTTGGACCAGCCCGGCCACCGGCATCGGCTACCCCAGCGGCTGGACGCTGACAGTCCCGTCCTTGGAGATCCGCCTGGTCCTGGAACCGGTGTTAGTGGACTCGGAATTCGCCGGCAGCCGCTACACGCCAGCAGCCTACTGGGAAGGAGAAGTCAGGGCAAAGGGAACACGCCAGGGCCGCGGCATCGGCGGCAGGGGATTCGTGGAACTGGTGGGTTACGACCCCCGCCAACTGGAGAATATCCCGGCCCCTTGATCCGGCCTCGAACCCGTAGGCGTCTCTAGGATGTGGACAGCCCCCGGATAACTTCCGAAACGCGGGCCTGCTCCGCCGGTATGTCCGCCGGCGAGACGGGGATGGGCAGCGCGCTTAGCTCAGCCAGCACCGGTCCGGACAAGAGGGCGGCCTCTTCTTCGGTTAGCTCCCATTTGCGGGCGATATCCGCGGCGCCGTACAGAACGGCTTGGCGGAAGCCATAGTCGGCCACGGCGCGGTTGGCTATGTCGATGAGCTTATCCATGATTCAAACCCGAGGCTAAGTTGCCGAGGCCCAGGCCCCGCCGTCGATGATATACGTGCTGCCACTCACGTAGGAAGCCTCGTCGGAGGCCAGCCACAATACGATATTGGCAATCTCGTCGGCATCGCCAACCCGGCCCATGGGATGGCCTTCGTTCCTTTCGGAGAACGCCTCCGCGCTGGCCGTGCTGCCCCGCATCTGAGGGGTGTCCACGCCACCAGGAGCGATGCAGTTGATGCGCACGCCTTGCGAGGTGTACTGGCTGGCGGCGACCGTGGTCAGGTGGATGACTCCTGCCTTGCTCACGGCGTAGGGCACCGAGTAACCAACGCCGCGCACCCCGGACATGGACGCGATGTTGACGATGGAACCTCCGCCGTTGGCGGTCATGGCGGGGATGGCGTACTTGCAGCAGAGGAACACGCCCTTGAGGTTGGTCTCCATGGTCAGGTCCCAGAGCACTTCATCCACATCCACCAAGGGCGGCGTGCGGATCAGGATGGCGGCGCCGTTGACCAAGATGTCCAATCGGCCGAACCGGGTTACCGCCTCGTTGACCATCCGTTCCACTTGAAAGGCGTCGGAGATGTTCACGTCGACCGTGGCGGCGGTACCGGGAGCGGCTTCCATGAGAGACAGCGTCTCTTCGGCGCCGGCTATGTTCCGGTCGGCGACCAACACCTTGGCCCCTTCACGCCCAAAACGCCGGCAGATTGCTCGGCCGATGCCCGAGGCCCCGCCGGTGACGATGGCAACCTTATTTTCCAGCCTTCCGGTCAAATTTATGTTCCTCAGGGAGTCACGTAGATTGGCGCCGATTGTAGCACAGGCCCAGACGTGGGCGAAAACGCACTGTGAGGATTCACCATCGTGTGGTTGGCGGATCTAGTAGACCCGATCGACACTAAGGTTGCAGGGGAAATCGATCACCGGGGCAGCGATGAATCACAGAATTGGCGACGCACAGTTTCCGCAGCCGGTACATATCTTCGGATCCCGCTACGGTACGGAGGCGTAGAAACGCGGCATGACTTGGATACCAGACGGCCAAAATCTCATCAACCCCATCGTGCTCGCAGCCGACCGGTTGGCCCGAAACCGGAGTGCGCCAGATGACCTTGCCGCCAACACGGCCGACCGACGCATCGATCGCGGCCATATAGGTTAGGTACTCATCCCCATGTGGATAGGCGGCAGCAATGGTGTAGCGATTTAGATTTAGCATAAGGACCGGAGCATCATGGCCGCTCTCGGCGGTCGCTGTGATTGCATCGATCTCGGATTGCACTCTAGTTATGTGGTCGTTCATCATTAAAACTTGTTCCCGGTGTGGAATTGCCGTCAGGGAGACTCCTTCTGTTCTCAAGCCTAGGCAGAACGTAGGCATACTCACGAAGGCGCCTAACGCTGGCCTGGGTCCCACTTGTCGGCGGTAGCCATTATATCCAATCTCCGCCAGGGAGAGCCCCACTAGCCTGTACGTGGCTCGACCCCCTCCCCTTGCCTCAACACCAGGCACCAGGTATGATGCTCATCGCGCCTGCGCACACCTGGAAATTTCCAGCCTGGAGCGTCTTTCGACGTGACCACAGACAACCTCCAAACCGCCCTCTACGACACCCATGTTGCCCTGGGAGGGCGCATGGTGGAATTTGGGGGTTGGGACATGCCAGTCCAGTACCCGGCCGGTATCCTGGCCGAAGTGAAAGCCGTTCGCAAAGCCACCGGAGTGTTCGACGTCTCCCACATGGGCCGTCTCTACCTGTCCGGCCCCAAGGCCACCGATTTCCTCGACTGGGTGCTCACGGGTTCAGCATCGACCCTCCGAGTGGGGCGCGCCCGCTACTGCATGATCTGCAACGAGAAGGGCGGGGTGATCGACGACACGATCTTTTACCGACTCTCCGAAGACCGCTACCTGCTGATTCCCAACGCCGGCAACCGCTCGGCGGTCGTCGCCTGGTTCCAGCGCTGGATCGACGAGAAGTTCTCTCCGGGCTGCACCATGGAAGATGTCACCGTTACGACCGGCCTGATCGCCTTCCAGGGCCCCGGCACGCTCGAAACGATCGACCAGGTAGCCGATACGCCCCTATCCGGGATGCGGCCCTTCTCCTGGACCGAGAGCGCCATCCAGGGAGCTACCGTGTTTGTGGGCCGGACCGGCTACACCGGGGAAGACGGGTTTGAGCTGCTGGTCCAAGGAAACGACGTGGTCAAGGTCTGGACCGCCCTCACCGATTCCGGGTCGGTCCCCTGCGGACTGGGCGCCAGGGATGTCCTACGCCTCGAAGCGGGCCTGCCCCTGCATGGGCATGAGATCGACGAAAAGACCACGCCAATCGAGGCTGGATTAGACCGCTTTGTTCGTTTCGATAAGGACTACGTCGGCGCCGCTGTATTGAAGGACCAACAGGAGAACGGAGTCCAACGGAGGCTGGTCGGCTTCACCCTGCCGGGACGCAGCGCCCCGCGCGCCGGGTACAACCTGCTGCACCAGGGAGAGACCATCGGCGCCGTGACCAGCGGAAGCTACTCGCCTACCCTTGACACCAGCATTGGCATGGGCTACGTTTTGGAGCGTTATGTCGAGTCCGACACGGTGCTGGACCTGGACCTACGGGGCCGCATCGTCCAAGTTAATGTGACAGCGCTCCCCTTCTACACCCGCCCCAGGAGGACCTAGGCAAAGTGAGTCCCGACGACCGCAGATACACCAAAGAGCATGAATGGGTCATGATTGAAGACGCGGCTGCCAAGAGCGCCGTAGCCGGAATCACAGACTTCGCCCAAGACCAACTGGGGGACATCGTCTTCTTCGAGTTGCCCAAAGTCGGCGACAGCCTGACCCATCTTGGCAAGATGGGCGAGGTCGAATCAGTGAAGGCCGTTTCGGACTTATTTTCTCCCATCGATGGCGTGGTGACGGAGATCAACGAGAAGCTGTTGGACCACCCAGAGTTGGTCAACCAAGACCCCTTCGGCGAAGGTTGGCTCATCAAGGCGACTATGACGGACATATCGCAGCTCGACGGTTTGATGTCAGCCTCGGACTACGACGCATTCACCGCTGGGCCGCAATGACCGCTACCCGGCCCAATCCGACCGGAGTTAACGGGGGGCATTTTCAGTCCCATTACATCCCGAATACCACTGACGAACAGTCAGAGATGCTGGCTGCCTTGGGCATCGATTCCATCGATCAACTTTTCGCCGATATCCCAGACGAGTTCCGAAATCCCACTCTAGACCTGCCGGCGCCCCTTTCGGAACTTGAGATCCAGAAAGAACTTGGCGGCATGGCCGCCAAGAACCGCCCCCTGGGCAGCGGGCCTTCTTTCTTGGGCGCAGGCTCCTACGACCATTTCATCCCCGCGATAATCAAACCGTTGATAACCCGGGGCGAATTCCTCACCTCCTACACGCCCTACCAGGCCGAGGCCAGCCAGGGGACTCTACAAGTGATCTACGAGTTCCAGACACTGGTCTGCAACCTCTACGGCATGGAAGTGGCCAACGCCGGAATGTATGACGGCGCGACCAGCCTGGCCGAAGCCGCGTTGATGGCCTGCCGCGTAACGAAACGGGGGAAAGTGGCTTTGGCCGACAGCATATCTCCCGCCTACTCCGCCGTGATCCGCACCTACTGCCAGTCTCAAGACATAACGGTGGAGACCGTTGATCCGTCCAGCCCTGCTTTGGACACCGAAACGGCTTGTCTGGTGCTGCAATACCCAAATTTTCTCGGATACATCGAAGACCTCCAATCTTTGGTTGACTCAGCCCACGCCCAAGGCGCGCTGGCGGTGGTCTCCACCGACCCCACGGCCATGGGCATGTTCCAGACTCCGGGCCATTACGGCGCCGACATCGTCACCGGCGACGGACAGCCCTTGGGGATCCCCTCCAGCTACGGAGGACCCTACGTAGGCCTATTCGCCACCAAACAGGAATATATCCGCCAGATGCCCAGCCGGCTTTCGGGCCGTACCGTGGACAAGAATGGCAAGACAGGCTATGTGCTGACCCTGCAGACCCGTGAGCAGCACATCCGCCGGGAGCGGGCCACCTCCAACATCTGCACCAACGAGGCACTTTACGCCCTGGCCTCCACCATCTATCTAGCGGCCATGGGCAAGCACGGGCTACGCCAGGTGGCCGAGCTGTGCTATCACAAGGCCCATTACACAGCCGCCAAGATCGGCGAACTGCCCGGGTTTTCCCTGCCCATCAGTGGCCCATTCTTCCAGGAGTTTGTCGTTCAGTGCCCCGCCCCGCCCGTCGAGATCAACCGGAAACTGATGGAGCGGAACATCCTAGGCGGCCTGGACGTGAGCGAACAGATCCCCAACGGCACATTGTTGTGCGTCACCGAGATGAACTCGAAAGAGGACATCGACGCGTTGGTTACTACGCTGTCGGAGATCAAGTGATGCAACAAGGCGGAAACCGGAAGACCGAGAAATTGCTATTGGAAAGAAGCGTGCCGGGCCGCGTGGGCGCGGTGCTGCCAGACCTTGATGTTCCGGCCCAGGCGTTGCCGGACAAAGCTCTTTTGCGGGACGAATTGCCGCTGCCCGAGGTGTCGGAGCCTGAGGTGGTCCAATACTTCACCGGGCTCAGCCAGTTGAATTTCTCCATCGACACCCATTTCTATCCCTTGGGCAGTTGCACGATGAAGTACAACCCCAAGATAAACGACGAAGTCGCGTTCCAACCCGGGTTCGCGGGCATCCACCCCCTGCAGCCCATCGAGCAGTCCCAGGGTGCGCTGGAGTTGTTGCATAAGCTGCAGGGTTTCCTTTCCGAGATCACCGGACTACCCGCCGTGGGGCTATCGACGCTGGCCGGGGCCCACGGGGAATTGTGCGGCATGCTGATGATCCGGGCCCACCACCTGGCCAACGGCGACGCGGGACGGACCAAGGTTGGCATTCCGGACAGCGCCCACGGCACCAACCCGGCCTCGGCGGCCATGGCCGGCTTCGAGGTCGTGGAGTTGGCCTCCGACAAGGACGGCAACGTGGACCTGGAGGCACTGCACGAGATAGCCGGCCCCGATCTGGCCGGAGTGATGATCACCTTGCCCAGCACCTTAGGCTTATTCGACACCAATATCGTTGAGGTCTGCCGGATCGTCCACGAAGCGGGTGGGCTGGTCTACGGCGACGGCGCCAACATGAACGCCCTCCTGGGCCGGGTGAAGCTGGGTGACCTGGGCTTTGACGTGGCCCACCTTAACCTGCACAAGACCTTTAGCACGCCCCACGGCGGCGGCGGACCCGGCGCCGGCCCTGTGTGCACCACAAGTCGATTGGCCCCCTACCTGGCGGCCCCCATCGTCACCCAAAATGGCGAAGGGTATGAGTTATCCACGCCGGAAAAGAGCATCGGGAAGCTGAGCGGTTTCCACGGGAACTTTGGCGTACTGGTGCGGGCTTACGTCTACATCCGGACCCTGGGCGGGGCGGGCATCAAGTCCATCAGCGGCAACGCCGTATTGAACGCCAACTACATGATGAACGCCCTGCGTGGCGTCTATCTCCTGCCTTACGACCGCACCTGCATGCACGAAGCGGTGTTCTCCGCTGATTGGCAAAAAGACCGGGGAGCCAGTGGCCTAGAGATCGCCAAACGTTTGTTGGACTACGGCTTCCACGCTCCGACCATGTACTTCCCCCTCATCGTCCACGAGGCGTTGATGATCGAGCCAACGGAGTCTGAGACCAAGGAAACCATCGATTCGTTCATACAGGCCCTCATCGACATCGACCGTGAGGTCACGGAGAATACCGAGTTGGTGAACAACGCCCCCCACACCACCCCGGTGGCCAGACTGGACGAGGCCAGAGCCGCCCGCCAACCAAACCTGCGCTGGCAGCCGGAGGCCGCTGACTAACAACTTAGCTAGTTCGGCAGTATCATGTGGTAAAAGGTCCTACTTTTTTACGCTCTGCTAGAGGAAGACCATGAAAATCCGTCTGACCGCCGTATTTGAAGAGGTCGATGAAGGTTATATCGGCTTCATTGAAGAACTTCCGGGCGCGAATACCCAAGGCGCCACGTTAGAAGAAACTCGGGAGAACCTAGAAGACGCTGTAAGCCAAATATTGGACGCTAACCGCGCCATTTCCGAAGAAAATCTTAAAGGGAAACAGGTTATCCGCGAACAGTTGCCCATCTCGCAGGGATGAGGCGCAGAAACCTGATTCGCCACCTCATTCGTAACGGCTGCTATCTGCTTCGGGAGGGTGGTAAACACTCGGTCTACACAAACCCCGAGGGGCAACTCATATCCACCGTTCCCCGCCATAACGAGATTAACGATTTTTTGGCGCGAAAAATCTGCCGCGACCTCAACGTTTCAGACCCGCATTAGCCCTTAAGTATCATCCTAACTAGGCGTTCTTCTCCGCTTCCAGAATCGCGTTCAGCACATCTTCGTCCACCCGCACCTCGACCCCAGCGCGTTCTTCCTGCAGCAGCATAGCCACGCGGGAGTCGCGGTCGCCCCAGCCCCGGTTGATGGCCTCGGTCATCTCCATCAAAGTCAGGTTGGCCAGGCGCATGGGAACGTCGAACTCCCGGCCCACAGACACCGCCAGGTCCACGTCTTTTCGCGCCAGCTTCAGAGCGAAGTCCGGCGGGTCGAACTTGCCGGGCAGCAGATGCTCCGCCAGTCCTTCAAAGGGCCCACGCCGACCCGTAGCCCCTTTACGGACCGCCTGCCAGAGAGCGAGCGGCTCCACTCCGGCTTTAACGCCCATTGTGAACACCTCGGCCAGGGCCGCTTGGATGATGTACCCGGCGCAGTTGTGCACCAGTTTGGCCACCGCGCCGCAGCCGATGGGACCAACGTAGTAGGCCTGGTTGCCGATGGCATCCAGCACGGGCTTGCACCGGTCGAATACGTCTTTGTCTCCGCCGACCCAGATGGCCAGGTTCCGGCTGGCGGCGCCCCTTGGTCCGCCGCTCACCGGGGCATCCAGCACGTCGATCCCCCGGGCCGCGGCCTCGGCGTGGATCTTCCGAATCATGCCGGGCGTGCTGGTGCTTAGGTCGAAGTAGACCTTCCCAGCGGTCATGCCCTCCATGATTCCCGACTCGCCCAACGCCACTGCTTCCACTTCGGTGGGTCCGGGCAGCGAGGTGAACACGATCTCCGACTGTTCAGCGACTTCTTTGGGGGTGTCGGCCCACTTCGCGCCCGCCTCCAGATGGCGGGTGGCCGAAGCCGGGTTGATGTCATGGACCACCAGCTCGTTGCCGCCGTCCAAGGCGTTGTAGGCCATGCTGCCGCCCATGGTGCCCAATCCGATAAATCCTACCTTCATCTAGTCCTCCGCGGCGGGCGTTGCCCGCGTCTGGTTGTTACCGTTTTGCGGAGCCTAACATAGCATAGCCAGGCAAGGCGGGGCATGTGGAGCGTCTTGCGAAATGGTCTCACGGAGTATGGCTTGCTTTTTATATAGGACCGATGAGATAGGTGCGGAGTAGGGCTAGAGGGGATTGTAGGTCTGATGTGTTGCCGGGATGGCTGCAACATCGAGGAACGCTGTTAGCGCTAAAGTTTGCACTCCTCGGTCGCCTGAGGTGAAAATTGTAGGTTAAATCGATTTTCCAAAACGTTAATGGCAGCGTTATTTACTAGTTTGAGATGATTCTCGTCTGGAAACCCAAATACGTGGGCTGTCCATTTGTTGGCTGCATAAGCATCCAACCAAGCATCAATTGGAAATAGCGTCCGTAATGGTATGGGCGCGGATCCTCCGGAATTGACGTAACACCGCATGATATCTTTGGACATACTGGGTGCCTTAGGGATGTCCACCCAGAGATCACTCACATCCAAAGGCTCGCCGGTCGTCCCATCGATTCTTGCAGCTTGCGGAATTTGCTCAAAGATTTCTTCCCGCAGTGCGCGAATACGAATCTGGTCCTCAGGGCCACCAGCCCCGAGTTTTACGAAATCGCTGTAGTTTCCTTCCGCAGGTGCCGACCGCAATACAAGGGCCGAAATATGCAGAGCCCGACGAAGCAGATTCCGGTTAATCAATCGTTGGGTCTTCCTTCTTAGTTGGGGTTCGCGAGCTGCGAGGGTCAAAAACTCAAAATCCGAGAATCGAAGGAAATCAGTTACATTCTGAAGTCGCAACGCGGGTTCTCCAATGTCGTCTCCAGCCTCCCAAATCTTCTCTACTATTCCACGAATCATGCATTCGAGTGCCCGAACTTTTTGATGGTTGTACATTGCTGGGAATAAAGACAACTTAGCAAAATGCATCTGTTCTACGGAAGTGGCACCGCTGAGCCCAACTACGAGGGTTTTGGGAATGCCGCCCGATCCATCCCAAACTTCCATCGATTGAATAATATGCTGGGTGTCGACTTCGGTCCTGATACCGGTAAAATACGAATCCCTAGGCAGATAATCAAGTTTGTCGGCGTCGATAGGACCTGTTATCAGGTCAGCTTTATACGCCTCATCGAGTGTGTCCGTCCTACCGACTATATAACCGGCAATCCGGTCAACGTCGTAGTCGAGGTGATGCC
>JADFPD010000153.1 GCA_022562475.1 Chloroflexota bacterium | reverse complement strand
CATCATCGGCATTGAACAGCCGGTTCATCGCCTCGCCGGATACCGTCTCGTATTCAATCAGGTATTCCGCCAGCCTGACAAGCTTGGACTGGTGGGATTTAATCACCCCAACGGCCAGTTCGTAGGCCTCATTCATCAACCCGGTGACCGCGTGGTCGATCTCCTCGGCGATCTTGTCGCCGTAGTCTTTCTCTTCCTGGCCCATATCACGGCCTAGGAACACCATCTCCTGGATCTTGCCGAAGGTCCGGGGCGCTCCCAGCCCATCAAGACTATGGGAGTTTTTGATGATGATCGTGACCGGCCGCAGGCCTTTCTCGATCAGGCCATAGCTGAATTCAGCCAGTTGGAAGTCGTCTTCCTTGCGGGACCTGAATTCGGCGCCGTCGGACATTTTTACGACGAGGTCGTTGCCGTACACCTCGATGACTGAGATTTCGCCGCTTCTGGCTTTCTCGATGACGGTGGTGATCGGCATATCCTCGTAAAACTTCGAGCTGAACATTCCATAGCGCTTGACCATGCCCAGGGCTAACTTAGTTGCCTGTTCCAGGTCATTGCTGGCGCCGGTGGTCACCTCGTCGAAGATGATCTGCTCCGCGACGCGGCCACCCATGGTGACCGCCATTCGGTGGGCGAATTGGTTCTTGGTCCACAGGTACCGGTCCTCTTCCGGGATCAAGGAGGTATGGCCGCCCATATTACCCCGGGCGACGATGGAAATCTTATGCACCGCGTCAGCGAATTCAAGACCCCATGCCACTAGAGCATGTCCTGCTTCGTGATAGGCGGTCATCTCCTTTTCCCTGGGGTTTATCAGCCGGTTCTTTTTCTGCGGACCGGCGATGACCCGGTCCACGGCCTCTTCAAAGTCATCCATGAAGATTGACTTCTTGTTGCGTCTAGCCGCCATGATGGCCGCTTCGTTTATCAGGTTCGATAGCTCGGCTCCGCTGAAACCCGGTGTCTCCTTGGCTAGCGAGTCAAATGTAACCTCCGGGGCCAGGGGCTTGCCCGCGGCGTGTACCTTCAAGATCGCTTTTCTGCCTTCGATGTCGGGCAGGTCCATGGTCACGCGCCGGTCAAAGCGTCCGGGCCGCAAGAGGGCCGGGTCCAGGATGTCAGGCCGGTTGGTGGCGGCGAGCACTATGATATTGGTGTTGGTCTCGAAACCATCCATCTCAACCAAGATCTGGTTCAGGGTCTGCTCGCGTTCGTCGTGTCCACCGCCCAGACCGGCGCCACGGTGGCGGCCCACCGCGTCGATCTCGTCGACGAATACGATACAGGGGGCGTTTCGCTTGGCTTGGTCGAAAAGGTCCCTGACCCGCGCCGCGCCGACGCCCACGAACATCTCCACGAATTCGGAACCGCTGATGTGGAAGAAAGGCACTCCGGCCTCTCCGGCCACCGCTCTGGCCATCAAGGTTTTTCCGGTGCCGGGAGCGCCGACTAACAGAACGCCTTTGGGGATCCTGGCTCCCAATGAAAGGAACCGCTCGGGGAATTTGAGGAACTCAACAATCTCTTGGAGCTCTTCTTTAGCCTCATCAACTCCGGCCACGTCGGCGAAAGACACATTTGGCTTGTTGTGAGTCAACATCTTGGCGCGGCTGCGACCGAAACTCATGGTCTGATTATTGCTGCCCTGGGCCTGACGCATCATGAAGAGAATCAAGCCGCCGAAGAAGATCAGGGGCAAGAAGTTCAACATCAGTCCAAGGAAGCTGCTCAGGCCGCTGGAGCCCTTGAAAACCACCTCCACACCAGATGGAGGTCCCACCTGTACCCCGGCGTCAATCAGGAGGCCGAGCACATCTGTGTCGCGGCCGATACGGCTGGTGAACCGGTCGGTCCCGGCCGCGCTGGTGCCTCTGGGGAATACCGTGAGCTTCCGGCCGTCAATGATAATCTCCCGAATATCATTGTTCTTAGCCATTGCTACCACCGTGGTTAGCGGCTCTTCACTACGGGCGCCGAAGCTGGGCAACAATGTGTAGAAGATCACGATTACCCCGATGATGATCATCAGGTACACGAAACTGTTGCGTAGCCACCGGTTATTACCCATCGTTACCTCTTAATTCCCCGATTCCAAACCCTAGAGTTAACCTAATCTTATATTATCGGAATGAGCCTGATAATGCAAAAATTGCCCGCCAGGTGCGCGACAGTTCCACGGCACGTATCAACGGTTGATTTCAACCCCGTTTTATATGTGGATGCTCCAGGCCCACCGGGGGATGCGAAATCACCTATCTTATTATAGAATCTATCCCTCTGATAAAGCACCGAATCTTCGCTGATTGATACGCATCAAAGGATGAAATGGATCGACGGCCCCGCATATGACCGCGGGCAGTTCGGTCACATCGTTTCAGAAACACCTGAATAATAACAAATAGGAGGGGAGTCATGGCAGAGTACGCACATCCCGAATCACTGGTTAGCACCGATTGGGTGGCCGAACACGGCTCAGACGCCAACGTGAGGCTGGTGGAGGTCGACGTCGATACGTCTGCCTACGATAGCGGCCATATCGCCGGCGCGGTTGGCTGGAACTGGCATTCCCAACTCCAGCAGACCCTCAGACGTGACCTGGTCAGCAAGGAGGGCATGGAGAGTCTTCTGGGTTCCGCCGGGATCGACAACAACACCACAGTCATTCTCTACGGCGACAACAACAACTGGTTCGCCGCCTGGGCCTTCTGGCAGATGAAGTACTACGGCCACGGCGAAGTCAAATTGATGAACGGCGGCCGGGCCAAGTGGGATGCCGAGGGCAAGCCCTTGACCACCGACGCGGTCAGCCACGGCTCCAAATCCTACACCGCCAAGGCGCCCAACGAGGACATCCGGGCCTACCGGGACCAGGTCTTGAGCAAGGTCGGCGCGGGAAATATCTCGCTGGTCGATGTCCGGGCGCCCGCCGAGTACAGCGGCGAACTATTGGCGCCCGAGAACCTGCCCCAGGAAGGCGCCCAACGCGGCGGCCACATCCCCGGCGCGGCCAACATACCCTGGGGCCAGGCCGTGGCGGAAGACGGGACGTTCAAGTCGGCTGATGATCTGCAGACCCTCTACGGCGGCAAGGGGATCGATGGCAGCAAGGAGACCATCGCTTACTGCCGGATCGGCGAGCGGTCGTCCCACACCTGGTTCGTTCTGACCCAGCTGCTGGGACACAGCAACGTCCGCAACTACGATGGCTCCTGGACCGAATGGGGCAGCATCGTCGGCGCTCCCATAGAGAAGTAACGCAAAGTTAAGTCTCAACCACCGGTTCTTCGGATTCACGAGAAGGGCTGCGGAAACGCAGTCCTTCTTTTTTGCCGGTTGGCTACGTTAGACCCGCCCTTCCGGTGAACGGCTGTACTGGACAGGCGGTTTTCGTAACCAATATGTAACATATTCGTAATAAATTGTTAATAAATTGGAAACAATCGCGTAACAACTTCGAAACTCGTTGGAAATATCCGGTCTTTAGACTAACTTTCGAAATCAATCATCGGTGAGAAGGAGTTAAGAATGTTAGTCGATACTGCGCCGCAATCCAATGGCGCACGGATTTTGCGGCGGTCATTGCCCTTCGCCGTTGCCGGGTTGGTGTCGGTCGCGATGATAACCGGGTACAGCGTGGCCTTCGCCCAGGACATAACTTCGGATGCAGACAAACTGAACCAGAGCGCCAACATCATCTGGATGTTGGGCGCCTTTCTGGTGTTCTTCATGCAGGCCGGGTTCGCCTTCCTGGGCGCTGGACTGATTCGCGCCAAGAACACCACCAACTACATGACCAAGAGCTTCATGGACTTCGCCATCGCGTCACTCTCCTTCTGGGCTTTCGGCTTCGCCCTGATGTGGGGAACTTCGCAAGTCGGGATCGCGGGGAACACGAATTACTTTCTGACCGACGGGGCCGACGGCCAGACCTACGTCGATTTCGTCTTTCAAATGGTCTTCGCCGGCACTGCGGCCACCATCGTGGCCGGCGCGGTGGCCGAGCGGACCAAGACCCAAGCCTACCTGGCCTATAGCTTCATCATCGGCGCCATCATCTACCCGCTCTATGGCCACTGGGTGTGGGGTGGCGGCTGGCTGGGGGCTTTGGACAAGATCGACCTGCCGGCGGCCGCGGATTACGCCGGTTCCGGTGTCGTGCACGCGGTTGGCGGCTTCGTGGCCCTGGCCGGTGCGGTGGTCGTCGGCCCGCGCATCGGGAAGTTCAACGCGGACGGCTCTGCCAATGTGATTTCCGGGCATAACGTAGGCTACGTGGTCATCGGCACCTTTATCCTGTTCTTTGGCTGGTTCGGGTTCAACATCAATACCGGCGATTCCATCGGCCTGAACGCCGTCAATACCCTGATGGCAGGCGCGACCGGCTCGATCGTCGCCCTATACATTCGGCTGGTCCAGACCGGCAAGACCGACATCCTGATCGCGTGTAACGGCGCATTGGCCGGACTGGTTGGGATCACCGCCGGGGCAGCCTTCGTCGAACCGTGGTCAGCAGTAGCGATTGGAGCGATCGCGGCGCCGATAATGATGGCGTCATTGATATTGATCGAGCGGGTCCTCAAAATCGACGATCCGGTTGGCGCAATATCGGTGCACGGCGTTACCGGACTTTGGGGCCTGTTGGCGGTGGGTATCTTCGCCAACGGCAACAACGGAGTGGAGGGCCTGGTTGCCGGTGACGGCAAGCAGATCCTATCTCAATTGATCAGAAAAATAAAACGTATTGGCCACGTGTTTCTGTGAGCATGGTGGGAAATGAACTTACTTTTTTTAACAACGATGCAATTTTGCACAACGTTCACGGTTATAACGGTGTGGAGACCTTGTATAACTTTGCTATGCCTAAATTTATAAAAAGGAAGACCACCAAACTCGAGAAGACCGGCTTGAAGAAAATCAGATGCGACGTCCATCAGGAGATGACTGCATACGTGGTCGTAGCTGACAATCCATATTACGCGCTCACAAACGAAG
>JADFPD010000152.1 GCA_022562475.1 Chloroflexota bacterium | reverse complement strand
ACACCGGCCACGGGCATGTTCAACTTGCCGGAGTCTGCGGCCCGCATCAACGCCTGGCCGATGGCCCCGCATCCGACGATACCTATCGACTGGGCCATAACATCATCTCCTCAGCTTTTTATACCGGAGACAAGATGTTACCATTCCCAGTGCCCCGAACACCGAGCGCCTACCCGTTTGCCCGTGACCAAGGATCCGCCGGGCGGCCGGGCAACCCAGGGGCTATGAAACACGAAACAGGGACCGATGCTAGAAACCGAGATCATCAAGAAAGGCGACGATTCAGGAAACGGGACTCTCGTAAAATACACGACATCCACCGGGGCCGTGATCAAAGCCATCGGCGTGCCCCAGTCATGGAAATCAACACTGGGGCCTACCTGGTGCTACGTGATCGAAGGCGATGACCTGACCCTGGTCGATCCGGGCTGTTACGGTTCGATGAGTTATCTGGAACAGGGGCTGGAAGAGCTGGGACATTCCTTAAGCGACGTGGACCGAATCTTGGTCAGCCACGGGCACATGGACCATGACGGTAGCTGTCCGCCGGTGATCCGCAAAAGCGGCGCGGAGCTGTGGGCCCACGAGATCTACGGGTTCATGCTTCAGGCCGACCGCGGCGACGTGGAGATGGGCTGGCGCAGGGAGGTCCAGGGGTACGAGGCCTTCGAGCACTCCGAGACCATGTCCATGGTAATGGAGCACCGCAAACTTAACCGTGAGTTGACCCTGGACCATCCGGTGACCGATGAACTCCAGGCCGGCGGACTCACTTTCTACTACACCCCCGGCCACTCCCCCGACGAGCTTTGCATCCTATACGACCAGGTGTTGTTCTCGGGCGACCATATCCTGCCTCTGATCACTCCCCATCCGTCGGTGGCGATGAGTTACAACTCGTTCAAAGCAACCCTGCCATCCACCTACCAGGGTGGGAACGAGATCTACGGCTTAAAGGCCCTGCTCACTTCTTTGAAACGGATGGCCACGTTGGAAGGCGACATCACAGTGCTGCCGGCCCACCGCGCCTTTCATAGAGGACAGTTCAACCCGATCGGGGTTTCGCGTGCCACCGAGATACTGGAACACCACCGGGACCGCTGCCACGAATTGACCGAGGTGATGAAATCCGGGCCCAAAGACCTGGTCACCATTACACGGGAATATTTCTCAGACCGCGAAGTGGAAGCCCAGAATTTCTTCCTGGCGTTCACCGAGGTGATGGCCCACATCGAGTTGATGCAGGAATCCGGCGACATTTCCACCACCAATGGGTCCGCCGGCGGCAAGGTGTGGAGCAACGGTCTGGGGCCGAACGTGCTGATCAACTGGAACGGCACTGACCTGTTCTCGGCTTTTATCGACGGGCTCTAGGTAGAGTCACAGATATCGACGCAATCCAAAGATTCGGTTAGTCTATCTTCATCTCCTTGAAAGCTGCATCTCGTGTTTGACCAGAGTTGTTAGCATACGGCGTCCAATCTTATATCCTAATTTAGCGATTCCGGCATAGGATATTGTCCTCCAAACCTTTAATCCGAACTCTACTCTACTCTAAGTAATTTGAACGAACTAATAACAAATTCACCTTACCTTTTGTTTGCCGGAGCGGGTGCATCGGCACCCCTAGGTATGAAGCCTACGGGTCCTTTCATGGACATACTTCCCCAGTTGCTCGAGCGGTCAATCACAAATAGGATAGGTGTCAATGCAACCGACGTAAGTCAAGGCTTTAACGTTCTTTTCGAGCACATAAGAAATTATTACGAGGTCGAAACAACCGATTCTGAATTATTACTCGATTACCTTGACCACATGATATTGACGTGCGATAACCTCCATTTGCTTCCGGATCTTTTCAAGGTCCTGTCGGAAACCACTGGGGTAGCAGAATATCACCAAAAATGGCGCGATATGTTTACCCGATTACGAAACGATATTCAGTCGGTCATTGTCGAACATTACTCAGATGTAGACGGCTCTGAAGCATTGGAACTTTACAAGCCTTTACTAGATGTACTTGGGAGTTCTCAAAAGGTAATTCCCATCTTCACAACAAATTACGATTGGGCGTTTGAGAGCCTCGCAGATTCGGCTCTGGACCTCGTAACATTGACCGACGGCTTCCATGCGACACAAAGAGGGTTACTTTGGAACAGAACTAATTTTGACAATTTTACATCGGATTACAACAAAATAAATTTGGTTTTGTTCAAATTACACGGGTCCACAAATTGGTATCGTGACGACGCAAATTCAGATGTAATTAGTAAAATCGGAATGGCTGCGACCGAGATTGTAAGTTCTCGCGCGTCGCTCATATATCCCACACAGGTAAAAGCGGATTCGACCGTTATTGACCCGTTTAAAACAGCATACGAATATATGCGGGAATCCCTCTCTCGTGCCCATCTTTGTGTGATTATCGGATTTTCGTTCAGAGACCCAGCCATCAACGAATCGTTCCGCCAGGCGCTGATCGAGAACTTCTCCTTGAAGGTATTGATCGTCGAGCCAACGGTAGAATTTGGAGACGGGCAAAGACCGCAACTGGAGCGAATAATTGGAGAACTTTTACCTCCAAATACAAAGTGGGAAGAAAAAATCAGATTTGTAAAAGAGAATTTTGGGCCCGATGGATCTGCCGCGCGCGAAATCAGGTCGACAGTTTCTGACTTATACAACTGGACATCCCATCAGCCGGTCGCCGTAATTTAAACTCTCAGATTTTATCGACGGGCTTTAACCCTCTTTCATCCAGTCGGCCACCCGCTCTCCGATCATGATTGTGGTGGCGTTGGTGTTGGCCCGCACCACGTTCGGCATGACTGATGCGTCGGCCACCCTGATGTTCTCCAGACCGTGCACCCGGCAGTACTGGTCCACCACCGCGCTTTCGTCCGACGCCGGCCCTAGCTTGCAGGTGCCGGAGATGTGGGTGGTGTTGACCGTGGTACGCAGCATCCATGCATCCAGGGTGTCGTCGGACTCGTTGTCGACATCCGTGGGCTGCAGGCGCTCGCTGATGATGTCCTTGTACGCGGGGTGGTCAACCAGGTCCATGGCCAGCCGGACGGCCTCCCGGAGCCGCTCCCGGTCCCAGGGGTCCTCCAAGTAACGGTAGTTCAGGTGCGGTTGGACCGCCGGGTCGTTGGAAGTCAGGGTCAACTCGCCAAAGCCGTTGGCGAGCTCCAAGACACAGGTGAACCGGACGCCCTCTTGCTCGTAGGGGTCGGAGGCGCCGATGGGCGAAGAGAAAGCAGACGGCAGGATCTGCATGTCGTTCCGGTCTTTGGAGCCGGAGGCGGTGTAGCGCAGTGCCAACTGGTAGCGCGGCGCTTTCGGGTCCTGGGGGTGGCCGGGTTTCACCTTGTAGACCACCGGCACGATGGGGTGGTCTCTTAGATTTTGCCCCACTCCCGGAAGTTCGTGGACCACTGGGATGCCTTGTCGCTGCAACTGGCCGGCCGGTCCCACTCCCGATAGCATCAGCAGATGGGGTGAGGCGATGGCGCCGGCGCTGAGAACGATCTGGTCCGCCTCCACCGTGAAGCGTTCTCCGCCGCTCTCCACCTCGGCGCCGATGGCCTTTTTGCCGTCGAACAGGACCCGGCGGACCAGGACGTTGGGCTTGATGGTCAGATTGAGGCGGTGCCGGCTGAGGTTGATGTAGGTCAGGCCGGTGCTCATGCGCACGCCATCGGGATTGTTCATGGGAATGGGGCCCACGCCTTGGGACTCGGGGTGGTTCATGTCCGGGTCGTAGGGAAACCCCTTCTCGATCAGGGCGTCATGGAACGCTTGGTGGAAAGGCAGCCACTCGCTCTGCTTGAATCGGCGCACCGGCATGGGGCCCTCGGTGCCGTGAAAGTCGTCTCTTATATCGGCGTCGGTCTCTTGCTTCCGGTAATAGGGCAGCACCTTCAGGAAATCCCATTGGTCGTTGCCCATGGCGGCCCAGTTTTCAAAGTCTTCTGGTATCCCCCGCAGGAACACCTGGCCGTTGATGGCGCTGGAACCGCCCACCACCTTGCCGCGAGGGACCGGCAGGTCGTGGCGGTCTGGAGTGCCGGTGCCCACAAAAGACCAGTTGTGGGGGGCGCCCATGGCCGATGCGTCAGGCGCGTAGCCAAATTTTAGGTCGTCGGGATAATTCTCAAAATCAGGGTAGTCAGGCCCGGCCTCCAAAAGCAGCACCGACCGGTCTGAGTCCTCCGACAGCCGGTTGGCGATGGCGCTGCCGGCCGACCCGGCCCCGATGATTATCACGTCGTACTTCAATTCAGACCCTCCGTCTGCGGTTGGAACCTCAAGAGTCGATGCAGGGCAGTTTAGGGCCGGGCGGGACCGCAGTCAAACGTTCCGCGCGGGCCGATGTGGTAGTTTATTGGCCTCGATGAACTCACTTCTTAATCGTCTATGGAGGGAACCATCATGGTGGCATTGGAAGAATACGCGAACAAATACGAAACTGTCCGGTTCGAGCGCACCGAGGGCATCCTTCAAGTGACCTTTCATTCAGGGGACGGCAGTCTGCTTTGGGGCGAGGCATCCCACCGGGAATTGGGGTATGCCTTCGCCGACATCGGCAGCGACGTCGAGAACAAGGCGGTGATCCTCACCGGGACCGGTGAGGATTATTGCGCCGAGTTCGAACCCGGCCGGTCTTCCAGGAGAATGCCCAAGGACTGGGACAAGACCTACTGGGAGGGTAAGCGGTTGCTGCTGAACCTGCTGGACATCGAGGTGCCGGTCATCGGAGCGGTCAACGGCCCGGCGCTGATCCACGCGGAGATACCGGTGCTGTCCGACATCGTCATAGCTTCGGAGACGGCCACGTTCCAGGACGGTCCCCACTTCCCCCGCGGCGTGGTGCCGGGGGACGGCGTCCACGTTGTCTGGCCCATGGTCCTGGGCACGAACCGGGGCCGGTACTTCTTGCTGACCGGCCAGACCCTCTCGGCGCAGGAGGCGCTGGATCTGGGCGTGGTCAGCGAAGTGCTGCCCAAAGACCGGTTGCTGCCCCGCGCCT
>JADFPD010000073.1 GCA_022562475.1 Chloroflexota bacterium | reverse complement strand
GTCGAATACGTCGTTGTCCCCGCCGACCCTGATGGCCAAGTTGCGGCTGGCGGCGCCCCTGGGGCCGCCGCTCACGGGGGCGTCCAGCACGTCGATCCCCCGGGCCGCGGCCTCGGCGTGGATCTTCCGGATCATGCCCGGGGTGCTGGTGCTCAGGTCGAAGTAGACCTTGCCGGCGCTCATTCCCTCCATGATTCCCGATTCGCCTAAGGCAACTGCTTCGACCTCGGTGGGACCGGGCAGCGAGGTGAACACGATCTCCGACTGCTCAGCCACCTCTCTGGGGGTGTCGGCCCACGTCGCGCCGGCTTCCAGGTGGCGGGTGGCCGACGCCGGGTTGATGTCGTGGACCACCAACTCGTTGCCTCCGTCCATGGCGTTGTAGGCCATGCTGCCGCCCATGGTGCCCAGTCCGATAAATCCTACCTTCATCTCGTCCTCCGCAGCGGGGTGTTCCCGCGCTTGGTTGTTACTGTCAGCGGCGCTTAACATAGCATGGCTGGGCACGGGCGCACCACCTGAGCGGCCAGGGAAATGGATTCAGCGAAATCGACTGAATAGTTGTGAATATTTCCACAATATAGACACATTTTGACCCGCTTCGTATGATTGATTGGAATTACGACCCGGAGAACCTGGAGATGATTGATGGGCTCATTGCAGACTCCTTTATGCGACATATTGAAGATCGACACGCCCATCGTGCAAGCCCCCATCGCGCGAGCGACCAATCCGGCTATGGCGGCCGCGGTTTCCAATGCCGGCGGCCTGGGAATGCTGGCCTTCCTCCGCCGGGATGCCGATGAGGTGCGTAGGCTGATCAGCGAGACCCACGAACTGACAGACCGCCCCTTCGGCGGGAACTTCATCTTGCGTGGCTTAGAGGACACGGATGACCGGCTGGACGCTTGCCTCGAGTCTGGGGTGGACGTTGTCTCATTCCATTGGGACGAGCCTTTCGAATACGTTGACCGGATTCACGGTGCGGGCGTCTTGGTGACGTATACAGTGGGTAGCGCCGAAGATGCCCGGCGGGCCGTGGAAGCAGGGGTCGACATCATCGTTGCGCAAAGCTGGGAGGCGGGCGGCCACGTTCGGGGCAACGTCGCGACGATGGCCTTGTTGCCGATGGTCGTGGACGCAGTGGCTCCCGTCCCCGTGATCTCCGCAGGCAGTATCGCCGATGGGAGGGGTATGGCAGCGGCGCTGATGCTTGGAGCGGATGGCGTGTGGATGGGGACACGGTTCGTGGCCAGCGAGGAAGCGACCGTTGATTCCTCCTATAAAGAGCGAATCATCAATGCCTCGGAAACCGACACTCTCATGTCTTCCAAAGTTTTCAACCGGGGTTGGGAAGTTACAGCCAGAGCCCTACGCAACAGCACCATCGAGAAGTGGGAAGCAGCAGGCAGCCCTGAAGTTGGGCAGCGGCCTGGTGAAGGCGAGGTTATCGCAAAAGGGGCCGACGGTGAGCCGGTGGAGCGCTACTCGTCGATCGCTCCATATTCGGGTGTGACAGGCGACTTAGAAGGACTCTCCAACTGGGCCGGACAGGGCGTCGGCCTGATAAAGCGGGTCCAACCGGCCGCCGATATCGTGCGGGAGATCACTGAAGAAGCGATCGCGGTGTTGAAGAAGGCCCGTACGCTCATTGGCGAATAGCAGGGCGACCGCCTTGATCGGACGCATATCACCAAACTCCGATGTTGGGCTACTATCCTATCCTTTTCGTTCGAACCCGTTGCCGTAACTCGGGCTATAGCTATTAGATCTGTCGATTTTTTAGAGTAGCTGCATAATATAAAACCGCCTCAAAGTCATCATTGACTTTGAGGCGGTTAACTGCTTATCATCAGGTTAGGACTGCCTAAAACATACCGCCCGTACCTACTGCTATAGGTCCGAGCAAACGAAATTAGGGTGTAAACCGTAATTAGGTTTACACCCCTATTCTGTTTGTGTCAAATCGAGACAGGGGCTGCGGAGGTATTGGATGGGCGTATTGAACGGCAGCCAAATCAGGAATTCCGTCATCTACGGCCACTTGATTATCGATCCCTTCGAAGACCGCCTAGTGCAGCCTGCCTCCTATGACCTCCGGCTAGGCCCAAGGGTCCTAGCGAGTCCCTTAGGGCCTGGCATGCTGGGCGAACGGATCGAGCTGACCGAACGGAATCCTAGATATGCTGTCCAAACGGGTCAAATGGTTGCTGTAATGTCAAAAGAAAGCATGGTGATTCCCTTGGATATGTGCAGCAACAGCTTTGGGATTCGCTCCGAATTTGCCAGGAAGGGTCTCCAGAGTTATGGCGGACTACACCTCGACCCAGATTGGAGAGGTCATTTGATTGTGACGTTGCTCAACATCGGGCCGGAACCGATGGAAATCATGCTTAATCAGCCGTTTTTCACGGTCACTTTTGATCGTCTTGACGAACCGGTTGAGCCAAATAATGGCTATGGCGGAGAACGCCATTACCAAGATGATTTTCCGGAAGATCAGGTTAAATATATCCTATCGGCTAGGACCACTAGCTTAGCGGAAATCCCTACGCTAAGAGAACAGATTGCGAATCTCACCGCGAAAATTGAGGAACTCGAAATGCAATCCCCCGCTACCGAACTGGGGCGAAAAATCAAGCCAGAATTTCTACATGTAATCGCCCAAGGGAAAATTCCAATCGATGACCCGACTACATTGCTTGGGGGATGGCCGGACGATGACAATTTCGAAGAATTTCTGAGCTCACTTCATAAATCGCCAAAGCCGGAATAATGGCCGCTTCTCAAGTGTCGCAAGTCATACTTGTCGATACTGACGTGTTTTCCTATATGCGAAGAAATCGTCCCGAGGCGACTCCCTACCTACAACATCTGTCAAAGACTATCCCTGCCCTTTCATTTTCTACTGTCGCAGAGTTGTACCAATGGGCTTTCAAAAGTAATTGGTCTCCCGCGAATGTATCGAAATTAAAATCAGATTTAAGAAAATTTCTCATCCTTCCTTATGATGAAACAGTAGCCGAACAATGGGCTAGTATTCAAACAGCGATTCCAGGGAGGCGATTTCCAGTTAATGATGCCTGGACAGCGGCTTGTGCATTAGCATATGGATGCCCCATCTTGACCCACAACCGCAAGGATTTTCAAGACGTACCCGGATTGTTCATGATTTCCTATGCTCCTGAGTTATGACCCTCTCTACGACGTAGGCTTCACCCCGTAATGTGTACCAACTACTATTCTCTACCGAATATTCAAAGCGCCGGACCTGATTTATTCGTTATTCGCTACGCCGCGGATATCATCAGGTGTTGAAGAAGCCCCACAAGCTCATTGGGGAATAGTTGATTCGGCGGGCGTGATTCACCTCCGTATCACCGAACTCGAATGGAGGGCCACACTCCCATTTGTTTGATCGGGACCCGTTGCCACAGGGTGGGCCGTAGCTGCCGAATCATGTTGCTTTTTCAGAGTAGTTGCCAAAATTAAAATCTGCCCTTAAATCATATTTGACTTAAGGGCAGTATACCTATTAATATGTCGCCAGGATTGCCTAAAACCTAACGCCCGTGCCTACTGCAATAGGTTCGAGCAAACGATATTAGGGTGTGAACCGATAACAGATTACACCCTGGTTTTGTTTGTGTCAACAAAGAAGGTAGCATATGGGCACTTTGAATGGTAGCCAAATTAGGCGGTTCGTTAATGAAGGTCACTTAATCATCGATCCCTTCGAAAAAGGCCTGGTGCAGCCTGCCTCATATGATCTACGCCTTGGAGCAAAAATCCTGGCGAGCCCCCTGGGGCCTAACGAACTAGGCAAACGGATGGAGCTGAACGAACAACAACCTAGCTATGCTATCCAGACGGGTCAAATGGTTGCTGTAATGTCCAAAGAACGCATCGTGATTCCCTTGGATCTATGCAGCAACAGCTTTGGAATCCAGTCAGAATTCGTGAGAAAGGGCCTCCAGTGTTTTGGCGGACCACACCTCGATCCAGGCTGGAGAGGCCATCTGACCGTAACTTTACAAAACATCGGGCCTGAACCCATGAACATAACGCTGAACCAGCCTTTTTTTACCGTGACATTTGATCGCCTTGACGAGCCTGTCGAGCCGAATCAAGGCTATGCCGGTTGTCATCAAGACCAAGATGATTTCCCGGAAGATCAGGTTGAATATATCCTGTCGGCCAGAACCACCAGCCTGGCGGAAATTCCTGCGTTAAGACAAAAGGTTGAACAGCTCACAATCATAACTGAGGAACTCAAAGAGCAATTGCCTAATCTTGACGAAGGGCTAGAATTAAGGCCAGAGGTCCGAGATTTACTACTGGAATCTAAGAGTAAACCCAAAGATTTACTGCTGTCGTCAGAGGAATTCTGGCAGCGATTCGACGATTAGCAATCTTGGCAATGGGATTATTCTTCGACCCCGATGCTCTTGTTTTGGTGCCTCAGCATGCCGTCCCTCGCCTTAGGTCCGCAATCGACCGGCTTTGGGAAAACCGAGGCACCGTGCATCACGTGCTTTTGAGTGAACCCCTCGGCAGATTTTATAGGCGGAGAGCAGGACGCTACCGTATCATCTATTCTTTTTCCGGGGATCTGGATGAAATGATTATTCACCGTGTTGGCTTACGAGAAGACGTATACCAAGATCCGTGTTAACTATATCCCTGGATTTTTCACCCCATCGGAATCATGAATCACGCTCACTTTCACCGCGCGAAAGAGTGTTCCATTTCACCGTTCCGCCGAACAGCGCCGTCGACTTTCCCGTGCGGTAAAATGATGTCTAAAGCAATCGTATCCGGTGGGAGCGAACTAACCCATGGTAGGCCAGCAGGAAAAACTATGGACCTTTGACATGGTGGAGCCGGGTCAGGTCGGAAACGAGACGCTGGTTGAAATCACGGCTGAGAACATCGCCGAGTATGCCCGGTTGGCTCTGAACTATTCTCCCGAATACCAGCCGGGCAACAGTGGTCTTTTGGCCATGCCCACCATGGTCCTGAATTATGCGCCATTGCTCCGCGAGGAGATCGCCGAGGCCAACGGCTTCGTCGCCTTTGAAGTATCGAAGACGGCCCGGAGCCAGACCCCGTTCGCCAAGTGCGCAGTCCGGTGGTTCCTCCCGGTAGCCGCCGGGGACACCATCACGGGGCGGCGGCGGGTGCTGGAGAAGTACGAGCGCCGGGGCAGCAAGTTCGTCACTTTCCGGGTGGAAGCCGTCAACCAGCGGGGCGAGTTGGCCGCCGAATACGACTACACCTGCATCTTCGAATACGCCAAAGGGCAGCGGGAAGTTCCGGCTAAGGGCGACGAGTCTCCGGAAGCAGCGCCTCAGCCGGTCTCCCACGGACCGTTGGATTTCGACCAAGCGTCGGTTGGAGACGCATTGGGCGAGTTGGCCATCACCGAGAGTCAGGAGATTATGAACCGCAAGAACGATTTCCGGTTGGCCGGCCGGCCCAACGACAGCAACATTCACACCGATGAGGAGTTCGCCAAGCAGAACATCTTCGGCAGCACCACCAACTCGGGTCCCGCCACCATGTCCTACGTGGACCAATTGCTGGGACTTTCATTCCCAGCCAGTAGATTCTACTCGGGCGGCAGTTTACTGATGCGAGCCATCACGCCCTTCCGTGGCGGCGATACGGTCATATTCCAGGGTGAGATAACGGGCAAGAGCGAAGAGGGCGGGAAAAATCTATTGGAGTGCCGGGTAAAAGGTATCAACCAGCGGGGCGAGTTGGTCTGTCTGGCGGATGCGGCGCTGATTTTGGGAAGATCGGGTTTACCAGACTAACCAAATCCTTTGCGGCCGGTCTTGTTCGCCGAGACGACGTCGGACCGCGTTCTGCATTCGCCTCGAGACTAGGCTTGTGTGTAATATGGACTCACCCGAAACTTTGGGTTCGTAACCGCTTCCGCATGATTGATTCGTTACTGTATACATCATACTAACGCCGTGGAGAATGTTATGAGTCTCTTGAACGGATCAATCATCGGTTCCTACCACTAGATCTCGGTCAACCATTTATACATCTATCTAGATGAACTAGGACGGCGGTTTAACAATCGGGGTAATCCTTGGATGATTCGGCGCAGACCCATAAAGTTACTTGCTTTTAGAAGAATGTTTATCAGGAATTAACCCAATAGGCATATGGCTCTGATCGTTGTACCACCATTTGTTGGTTTACCGGTGACTGTTTTTTACCACCATTTACGACCGTCACATTCACATTGTATAGACCTGGTTTCAGCATTGTTTCAGTTGATTTTTCCAAACCCGCATAAACGATCTGGGCTTCTAGGTCAACAACCGCTACACCAAATGTGCTTGGAATAGATGAGGCAGCAAGACGTACCCTTTGTGCCGTAACCCCCGTATGTGTATTTATCACTGGGACCGCGTCAAAGACTTTTCCCCCTTCGTGGCTTTCAATAATGTCAAATGGTGCCCACAGGTCTTCGGCGGCCTGTCTATCTATTCGAAATAGATTCAATACGCCTTTGGTAATCGGCGTATTTGATATTCCACACTCTAGAATTCGATTTTGGGGTCTCTTTTCGCTGGAGGTAAATGACACTTTGATTCGAGGTCTGCCGAAGATAGCTTGAATTAAGGGCGGAAACGCCATTACCAATGCCACCACACCGATAACGAAGGCGGCAACACCAATCCAATCCCACCAAGCACTTGACTGTTCCATCCCCCAGATTTTAACACGGCTGACCGTGTATGGCAGATATCCCTCGATTGCTTTACCAAATACACCAATTCGCTAGCAACCATAATCACTCTGGGTGTGGCCCGCTGCTTCCGCAAGCTAAGCTGGAACTATTGCCATTTCAGTCCAGGTTCCTCGCTTTAGGATAGCCTCATTGGACTAGCGGGACCTTTCTAGATGAACCGCCGTCGCTTCGCGGACAAAGCTCTCTGTTTCTTCCCGAGTTTTGCCAGCGGCTATCCACCTGGGTAGGTCGGTGCACATCAGCCGAGATTCGATTCGGTGTTTATACGTAGACCACCAGGAATAACCACTTCTACGCCAACTTCCCATAAACACGCTCAGGCTTGACCAGCACTATCACTGCGTCTTGTTTGACCATGGCTTGGTCGTACTCTTCCCAGTCGGAGTGGTCTTTGTCGCCGCAGGCCCTGAAGACCTCACGGAGCTCCACCCGCATCTTCTCGGGGTCCGTGTTCCGGTAGTCCATTAGGGTAGCTTGGCCTTCAACGATGGCGCAGGTACGCCAGTTGTCGGATACGGACATCACCGTGCACCGGGCGTCTTTCCTCAGGTTGCGGACCTTGGCGGAGCTCCCATACACGATCACGAACGCCGCGTTCCCCTGGTAGGCCCCGCAGACCACGATACTGGAATGGGCCGCGCCGTTGGCCTGGAACGTGGTGATCACGCCCCGGTGGTTATTCTCGAAATGGGGCCGTACCTCTTCGAACTCCATGGTTGCACCTCGCTGGAATAATCTCGCAATGTTCTTTCGGCTGTAAATTACGTCTTCTGGTATACCATAGCAGGCGGCAATGGCGCATCCGCTAATCCGGATTACGGGGATGGCAACTTGGAATATCGGGAACTGGGCAGCACGGGAGAGATGGTGTCCGAGATCGGCCTGGGCACCTGGAAATATAAGGGCGGGCCGGGACCGCTGCACAAAGGCATCGAACTGGGCGCCAATTTGATCGACACCGCCGAGATGTACCGGACCGAAGACGCGGTGGGCGCGGCGATCAAAGACCGGCGCGACAAAGTCTTCCTCGCCACCAAGGTCCTGGGCAGCAACCTACGCCACGACGCCGTGTTGCGGGCCGCCGAGAACAGCCTTCGCCTCCTGGACGGCGACGTTATCGACCTCTACCAGATCCATTGGTCCAACAGGTCGGTCCCCATCGCCGAGACCATGGGCGCCATGGAGGAACTGGTGGAGCGGGGAATGGTCCGCCACATCGGCGTCAGCAATTTCTCGGTGGCTGAGATGAAAGAGGCCCAGCAAGCCATGACCAAGAACCCGTTGGTCTCCAACCAGGTGCTTTATAACCTGAAAAATCGTCAGATAGAGCGCGACTTGGTCCCCTATTGCGCGGACAACGACATCACAATCATCGCCTTCACACCCCTGGCCGATGGCTCTCTTGCGGGCCGGTCCAGGTTCTTGCCGGACAGACGGGGGTCTGTGCTGGAACAATTGGCCAAGGAAGTTGGGAAAACACCGGCCCAGGTAGCGCTGAATTGGTGCCTGTCACGGCCCAACATGATCGTGATTCCCAAGACCAACAGCGTGGAGAGGACGATCGAAAATTGCGCGGCCTCGGGTTGGTCGCTGACCACAGATCAGGTGGCGATGCTTGACAACGCCTTTCCCTTATAGCGCTCCCCTTCCTCGATGCTCGAGCCGGGACTAGAAAATTTCGGGCGTGAACAGTTAGGTCCGGATCCCGCGCCTCATGCCCAACGCAGGCGCGATCGCCACCAATGACATGATTGAAGCGGCCAAAAAGAACCTCTGAAATAGCTCGAGCCCTGCAGCGTTGACGCTGGCCGAGTACTCCGCGGCGCGGGCCTCAAAGATGCCGGCGGCCTCTCCCGACAGCGGCAAGGGGAATTCCAGTCCAGCCGTCAGCGCCTGAAAATGCTGCACCCCCCAAGCCGAGAGGGCCGCCAGTCCCAACGTCATCCCCATCATCCGCGACACCACTACCAGAGACGCCGCAGTGCCACGGTAGTCCTCGCTCGCCGAATCCAAAGCATGCACGGTGATGGGCGCTATCACCAGGCCGAACCCGAACCCCGCGATCAGCAGATGGACCGTCAACTCGGGGTCGGCGACGCCCAACTCCCAACCGCTGGCCAAGAACATCCCAACAGCCACCAAACCCAGTCCGGCGACCGTCAGAGGACTCGAGCCCAGCCGGGACACCAATAATCCGCCGGCCACGGCGCCCAGAGGGATGACGCCCGTCAACCGCAGCAGCCAGAGCGCCCCAGTGAAAGGTGACTTGCCCATCACGGTGTTCGCCATCAGCGGCACCGTGACCATGGCTATGATCAACGCCACTCCCACCAACACCTGGGTCAGGTTGGATGTCAGGAACGCCCACGACCGGAACAACGCCGGAGCAAGCAAAGGCTGGAACGTCTTGGCTTCCACCAAAACCAGAAGCGCGAGGAGGCCCACTCCCACAGCGGCCAGCAGGAACGGATAAGGCGAATCGAAGGTGAAAAGGCTGGTTCGGGACAGGGCCAATGAGACGGCCAAGAGGGCGCCAACCAAGACCACGCCGCCCATGTAGTCCACTCTCCTCCCCAGTTCCCGGCGATTGGGTAGCCAGAAAAGCGCCATGAAGATAACCGCGCTCTGGGGAACGTTTAGCCAGAAGATCCAGCGCCAACTCAGGGCCTCGACTATCGCTCCCCCGTAGGCCGGGCCCAGCATGGAGCCGGCCTCCGCCGAGGCCCCCACTATCCCCAGGGCAAGTCCCCTCTGGCCCCTGGGGACCAACGTGGTCGCCAAAGCCATGCCAATGGGGACCGTTGCCCCGCCGCCCACGGCCTGGATGACCCTGGCGCCCACCATCCACTCTAGGCTCGTTGAGACGGCCACCAAGCTGGTCCCGATGCAAAATACCACCAGTGAGGCCTGATAGACCCGAGGATAGCCATAGACGTCGCCCAGGCGTCCGATCAAGGGCATGGCCACCGTATATCCCAATAGGTAGGCGGTTATGATCCATGAGACCCGGTCCAGCTCGACGATGGGAACTTTCAGGTCCAGCATCACGCTGGGCAGCGCGGTTACGACCACCGTCTGGTCCAACGCCGTGATGAATGCCCCAAGGCCGATGACCGCCAAAACGAACGGGGTGGGTAGTGTCCGGTCTTTTCCCAGCATGGGATAGAACGTCACCCCGGAGCGTCGATGGGAGGTTCGATCTTCACCGGCTGGTTGATATCTTCCAGGACCAGTTCACGGACCGTGTTCGGCGCATCGGTGGGGACCACCCGGCCGACGATGTGGACCTGCCGCAGCAGGCCCTGACTTTGGCCCAGCCACAGCTCGAGTCCGACGGGAAACCCCTCCCCGGCTCCGGGAACCAACTCAGATAGGTCCTGGGAGGCGATCTCGCCCTTGATATGGAGGGTGTCCACGCCGTTCAGCCGTTCTTCTCCAACCACCCGAGGCCTCTGCACGGCGTCCACGATGTCGGCCAGCGTTTGGCCCAGGCCGGTGAGATTGAAGGGCAGGGAGTCCACTGCTATCTGATTCCAGCGTCCGGTGAATATGTCGGTCATATAGGCCGTATCGTCGATGGTGATGATACTGATCTCGATATATGACTTGGGAAATTCGGACTCGGCTTCAACAGTCACCCGGAACCGGTCCGGGATGGAGACCTCGCCCGAGACCTTGGTCATCAATATTCCAGGAACCAAAACAGTGCTGCCTTCGAGGTGGTCCAGGATGAATGACGCCGATTCCAGGGCCAGCAATTGGACCACCGCCTGGCGCATGGCCGGCCCCGGGTCTATCTCCAATGTCCCGTTCGGCGGTTGAGTCGCCGTGTCCGTCCCGCATGCGGCCAACAAGCCCACGGCCAAAAGGGCGGCTGTCAGGACCTTGGGTTTCAGTTCCACGACCAAACGGCCAGAACTCCCGCTCCCAGGTCCCGGGGTTCAGCGGACCCTTCGGCGTCCAATACGTAGATCCGGTCGCCGGTGGGGGTCCGGCCATTACTCCGGCGTGCTGCCTCCCCCTTCGACCCAGCCACGACTAAAAACTTGCCGTCGGGCGACCACGGCGAGTGGGAATAAGCATATTGGTCAAAGAAACTCAGCATGATGAAAACTTCGGCGGATGGCCGAAAACTGAAAAGCCTCTTGGCGCCGGAACCGTCGCTGGGCGAGACCACCCATTCCAACTCCTGTTCCGCTGCATTGACTGACACCCAGGCCAGCTTGTCACCGGTAGGCGCCCAAAAGAAGGCCCACACATCATCGGATGACCGCCCGGATGAGAGCGTGGTCACCGGCCCGCCTTCCGCCGGCACCAACATCAGCCGGTCATAGATGGGAGCCCCAACGGTGGACTGGTCCGCCACCGCGATCTGAGTGCCGTCAGGCGACCATATGAATGCCGATGGTGAACCCACGTCAATGATCTTGCGTGCCTGATCAAGGTCGCTTGTTGGGGCAACGTACAGACCCATGACCCCGTCGACCTGGTCCACGTAGGCCAAACTGGCCCCGTCCGGCGAGATCGCTGGGACACGAAAATTGCCGGCCGGCCGAATCGACTGACGGGAAGCGCCTCCGGTTGGGGGTCTGGCCCAAACCATCTCCGGCCCGATGTGGAGGACCATCGCGCCACCGTCTTTTGACCACTGATAATACAGAGGCCCACCCTCATCGATCACAGCGGCGGCTTTACCCGGCGTGCCGTCCCAAACGAACAACGAAAGTCCATCCGGCGTGGATGCCAAGAACGACAGTTCGTCTCCCGTCGGAGCCCAGTAGATGTAATGGGGCGCGCCGTCCGCAACCAGACCTGGATGGCTGTTCTCGTAGACGGTCTCACTGCGGCCGGTGCGCGCGTCCATGACTTGCACGGTTATCTCGGTCCCGTCTTCTCCCACCACCACGCGGGATGCCGCGATTTTCGTCCCGTCAGCGGACCACGTGGGCCAGGTATAATATTCATTCAACCTTAACGGCTGGGCCTGGACGCCGCCTTGGGAGCCCAAGCCGGGGGAGTTCTCTCCAGCCTGTAATCCCCCCGTGAGCTGGGCGATGTCGCCCCCATCAGGGTCCACGGTGAATAGGTTGCCGTTGGGACTGACGTAAGCTATGCGGTCCACCTGCCCGACCTCTCCGCCGATATCGGTTTCTAGTTGCTGGCCGGCTTCTAAAACAGCCGTGCTGGCCGGGCTGGAGCAGGCTACCGCCACGATGCCCAGAAGCCCCGCTAACCCCAGCAATGTCCTATTTGCAAACAGCATTTTGGTCCATCGCGCTATCGCCACGCGGTGAAATCAGGATACCACTACCGTCGGTGGACAATACTCCGTTTACGGTGGATAACCTTAGCCAATCTCGGCTTTAGCCTTGGCTAATGGGACCGAGTAAAATTTTACCTTCGATCGCAACCACAGTACTGGCATCTCCGTTCACTTACTGACACAGGTTTATCAACCCGATAGCACCGTCTCTCCATGATAAAATAAATTTCATCAACGTAGTTCCAGGCACCAGTACACGTAACTATCCTCGGAATCCACTCGCTTATTACTTCTGTTACTTTCTCTTAAAACAATAGCAATGATTGATACCGTTAGATTAAATATTAACGCTGGCTCTGGTGGAAATGGGTGCAGCAGCTTTCTGCGCGAAAAATACCGTCCGAAAGGCGGACCGAACGGTGGCGATGGGGGCGATGGGGGAAGCGCCTATCTGTTTGGGGATTCTTCGATAAACACGCTGCTCCATATCAAGTTCAATAGCACCATCTATGTGGTCCATGGGGCCCACGGAAAAGGCAAGAATCGTCGTGGCGCTAATGGCGATGATAAGCATATCCCTGTTCCCCTGGGAACCGTGGTCTATCGTATGACCGAGGACGGCGAGAAAGAGTATCTCGACGATATTACGAGTTCGGCTCCCAGGTTGGTTGCTGTGGGCGGGCGCGGCGGTTGGGGAAACGCCAGGTTTGCCACGCCGACCAATCAGCAACCCGTATTGGCGCAGCGGGGTGAAAAGGGAGAAAAAGTTGTCCTTTTCTTGGAACTGAAGCTGCTTGCGGATGTTGGTTTGCTAGCCAAACCTAATGCGGGGAAATCGACCTTGATCTCGATGTGCTCTGCCGCAAAAGCCAAGGTGGCGGACTATCCATTCACAACGGTAGAGCCGGTCCTGGGTGTGGTCAAGATCGGCCAGAATGATTTCGTGATGATGGAGATTCCGGGGTTGCTTGAAGGCGCGCACGACGGAATCGGACTGGGTCACGAGTTCCTACGGCATGCGGAGAGAGCGAGGCTATACGTTCATATGCTGGACGGCCTCTCCGAAGACCCCGTGGATGACTACCGGATGATCAATCAGGAATTGGCCCAGTTTAGTCCGGGGATGGCTGAAAAGCCCCAGTTAGTCGTGGTAAACAAACTGGATGTGACCGAGGTGCGGGAGGCGCAAGAAGAGGTGACTGCGCGGCTGCTGGAGGCCATCGGCGATAGGGGTTCCAGCGTGCATTTCATCTCAGCCGCCACCGGCGAGGGCGTGGACACGCTGCTGGGGAACATCGTTGGAGCGTTGGCCGAGTTGCCCAAGGAAGAGGTAGAAGAGGGCCCGGAACCGGAGCCCATGCGTTTCCGCCCGCAGAGGTCCTCCGGCAAAGAATCGGTCCGGCGGGCCCCGGATGGGGTCTATGTGGTGGAATCCGAGATGATGGAACGCCTCACGGCCATGGCCGACACCCGGGACCAACGGGTCTTGCTGCAATTATGGCGGGAGATGCGGAAGACCGGCCTGGCCGACCGCTTGATCGACGCCGGTATTGAAGCCGGCGATACGATCCGGTTCGGGAAAGTTGAGCTCACATGGTTCTGAGTAGCCACTAGCCGTGAACGTCGGCATTCTGGGCGGGACCTTCGACCCGGTGCATCTGGGCCACCTGAGTATCGCGGATGCCGCCATGAACCAGGCGGCGCTGGACCGTGTGCTGTTCATCCCGGCCGGGCAACCCAGGCTCAAGCAGGCGGAGCCTTTGGCATCGGTCGATCATCGCTTGGAGATGGTGCGGCTGGCCATCGAAGACCGCCCAAAATTCCAAGTCTGCGACATCGAAGCCCAACGGCCCGGCCCCACCTACAGCGTTGACACCCTGGTGGAACTATCGGCTAAGCTGGGGCCTACGGCGGACCTGTTCTTCATATTGGGCATTGATGTTCTGGGCCATCTAGACCGGTGGAAGGACCCGGAGCGAGTGTTGGGGCTGTGCCGGTTGTTGGTGTTGGACCGGCCCGGAGAAGAGGACTTTGATTGGCCTGGATTCTACAGCCGGGTACCGGAGGCCGAAGGCAAGGTGCAGGTTATAACGGCGCCGTTGGTGGACGTAAGCGGCACCGAATTGCGGCGCCGGGCCTCGACGGGTGAACCGCTGACCGGGCAGGTCCCGGATGCGGTTGGCGGGTATATCCGCGAGCAGGGATTTTATCTGACAGAACGGGAAGGGAGGGCGGCGATTTGAGCGAGATAGTGGACCGGCTCTTGGCCTTGGCGTTGGAGCGGGGCGCCATCAAATATGGCGACTTCACGCTCACATCGGGCAAAAAGAGCAGTTATTACTTCGACGGAAGGCTGCTGAGCCTGGACCCTGAAGGCGCCCATCTCATCTCCCAAGCGTTGATTCCGCTGCTGCGGCAGGCTGGCGCCAAAGCAGTGGGGGGCACCACGCTGGGAGCCGACCCCATCGTCGCGGCCGTGGCGCTGGCCAGCCACCTGGAAGGGGGTCCGATCCCGGCCTTCATCGTTCGAAAAGAGAGCAAGAGCCACGGCACTAAACAGAATATCGAGGGGCCATTAACGCCGGGCACCGACGTTGCCATCGTGGACGATGTTTGCACCACGGGCGGGTCGCTCTTCCACGCCATCGAAGCGGCGGAAGAGGTGGGCTGCACGGTGGTGAAAGTGGTCTCCATCCTGGACCGGAATGAGGGCGGTTCCGAGGAGATGCGAAAGAGGGGCTACGATTTCTCCGCGCTGCTGGCGGCTACATCCGACGGCAAGATAGGGCCGGCCGCCGACTAGGGATTCAGTCTTTGGCCGGGCCGTAGGGTTGGGCCAGAGCTAAGATCTCCACCGAACCTTCTCCTTGGCCGGCAACGTCCAAACGCGCTCCTGGAGAGGCGATCGCCGCTTTGACGTAACCAAGGCCCTTCAAAGCGCCATCTGTGGTCTCTGGGGCAACGGAAGTGATGGTTCCCACCGGTTTTCCGTCTTGCAACAACTCGTCTCCCGGAGAGACGCTCGCCTGCGTATCGAATCGCAACGAAACCAAGTACTTTTGGACCTTCTTGTAGCTGTCCAGCCGGGCAATGACCTCTTGGCCGATGTAGCAACCCTTGGTGAAGTCCACCGAGCCGATGAGGCCGGCTTCCAATGGGTTGTAGGGCTCCCCCAGTTCCGGGCCGTATTCAGGCACCCCAAAGTTCACTCGCAGCGCGTCCATGGCGGTTGAGCCCAGGGGAGTTGCCCCGTTGTCCGTAAGGTGTTGCCACAGCCCTGCGGCGGCATCAGGTGTGCTGATCAACCAGTACCTCGACAGAGTTCCGAAGGGTTGTTCAACCGCAAAGGCATCGAACCCTCCCAACTGGACTGGATGGACTGCCAGGGAGTCTTGGGATATTTCGGCCGAAGTCAGCCCCAGAATCTTTCCCGCGTCCGGGCCTACCAAGGCCAACATGGCGGTCTCAGAGGTTACGTCCTCGACCGTGAGGTCTTCCATGATGGTGTATTTATCCAGCCACTCGATGACCGCCTGTTGCCGGCGGGGACTAGTCAGCAAGATCACATGATCGCCTTGGTTCACAACGCCCAGCACATCGATGATCCGGCCGCGGTCGGTGGTGAGGACGGTGACCGCTCCCTCGCCGGCGCCCAGGTCCACTACCTTGTTGGTGGACAGGCGGTTCAGCAGGTCCAAGCCGTCTTCGCCGGTCGCCTTCAAGCGGCCCATATACGAGGCGTCGTGGATGCCCACGGCGGTCGTGGCTGCCGCGTATTCGGAGGCGAAGTCGGAGTAAATAGCCGGCAATTGATAGCCGTGCCGTTCAACGAAGATCGTTGCGCCGGTCTGTAGCGGGGATTCCTGCAGGGCCATTGGACGCTCCAATAGGAGACTCGGGGCTCAAATAAACAAGCGCCGCTTTTGCGTGAACAAGGCGGCGCTTGCGATTGGTCTAGGTGGGGCTGCTATACGCTAAACGAGGTGCCGCAGCCGCAGGCTTTCTTGGCGTTGGGATTCTCGAAGACGAAGCCCTTGCCGTTCAGTCCGTCGGAGAAATCCAACTCGGTGCCGACCAGGTAGATGTAGCTCTTCTTGTCGACGATAACCTTGATGCCGTGTTGCTCGACGACCTTTTCTGTTTCGGTATCGGTGACGTCGCCGGTAATCTTGAGATCGTAGGTCAGTCCGGAACAACCGCCGCCTTTGACGGCCACGCGGACCCCCACGTTTTCTTCGATACCGTCTTTCAAGGCGAAGTACTTAATCTTCTCGGCGGCTTTCTCGGAGACGGTCACCGTCATTTTCACGCCATCCTGGGTTACGGGCATATCATTCTCCCCCCGGCGGTTAGCGGAGCTGTTTTGGGCTCCGATATGGAGCGGACAGGTCTATTGTAGAGCCTTATATCGCGCTCAGTCAAGAATCTGAGGGTAGGGGCGAAACCTAACTCAGCAGTTGCTCCAAAGCCTCGGCGCCCATGTACTTCTCCAGCAGTCCGGCGAAATGGCTGGCTTTTGTGGCCGTGCGGGCGTCGGCCTTGTCCAATAGGCCGGCCAGGGCCTCGACGGTGTCCAGGGTGTTGGTGCGCACTTGGATCAATGGGACTTCCCGCTGCAGTGCCTCGGCTTTGATGTACTCAGAGGGCTCTCCTGGCCCGGTTAACACCAGGCAGCAGGTCTTCTCACCCATGCAGGCCATCTGGATGTCGGGTCGTTCCACCCGGGTGATGACGGCCTGGTTGACGTAGCGGCCGAAGTAGGTAGGGCCTTCGTCCATGATATTGCCGCCGATCATGAAGCGCTCCACCGGTGCGTCGATGTTCACCGGGTCCAGCACCCATTGTCCGCCCAGGTGCTCCGCTAACTGTTCCACGGTTACCGTGAGCATGCCCCGGCTCTCGGGAATGACAGCCACGGGGATGGACTGGCCGGCCAGTTCGCGGGCGGCTTCGTCACGGCGGTGGATGGGGACTGCGTTTACCACGATGGCGGCCAGGTCCGGACCGGCGCTGGCTATGGACGCCGCGACGGCGTCCTTGGAGTAGCGGTGCACCAAAATAACCTTGGAATCAATAGCGTAGGGCGCCGATCCATCCGGGCCCTCAATGACAACGATGCCGGTCTCGGACTCAAGCCTGGAGACCTCTGCCTGAGCCTTGCTTAAATCGCCAGCCTCGGACCTATTACCGGGAGCAGGCACCGCAGGGCCACCCAGGGACTGGAGCAGCCCGGAGATAAAGGCAACGTCGGCGTCCGTGGTGCGCCCATCCGAGAACGGCTTGTAGTATGCGGCCTGTTTCCCGGCCGCGTTGGCTCTAACCAGTAAGGCCGCAGCCAGGCTCGTCTTGCCGGCCCCGGACTGATTTCCCACGATCTGAAAGACGGCCACGCGGTCTCCTAGAGGTCTAAATCCCGGGTAATTCTAGCATAGCGGCGACACCCCAACAGACGCAGCTGAGTTAGTCGCTCACATCCTTGGGACCGGTGTTTTCGGGGTCGAACTTGTCGGGGAAATCGGTGGTGTCGTCCCACTTGGCCATTGTGAAGTCCGACCGGTGCAGGCTCGCTTGCTTGAAGCTGGCCCCGCGGACGTCGGTGGCGATCCACATGGAGTCCCGGACCATGGCCAGGTTGAAGTCGGCGCCCGGCATGACGGCCCGGCTCAGGTCGGCGCCATTCATGTTGGCGGACCGGAAGCGGGCGTTGGTCATGTTGGTGTTTCTCAGATCGGCTTCAATCATGTTGGACTGACTGAAATCGGCTCCCGAAAGGTCCGCTCCGATCAGGTTTACCCGGTTCATGCGGCAATTAGTCAGCACGGCGTCCTTCAAGATCGCACCCTTCAGGTCGGCCCAGAAGAGGTTCACGTTGACGACGGTGGCTGAGGTCAGGTTGACGCCGGCTCGGCCGGCATGGCCGAGGTCTGCTTCGGACAGGTCCGCTCCTGACAGGTCTGCGCCGGCCAGGTTGGCCCGGGTGAGTCTAGCGC
>JADFPD010000002.1 GCA_022562475.1 Chloroflexota bacterium | reverse complement strand
GACGGGGGAGACGCTGTTGAGGCCGATGCCAACGTTCTGCACCAACAGAAGCCGGTGCAGTGGCACCTTGTCGCCGATGAACAACACCTGCCAACGGTAGGCCCGCATGGCTGTGGCCGCGGAGAATACCGCCAAAGATATCAGACCGTAACGGACCGGAAAATCGGTGAAGGCGGCAGAGAGTAACCCCCATTCCACATCCCGGACCATGGCGATACCGATGCCCGCGCCGATGGCCAGACCCATGAACATCCTGAGCTTGGGCTGGAGAAAGAATTTTCGGAGGATGCCTGCCGCTGTTTTCAAATCGCTATTCAAGCGCCGGTGAGGTTAACGTTGGGCTGTTCCCTGGTCGCCTGCGGGAAAACCGGCGCGGTTCCGGGATGAAATGGGTGATTTCAAGCTACCCGCAGGGGTTTCCTATGTCAAGGAACTTGGATCGTACTTTGGTTTGGAATGCACCTAAGACCCTACTCTATGACTTCCCGGCCCGGGCCAGTCCCTTCAGGTAGGCGATGTGGCCCTGGTGCTGGTAGATCTCGCCGACAACCTGTCTAAATATTCGGCCCACCGACATCTCGGGCCGGGCCTCCCGCGGGACCTCGTTCATCTGCTCCGGAGTAACCGTTTTCAAGTAACTCAATGTCGCGGCTCGCACCGCTTCTCCGTACGCCAACATCTCAGACAGATCATAGGCCGGAAAGTTGGCCACCTGCTCCAGTGTGTGGTCAAAGCCGTTGTCCCTGGTGGGCAATCCGAACTTCTCATTCCAGCCATCCCGTTCCCAGATCTCGGTCTGACGCTGAACGAAGAACTGGAACCACATGTCTTCCACTCTGGTCATGTGCCACAGGATCCAGCCGATGGGGTTGGCATCAGGGCCGGCCCGCCACATCAACTCTTCAGGCGTGAGGTCTCTCAGGGCGTCCATGAGGTACTCGTGTTCAGTGTTAAATGCGTCTTCGATAAACTCGTTCAGGGTCATCGCATCCTCTCCATGATATCCGGCCGGAAAACGCTGCATTATCGTGACCGGAGAACTACCGCCGGGTGACATCTTGACCGGCCCACATGATACACCCGGCTATGGCATTCGGGGTATGCTAAACTGCACGCGGCGCACGCCTGCGCCTATCTGGCGATCATCCTATCTGGCAATCACACAGGGAGCGCTTCGCATGGCAGACAGCCTGATCACTCCGGAGGTCCGCGCGCTGATCGGCAGCGAGACCTCGCCCGAAAGGAACCGTTTCCCCCTCAGCGAAGAGATGGCCTACGATCTGGCCGACGCCACTGAAGACCCCAACCCTCTGTACATCGACCGGGCCGTGGCCGAGGCCAGCCGGTTCAAAGGGTTGCTGTGCCCTCCCTTGGCGACCTGGAAGGACATCGCCCCGCCCATCGGATATTTCGGCGCCGGCCAGGAGTCCCATTTCGATGTGCCCCTGCCCTTCAACAGCTACGGTCTGAACGGCGGCAGCGATTGGCAATTTCTGCGCCCGGCCTACGTTGGGGATTGGGTAACCCGCCAATTTCGATTCGTGGACATCTTCGAGAAGCAGGGCCGCTCGGGCCCTCTGGTATTCGTGGTCCGGCGGGAGACTCAGACCAACCAGAATGGGGACGCCATCAGCGTCGCCGACCGTGTCAGCATCCATCGGAGCCGGCCGCCCAGCGAGGAGGTAAAGGCGGCCGCCGACGCCGGAGAAGGACTGAATAGCGTTGTGATCTCCCCTCCCGCCTCCGATCAGACCGTTCCCCGCGCCGTCCATGCAGCGGGGACCCAAAGATATTTCGAAGACGTGTCGGTTGGCATGGAATTGGAGCAAGTGGTCAAAGGCCCGCTCACCACCACCCATCTCGTGCGCTGGGCTTCCGCCAATGGAAATTACGCCCGCATCCACTGGGACCTGCCCTTCGCTCAGGTCCATCAGGGCCTGTCGAATGTCGTTGTGAATGGGTCGCTGAAGAACCAATATCTTGGGCAATTGATGATTCAGCTCGCCGGCCCGGAAGGGTGGTTCAAGCGTTTCTATGTGGAACACCGGGGAATGGACTACCCCGGAGACGTGATCACTGCATCGGGTACGGTCACCGCCCTCCGCGATGTCGGAGGCTATGGCCACGTGGACTGCGATGTCAATCTGACCAACAACCGGGGGGAGCGGACCGCCTCCGGCCGAGGCACCGTGGTTTTGCCCAAGAAGGGCCAGAGCCTGCCCCTGGTCTGGGAAGTGGAAGACTGATGCCCGCTGGGCTGCTGACCGGGTTTCGCGTCTTGGACCTGGGATCCGGGATCTCCGCGCCCTGGTGCGCCAAGATTCTGGCGGACTACGGGGCGGAGGTGATAAAGATCGAGGTCCCCGGTTCCGGTGACGATGCCCGCCGTATGGGTCCCTTCGCCGGCGACGACCCCGACTTGGAAAAGAGCCTGACCTTTCTTTATCTGAACACCAACAAGAAGGGCGTCACTCTGGACCCTTCCAGCGTCAGCGGCCGCAGACTGCTTGACCGGCTTTTGGCTGGCGCCGACGTGTTGGTGGAGAACTACCCGCCGGCCCGGTCCAAGGAACTCGGCTTGGACTATGCGTCCTTGGCCGGGATAAACCCCGGACTGGTGGTCACCTCCATCACCCCCTTCGGTCAGACCGGCCCCTACCGGGATTTTCAGGCGACCGACATCGTAACCTATGCCCTGAGCGGTCTCATGTACCATTCGGGCGATTCCGATCAATCGCCCCTGCGCAGCGTTCTGGACCAGTCATTCTATGTGGCCGGAGCCAACGCCGCCGCGGCCACCCAGGTGGCCCTATTCGCCCGGCTCACCTCCGGCGAAGGCCAGCAGGTGGACGTCGCGGCCACCGAATGTCTGGGCGCCCACCTGGTCCAACCGGTGCCCTACTACAACTACATGGGAGCGGTGAAAGGTCGCCGTCCGGTCCGGGGGGCGGGCTTCGAAGAACTGATGCCCGCCCGCGACGGCTACGTGGCCCCTTCGGTGCAGGGTTCCCAACCATGGTCGGCCATCGCCGGCTTGATCGGTGGAGAGGAGCTGCAGGACGAGAAGTTCGCCACCGGCGCCGGCAGGGTCGCCCACGGCGAAGAGCTTAGAGAGCTGTTGATCAAAGGTCTAGCCCGATGGGACCGGATGCCGCTTTTCCTGGCGTCGGGCGAGCAGCGCTTGGTGTTCGGCATGGCCCAGGACGCTGGAGACCTAGCCGAGTGCCCCCATCTCCAAGCCCGTGACTTCTTCGTCGAGGTGGACCATCCCGTGGTCGGCGTGGCCCAATACCCGGGGATGGCCGTGCGGCTGCCCGGAGAGACGATCACCGCATCCCGGCCGGCCCCGCTCTTGGGCCAGCACAATTCGGAGATATTCGGACAAGAATTGGGCTACTCACCCGAAGACTTGATATCGCTCAGGCAGCACGGCGTCATCTAGCCAATCATCCAACCGACCTAAATATAGGAAGGCAATCAGAAAAATGCCACCTGCCCCCAAACCCTTGAAACGCTTGGCCCCGCTGAAAAACATCCGGGTATTGGACCTGAGCCGCGTCTTCGCCATGCCCTTCGCCGGGGCAAACCTGGCAGACCTAGGCGCCGAGGTCATCAAGATCGACACCTGCCAGGCCCAGTTCATGGACACCACCCGGACTCTGACAGGGCCTTTCCCAGACAACCAGCCCGGTGAGCTGTGGTGGGAGCAGGGCGGCACCTTTCAAAACCTGAACCGAGGCAAGCGAAGTTTGACCTTGGACCTCCGTTCCGAGGAGTCTCAGAAGATCATCAAAGATCTGGTTGGGGTCTGCGACGTTGTCCTGGAGAATTTCACGCCTAGGGTGATGGCCCGGTTCGGATTGGACTTCCAAAGCCTTCGGGACCGCAAGCCGGACCTGATCATGGTGTCCAACACCGGATACGGGCATAGCGGGCCCTGGAGCAACTTTGGGGCCATGGCGTCGGCCTTGGAACCGACCCACGGCACCGGGGCATTCATGGGATATATGGAGGAAGGGGAGGACGGCCGACTGACCGACGGGCAGGTCCCCAACAAGATGGGAAACTCCTACTCCGATTTCCTCGCTACCTGGACAGCCCTGAGCTCCTTGATGGCTGCCCTGCTGCGGAGGGCCCGCACCGGCGAGGGCCAGTGGATCGACCTGGCGATGTATCAGACCGGTACCACCGTTATCGGCGCTGGTCTACTGGACTACGCTTTCAACGGCCGGAGGACCCAGCGCATCGGAAACCGTCATCCCGTCTGGTCGCCCCACGGCGTTTACCCCTGTCAGGGCCACGACCAATGGGTGGCCATCGCGTCGCGCGATGAAAGCGACTGGCAAGCGGTCTGCCTCGGGATGGGCATGCCGGAACTCGCCTCCGATCCCCGGTTCGCCGACCCCATCGACCGCCGGCGACATCAAGAAGAACTGGACGAGATCATCTCAGCCTGGACATCGGCCAGGACCTCCTACCAGGTCATGGAGACACTGCAAGGTGCGGGAGCGCCCGCCGGGGCGGTGCTAACGGCCAAGCAGGCGTTGACCGACCCCCAATACTTGGACCGGGGTTTCTTCGAGACCGTTCACAACCCTCCTGAAGCGGGTCTGCGGCCCAAGGGATACGTGGGAAGGGGCTGGAAGTTCTCCCGGAGCGAAGCTGAAATCCGGGGGCCGGCCCCACGTTTGGGGGAAGCCAACGAATATGTCTTAGGGGAGTTGTTGGGGATAGACCAGGATAGGCTGAAGGTGCTTGCCGAAGACCGGACCATCGGAAATTTGCCTGAGGGCGGGGGAGCGCCAGGCGCGGTCCCCCTGGATGAACAGGTGGAGCTGGGGTGGATCGCCGAATACGACGCCGATTACCTGGAAAAGCTGCCGCGCGTGTGACGCGGACCGAGTCGGCCGGCCCGACCAAATGGATTTCAGATATTTCCAATCTTCATCCTTTGACGCTTGACACTTTGGAAAATCGGCTCCTATAATTAGCGTTGGATTCCCCGCAAACGCCCTCGTTTTCATTTAGCGCCCCCTGCACGCTCATGCTTCCATTGTATTGATTGGCGTGTCTATTGGGGCGGTGGTTTGGTAGATTGAACACCCCTCACCAACACCCATTTTTTGCGTAGGCAAATGCCGACAAAGTTTATCTTCGTTACCGGGGGAGTTGTCAGTTCACTGGGCAAAGGGATCAGCGTCGCATCGATCGGACGCATCCTGAAAAGCCGGGGACTCTCCGTCTCCGTCATCAAGTTGGACCCTTACCTCAATGTCGATCCGGGCACCATGTCTCCCTATCAGCACGGTGAAGTGTTTGTGACCCGAGACGGCGGAGAGACCGACCTTGATCTGGGCCACTACGAAAGATTCATCGACGTAGAACTGACCCGGTCCTCCAACCTCACCGCCGGAGAAGTCTATCTCAACATAATCGCCAAGGAGCGGCGCGGCGACTTTCTAGGCGGCACCATTCAGACGGTGCCCCACGTCACAAACGCCATCAAAGACCGAATCCTCGCTCTGGCCGCCGAATCAAGCGCCGATGTGATCATCACCGAGGTCGGAGGGACGGTGGGGGACATTGAGGGGCTGCCTTTCTTGGAGGCCATCCGGCAAATGAGGAATGATGTGGGCCGGGACAATGTTTTCTACATCCACCTGACCTTGCTTCCTTACATATCGGCAGCACAAGAATTGAAGACGAAACCGACCCAACACAGCGTGAAAGAATTGCGTTCGATAGGCATACAACCCGACGCCATCCTTTGCAGAAGCGACCATCCGGTATCCGAGGCTATCTGCGAGAAGATCTCGGCTTTTTGCGATGTACCTTTGGAAGCCGTGATTCCCGTGGTTACCGTTGACAACGTCTATGAAGTGCCGTTGATGCTTGAGGAAGCCGGCTTGGGCAATATTGTTATGAAGGCCCTGAGTCTTGGAGGTCAACCCCTAGACCTGACCGAATGGTCGGCGATGGTCGACCGCATGAACGAACCCAAAGAAAATCTATCCATCGCCCTGGTCGGCAAGTACGTTGAGTACCCTGATTCTTATATCTCGGTCCGCGAAGCGCTACGGCATGCCGGCTTGGAACACACCAGGGACATCGATATCCAGTGGGTCCACTCCGAAGATATCGAGCGGGACGGGCCGGAGGCGCATCTGGCCGCCGTCTGCGGGATCGTGGTCCCGGGCGGATTCGGCCCCCGGGGCGTTGAAGGAATGATTGACACGGTACGCTACGCCAGAGAGCATAAGGTCCCCTATCTTGGCCTGTGCCTCGGTTTGCAGGTAATGGTCATCGAATGGGCCAGGAACGTCCTGGGTATAGAGGACGCCAACTCGGAGGAGCTGGCCCCGGATACCGAAAACCCGGTGGTGCACATAATGCCTGACCAAGAGGGCGTCTCCATCAAGGGGGGCACCATGCGGTTGGGGGATTATCCCTGTCATCCCCAGAGTCATACCCAGACTAAAGCGGCCTACGGGGCCGACACAATTATGGAGCGGCACCGTCACCGGTTCGAGCTTAACAATTCCTACCGGGAGTCGATGGAAAAATCCGGACTGATCGTCGGCGGGCTCTCCCCAGACGGGAATTTAGTCGAAACCGGTGAGGTGTTGGACCATCCGTTCATGGTCGGCACCCAATACCACCCAGAGTTCAAGTCCCGGCCCAACCGGCCTCACCCGTTATTCAAACAGTTCATCGGGGCCGCCAAAGAGACGATCCGGGAAGGCGCCCAAAGGCCCTTGCCTTTGGACCTAAACTCCAAATAGACCGGCGATCAGGCTTGCCCGATGCAACAATCTTTCATGTCCGACAAGAAAACCCCGATCAACCGGCTTATGGGCCCCAACCTCGACGAGAACGGGCTCGCTGAAGAAATTCTTAGAGGGGTGATGAAACCATGAAACTCTTTTTGGACACAGCCAATATCCAGGAGATCAGAGACGGCGCCCGGATGGGAGTGATCAGCGGAGTCACCACCAATCCATCGCTGGCGTCCGCTGAAGGCATTGGAAATGCGGAAAGCTATAAGTCGGCGGTGCGCGAGATATCCGACATCGTCGATGGACCCATATCCGTGGAAGTGATATCCCTCGACGCCAAAGGGATGATCGACGAAGGGCGCGACATCGCGACTTGGATCCCCAATCCCTGGGTGAAGATTCCCAGCACGGCTGAAGGGTTCGAGGCGATATCGGTCCTGGCCGAAGAAGGGATCAAGATCAATCAGACGCTATGTTTCTCGGTGAACCAGGCTATCCTGGGCGCTCAGGCCGGTTCCACGGCGGTCAGCCCTTTTATTGGCCGGCTGGATGACATCGGTCTTCAAGGCATAGACCTGATTAAAGACATAGTATCCGTGTACAAGGAATACAATATTGAAACCAAGGTGTTGGCGGCCAGCATCCGCCACACGCTGCATTGCACCATGGCGGCCCAGGCCGGGGCCCACATCGCGACCGTTCCTTATAAGATACTGACCCAAATGGTCGAACACCCCCTAACTGCCTCCGGCGTAGCCCGGTTCAAGGCGGACTGGGATAAGATAGCCAACTCCTAGCCGCCGGGCCGGCGAACGGCGGCACACCCGAGAGATTTAAACCAGCCGGCAAACGTTATTTAGTCCGCAGAATCACGGTCAACCAGACCGCGGGCGCGTAGTACGAGGGCCCCTCCGCAGAGCTACATTCCGGCGCCTGCCGGAACGTTGCCTCTGCTGGGCCACAGCCTGGTCCACGATCAAGGACCCCTGTTAAGAGGTGAACATGGCGACCACTCAAAAAATGCTCGATGTGTCGGAGATGGGGGCTAAGTCCAAAGAAGAGCTCTTGGGCTTGGCCAGCGACGTCGGATTGAACGACACCCATGCTCTGGCGAACCTGCATAAAGAAGACCTGCTCAGCCGGCTGTTCCAAGTGGTCTCCGCCCAACAGGCGCTGGAATCAACCGGAATCCTGGAAATCATGGACGAGGGTTACGGCTTCCTCCGGCAGGTCATCACCCAACGGGCGTCCGGAGACGTCTACATCTCCCAGTCCCAGATCCGGCGGTTCAACCTCAGGAACGGCGACACCGTCACGGGGCAGGTCCGGCCGCCGAAAGAGGGAGAGCGCTACTTCGGACTGGTCCGGGTCGAACTGATCAACGGGATGGAAACCGACCAGGTCCAGAGCCGGTACCGCCCGACCTTCGAACACATGACCCCCATCTTCCCCGAGAAGCAGGTGATCCTGGAAACGTCAGGCTCAGAACTGTCCACCAGAATGGTCGACCTGTTCGCTCCCATCGGCCTGGGTCAGCGCGGCCTGATCGTCTCGCCCCCCAAAGCCGGCAAGACCACCATGCTGAAACAGATCGCCCACGGCGTCCAGCAGAACTGCCCCGAAGCCACGTTGATGGTGGCCCTCATCGGGGAGCGCCCTGAGGAAGTTACCGACATGCGCCGGGCGGTGAACGGCGATGTCTTCGCGTCCACCTTTGATGAATCGGTGGAAGAACAGTGCCGGGTCGCGGAACTCTGCCTGGAACGGGCCAAGCGGCTGGTGGAGATGGGGAAAGACGTCGTCATCCTGCTGGACAGCATCACCCGCCTCACCCGTGCGTATAACCTGGCCGTTCCCACCAGCGGCCGGACCCTTTCCGGCGGCATTGACCCGGCGGCGCTATACCCGCCCAAGAAATTCTTCGGCGGCGCCCGCAACATCGAGGAAGGCGGCTCTCTGACCATCATCGCCACCTGCCTGGTGGACACCGGCAGCCGGATGGACGAGGTGATCTACGAGGAGTTCAAAGGCACCGGCAACATGGAGCTGCACCTGGACCGGAAACTGGCGGAGCGCCGCTACTTCCCGGCCATCGACATCGTACGCAGCGGCACCCGCCGTGAGGAGTTGCTGTTCAGTGAGGAAACGTTGAAGCAGATCGTGCTGCTGCGGCGCATGATCAGTCTCATCTCCAACGACGGCGGCGCGAATGCCACCGAGCGGGTCTTGGAGCGGCTGGCCAAGTCAGACAACAATGAAGAATTCTTGGCCAACCTGAACAGAGACGCATAAAATACCGTCACCTTAGCGTCGAAACCGGGTGATCAACGGACTTCGGCCGTAAATGGCCGGAAATTGGCCCATTAGACGGGTTGCGCTTTTTAAAGATCAATCCCACAATGTACCTTGCGCAATCGGCTGGCGCGCAACTGATCACCTCAAGTCCCGGCTTAAAAACTCCGTTGGTGGACCGCTCCACGGGGAAACCCATGGGGCGATTTTTACTGGTTAGAGTTAAGTTGGGCACCTTGACAAGCGAAAGTCGATAGTGCTAAATATGAGAGAATTTAGCTCAGTCTATCTATTTTATTAGGAGGCGAGGGGTAACTATGTCTTTTTGTGGCCTTATTTTTATTTCTCCGGATATCGATTCCTCTGATATTCCCAAGCCTCCGCGGGGGTTGTATATGTGAGTAGAGGTTCGATTCACCCGGAGGACTCGCAGGCAGGTAACACACCGGTAACACAATTTTCGGTAGATTCAAGTGAATGTAAGCGAAGTCCAAAAGGAAAAGGATCACAGAAGTAATCTTCGCTTCAAGTAAGCAGCACAAGGAGATAGGAGTAGATGAACACTAAAATAGGACAATCTTTTGGGCTCGCACTGCTCATGGCCATCGCCGTTATCGCGACGATGTTTGCCTTGGGCATGTTTTCAGCCTCGGAAGTTAAGGCAGACAACGGCACTGGTGTCCACAACCCCGCGTTCATTCCCGCTAGCCTCAGCGTAAACAAAAAGACAAGCTGGGACGTGACCTTCGGTCTAACGGGGACCGCAACGGCGTTGGCCGCCGGTTCGGGAACCATCACGATCACATTCCCGGCCGGTGTTGTACTTCCGGCAACCATAGATAAATCTAGGATCGCTGCCGGTCCGGATACCCTGTTGCAACCGCTGACCGCAGACCCGACGGTTAGCGGCCAAACCGTTACCATAACGGTGCCCGGGTTTAAGACGGGCGGTGACAATATCGATGCCCCGATAACTGGAGCTAGTGCTCCTGGCACGTTGATAAGAATCAGCTTCAGCCAGCTTGCCGGCATCGTGAACCCGGCGAAGAGCGGTTCGGCCGGTACCTTAAGCGCTAATACCGCAGGAAAGGTATCGACCAGCGCGGATCCGATCAACGTGAATATCGCCACGGCGGGCGGTCCGTTAAGTTTCACGCGGACGATCTCCCTGGGTGGCAAGACCTCACAGGTTGAAGGCGGGGCAGTCACCGTAACGGTTGGTGGATTCACCACCGGCCTCACCGTCAGCTTGAGCGGCGGTGTGGTTTCCGGTTCCGCTGTAGTAGGTAGCGACCGCAAGGCCGTCATTTCAGGAACGATGAAGGGGAGCACCGGCACAGTCACGGCAACTGACACCGCCGGTCTATCCGCTACCTCCGGTTCCATCGCGGTTAAAGCCGAGCTCACCGTGACCGGGACCGGTAAAGCAGGCGACACGATCTCCCTCACTGGTAAGAATTACAAGGCCGGCAGTAACATCGCCAGCGAGGCGTCCATACTGTTCGGCGGCATCGCGCTCACGTCGACCCAAGTAGTGGGCACGATCTCAAGCAAGGCTCATATAGACCGGGATGCCGACAATCCGTCAGGTGGCACCAGTGGTCTCGACGACTTCAAGATTTCAGTTAAGATACCCAGCAACGCAAAGAAGGGCGTCAACCAGGTAAAGGTGACGGACGCCAACGGCACCAGCGCCACAGGGACCATCGAAGTCGAGGGACGCTCGGTAACGATCACCCCCGACAGTGGTCCTCCTGGAACGACAGTTACGATAGTCGGCACTGGATTCCCAGCCAGCCGGCCCGCAGCTGCCGCCAATACTTCGTCCCTCAACCCGGACTTTGATTCGACGACGAAGACCAATCTGTTCACGACAGGCAGCGGCGCGCTGCCTGGCTCCGACCAGTTCACGATACCCTCCTCCGCGACGACTTCGGTCATCACGTTGACGGTGTCGATCGAAGGAGCTGACGGAGTCGCTTCGACCGGGTCCGACAAGTTCACGGTGACATCACGCGTACTGACCGTGGTGCCCACCACTGGACCGAGAGGAACCAAGGTATTGATCACCGGCACCAAGTTCACGGGTTCCGGTACTGTTGCCGCCAACAAGGTCACAGTTGACGGTAAGTCGACCACCCATCCACTGGCCAACCTGACGTCCTCAGGTGACGTGCCGGGCATCAGCCTTTCTATACCGAAGGACGCTGGAATCGGTTCCAAGACCATATCGTTGAAGGACAACGGCGCGGACGGCACCGAGAACAATTCGGACGACCTTACCGGGACCACTAAGTTCACCGTCACCGTCCCGACGATCTCGGTGGGCGTGGCCTCGGCGACTATGGGCCAGTCCGTTCCTGTCACAGGGGAAGGTTGGGTACCAAATACTTCAGTTACGATCACCCTGGCATCCGGCGGGACCACGGTTATTACGAAAGTAGCCGTCTCCGACGGGGCCGGTGGTATCGATACTGCAGTCACGATTCCCAGCACGGTCGGTGTTGGACCGAAGACGGTGACTTTCACGGCCAAGGATGCCGACAGTGTGGGCAACACAGCCACCGCGCAGACACTGTCCATTCCCAAGCCAAAGGTCACGCTATCCTCCACCGAAGCCAATATCGGTGATGTCGTAGACGTTATCGCCTCTGGCTTCCCGCCCCTCTCCGGGCTGTCAACCCTCACCATCGGTGGCGCCGATGTCCGGAGCGGCGTGGTAACCTCTGACTCCGAAGGCGGACTGACCACCTCGTTCATCGTACCGGGCGTTACCGGTTCGAACATCGTGACCGTCAAGATCGGAGCCAACACGGTGTCCACATCGCTCTCCGTACTGGCAGCGGCCGGTCAAGCAGCGGCAGCTACGACTGCTCCTGCGGAGATCTTCGCGGACGTCATCGCCAATGGCGATAACCTAGTCCGGGTATGGCGGTTCGACAACGCGACCCAGGGTTGGGAGTTCTACGACCCGAGGCCTGCGTTCGCCGCAGCCAACACTCTGGAGAAGTCCGGAGCCGGCGACATCGTCTGGGTGAATGTGACGACCGAACAGGCATTCCAAGGCGGGACCTTGTTCCCAGGTTGGAACCTGATCTCCCTTAACTAAGGATAGGATAAGGTCAACGCTAGGCCGTCCCTGATGAATCGGGACGGCCTAGCAACACCAACCACCATTGAAACAAGGAGGACCGAATGACCAAAACTAGATTCCTGGCCTTGGTAACGGCCTTGGCACTATTACTAGCAATACCCACAGCCGTGTTCGCACAGAATGCCAGGCCCCACGTTTTCGTGGGGACAGTGACTCTGGACGGCGCAACCGCTGTCGATGGAGCCGCTGTCACAGCATGGATAGACGGCGAACAGGTGGCCGCCACCAACGTGGATGGCGGCGAATATAGTCTACTTGTTGTCAGCAACGCCGGTTTCCCTGGCAAGACGGTGGCATTCAAAGTCAGCGGCGCCAACGCTTCCCAGACCATCCTTTGGGAAGAGGGCGGCGGTGACATTGTGAACCTCACCGCGACTTCCGGGTCATCTGGCGGCGGCGGCGGCCCCGGAAGCACCGGCGCAGTCGGCCCTAGAGGTACTACCGGAGCAGCCGGAGCTGCCGGATCCGCGGGCCCTCCAGGCCCAGCCGGACCTGCTGGCTCTGACGGCTCTACCGGCTCTGCCGGGTCCTCGGGATCTACCGGCTCCGCTGGAGCTGCAGGATCTGCCGGACCCGCCGGACCTGCCGGCGCAGAAGGCGATGACGGCGGTGGAGCCCTTGGCCTCATCGCGCTCATCGTAGCCATCGTGGCCCTATTGGCCGCCGGTGGATCGTACATGATGGGAAGGCGCGCCTAGTCCTAATTAGGAAGCCTTAAACAGCGCTTAAAAGAGGGAGTCCCGCTGATGCGGGACTCCCTCTTTTTCATTACCCCGACCCCAAAATCGGAGCAAACCATCTGCCAATCGTGTTGCATAGGGCCGTTCGATAGGCCACGATATAGGTATATCGATTCGCCTGACCCGGACGGCCCGGGACGTATCCAGAGTTTGGATGGTCTGCCATCGGACGTTGAAGTCCGAAGCTGGCGAGATACACCAGGGTACCGGACAGTTCCAGCGAGGTGTGTGTGGTGGGGCGGTTCTCTGCAATCATATCCTTGGTCACGGTCCTTCTTATTGCCGCCTTCGCCGTTTTAGGGGCAACACCGAATCAGGCTGAGCGGCCCCCTCAGCCGTTCTTCCAGGATTTCTTCTCCGGCGCCGTGCTGTTGCAAGGGTCGCCGCCTGCGGAGGGAACCATCCTCATCGCCTGCATCGACAGTTGCGAAGACGGGTTCCAAAGCCCGCCGTACAGCCTCAAGGCCGACGGGACCTTCCACCAACTGGAGGTCAAGCCCTTAAACGAGGAACTGGTCGGTCACACCATCACCTTCTATCTGGTGAACGAGTTCGGCAGGGTCCGGGCTCTGGAATCCAGGCCGTACATCGGGGTATTCGATTTCTACGTGCAAGACCTGACGTTCGTAGAGCCTATGCCTCTACCGGACCCAACGCCCCTGCCGGAGCCAACCCCCAGAGCGACTCCCACCGCCTCATTGCCGGTCGCGGGTGACCCTTCCGTGGCCAGACTGCCAAAGATCGCTTTGATGGCCGGTGGTGCCGCCGTGGTGGCTGGAGCAGGCCTGTTGATGGCAGCGAGGCGCAAGGAAGCCTAAACCGCGGCCCATCTCCAACCCACCTCTTTCTTCGGCTTACTTTCGTAGCCGGCCGCTGAGAGAGCGTACCGGCTTAAGATGCGCAGGGCCCCATCGTTGACGGTTGCGGGCATGCCGTTGGAAAAATTAACGATCGGTCAAACATGGGTTGGGGGAAGTCAGCGGTTTGAAACTAGGAGAGTGGGCGCAGGGAAATTATTGGAAGAAGACCGGGTTACTGCCTGGGCCTTCCCTGGCTGGTCATTACCACCACGCGCATGTCGGCGCCTAGATTGGTGGTGGTGACCACCAGACGCGGCTGGGCTTGCACTTCGTCCAAACCCATGCGCCGGACAAAATTGTCGATGGGGTCCACATCAACTTTGGTCCCATCGGTCTTGTAATGCATCGGAATCACGATCTTGGCGTCCAGGTCCTGAAGTGTCTGATATACCTGGTCCATATCCAGGGTGCATCTTCCGCCTGTGGGCACCAATACAACATCCACGGGCTTTAATTCGTCGACGATGCGGGTTGTCAGAGGCATGGAGATGTCGCCGAGATGGCAGATGTTGATGTTGCCAATCTCAATGGTAAAGGCTACGTTGCGTTCCTCCTGGGGTTGTCCCTCAGCCAAGGGCGTCATCACGCCGCGGGCGGTGACGCCGTTGTATTCGTACTCTCCTGGGTCCTTGAACACCTTGGGTTCGCCTTCGATGCTGCCGGCGTTATTGTGATTGGGGTGAGGGTTGCTAATGGTGACGATCTCCGCGGGCCGGTTGTCGACTCTCAGGCCCACCGAAGCCGGATAAGGGTCTGTCACCACGGTCATGTCGGCGTCGTGGAGGCGGAAGCAAGAATGTCCTAACCAGGTTATGTCCATTGTTCATCCCGAGGTTTATTTAGATTTAGAAGGGTCCAGGCGACAGGGACGGAGATGGCGGCGATGTAAAGCTTGATCAAGTCCCCTGCTATGAATGGGTAGAGCCCGAATTCCATGACTTTGTCGTTGGGCACGAAGAATGAAAGCTGGAGCAGGCCGGGCACGTAGAGGACCACGTTGCCGGCCAGCATGGCTACCATTATCCAAGACTTCCTGTCCCATCCGCGCTCACACAGGAAACCCACCACGAACGCAGCCGGAATGAAGCCGATGATGTACCCACCGGAAGCCAGGTCCCAGACGAGGCCCGAAGACCCGGACGTGATGCCGAAGATATAGCCGCCCGAACCGGCCTGCCAGTGGAAGATGGCGTCGCTGCCCCCGGCGAACATGTTGAGTTGGCTGCCGCCCACCGCGTACACCACCATCGCCGCGGCGCCCCGCCAACTGCCCAACGTCGCGCCGGCCAGGAGCACGGCCAACGTCTGCCCGGTGATGGGCACGGGGGTGAAGGGAAGATGTACGGAGATCCGGGCCAGCCCAGTCGTCATCAGGGCGAAGAGGGCTATGAGGGCGACATCCCGGGCGATCCTGGCGCTGCGCGCGTCCAATGGGATGAGAGCATCGATCAGGGAGCGAGTTCCAGTTTGAGCAGCCACGTCTATCCCTACCCACCTATCGTATGATTCAAACTCCGGAGATTCTCCGGCAAAACTCTGGCTGAGTATAATTGTATAGGCCCAAGGGGTCAACGTTTGACACCGCCCAGAAAGCTATGTTAACGTCCGAAAATAGCTTCCTTAGTCTCAAACTGAGGACCCGATAGCGGTGCTGGCGGGAGACTGATGCTCAGCGGACGGGCTGCGGCAGTACTTAACGTCTTGGTTGGCGAGTACCTTCAATCCGCTACTCCGGTAGCGTCGGATGAGATTGCCCGAAGCCTCGACCAAAAGATAAGCTCGGCCACTGTCCGCAATACCATGGCCCAGCTTACGGAAGACGGCTACATCTCCCGGCCCCATGTTTCCTCCGGTGGCGTGCCTTCCGACCTGGGCTACAGGTTCTATGTGGAAAGCCTGCCTGAGGCACCACAACTCCCCCCGGAACTGCGGGAGAGCGTGGACCGCGACCTGGCCCAAACGGAGTCGGACATAGGCGCCTGGAGCAAGCGGTGCGCGGCGATCCTATCCCGGCTCACCGAAAACCTGGCCATTGTCACTGCCCCCAGAGCGCAGTTCCCTCGTCTCAAGCGGATCCAACTGGTATTTCTTCAAGAGTCCACCGCCCTTCTGGTGCTGGTGCTTGAGGAAGCGCGGTTGCTCCGGAAGATACTCCCATTCGGGAAAAAAGTGGACCAAGTGCAGTTAGACCTGGCGGCAAGCCGCTTGAACGATTCCCTTGGTGGCCTCAATAGTTCTCAGATGCAATCAAACAGGCTTGAGCTCAATCCGCTGGAAGAACAGGTCAAAGAGGGTTCGGTGAGCCTCATGCGCGAGGCGGAAAGCACCAACGACCAGGAGCATTACACTGACGGTCTGCGCCTGCTGCTGAGTCAGCCTGAATTTTCCGGAGGGGAGCTGGCGCGCCAGTTGGTCCAAATGGTGGAGGACCGGGCCCTATTGGAGCGGGTGCTGAGCGCCACGCAGGAGACGGCGAACCCGGTCGTGTTCATCGGGGAGGAAAACCGGGAGGAGTTCTTGTACCCCTTCGGTGTCATCCTGTGTCAATACGGCGTCCCCCAAGGTGTGAGCGGCACGGTCTGCGTCATCGGTCCCAAACGGATGGAGTACGTGGCGGCCATCGGTGGCGTCCGGCATCTTTCGGCCTTCATGAGCCAGATGGTCCATGGCATCCAAGGGAACCCCGCCGAGTAGCTGGTTATGGTTCCCACCAACGAACAGATAGCCGAGCTGTTTGACAACATGGGCTCTCTTCTTGAGATGAAGGGCGACACGGTCTTCAAGATTCGTGCCTACCAGAGGGCCGCCCGCACCATCGAGCAACTGTCCTCACCCCTGGCCCAATCCGTGGAGAACGGCGAAGACCTCACCAAGATACCGGGCGTGGGCAAAGCGATCAGCGAAAAGATCGCCGAGTTCATCGGGACCGGTCAAGTGGCTGCCTACCAGAAACTGCTGGAGGAGCTGCCGCCAGGCGTCCTCGAGTTGAAGGAGATTCCCGGCATCGGCCCCAAAACCGCCGTGGCCATCGGCGAAGAGTTGGGCATCAGCACGGTGGCAGGCGTGGCCGAAGCTGCCGCGGACGGCCGCCTGGCCGAGTTGCCGCGGATGGGCAAGCGCGCCGCTGACAGCATACTGCGCCACATCCAGGCCTTTCAGGCCATGGGCAGCCGCACCCCCATCGGACAAGCGTTGCCGGTGGCTGAAGAGGTGATCGCGGCCCTGCGGGAACAATGCCCGGAAATCGGCCCCCTATTCCCCGCCGGCAGCCTGAGGCGTTGGGAAGAGACCATCGGAGATATTGACCTGATCGGGACCGCGCCCGACCCCGAAGCGGTGGGAGACGCGCTGGTTGCCTTGCCGATGGTCAAAGACGTCCTGGCCCACGGCCCAAAAAAGACCAGCGTGGTGGTGGAGTCCGGTATGCAGATCGATCTGCGTATCGGCGAGCCGGGCTCATTCGGCGCCCTGCTCCAGTATTTCACCGGCAGCCGGCAGCACAACATCCGCCTCCGCGACTTCGCCGTAAGAAAGGGGCTCTCCCTCAATGAATACGGCATTACCGTCACCGAGACCGGTCAGTTGGAAGAGTTCCCCGACGAGGAGAGCTTCTACGCACGCCTTGGACTGCCTTGGATGCCGCCCGAACTGCGCACCGGGATGTACGAGCTCGACGCGAGCCTAGAAGACCGCCTGCCTAATTTGGTGGAAGAAGCAGACCTGAAAGGCGACCTGCACCTCCACAGCGAATGGAGCGATGGCAACGACCCCATCGAGATGATGGTCGAAGCCGCCGCTGCCCAGGGGTACGAGTACATGGCCCTCACCGACCACTCGGCGGGCCTGGGCGTCGCCAACGGCCTCACCAACGAGAGGCTGGAGTCACAGATCGAGTTGCTGCGCTCCATGCAAGAGAACTACGACATCACCATCCTCTGCGGCTCGGAATGCGATATCCGCGCCGACGGCGAGATGGACTATCCCGACGAGATTTTGGCCCAGTTGGACGTGGTGGTAGCCTCGGTCCACTCGGCCATGGGCCAAGACCAAGCCACCATGACCGCCCGCATGATCAAGGCCATGGAACATCCCTCGGTGACCATCATCGGACACCTCACCACCCGGTTGCTGGGCCAACGTGAGCCGGTGGAATTCGACCTGGAGGCGGTGCTGCAGGCCGCCCGCGACACGGGAACGGCGCTGGAGATCAACGCCTCTCCCGAACGTCTGGACCTGAGGGATACCCATGCCTACCGGGCCCGAGAACTGGGTGTGCCCTTGGTCATCAACACCGATTCCCACCATCACGCGCACCTGGACAAACGGCGCTTCGGCGTGGCGGTGGCCCGCCGGGCCTGGTGCCGGCCGGAGGACATCCTTAACACCATGTCCAGAGAGGGATTCCTGAAGTTCATTCGAACGCCCAAACCCCAGCGCCTCAGTGTCTTCGACGGCCGGCGGAATGGCACGGCCCCGGCATGAGCCAGAAACCGGGAATGGCACAGTCCTCGGATATGGCGGAGGCGCCCGGTATGGTAGAGCCAAACGATTGGACGCAGATCGTCGAACCGTCCGGCGAGACCGCCATCGCTCCGGCAGTGCCCGAAGCTCTCTTGCACCTGCGGACCGCGCTGGCCGCCGGAGCGCCCTGGCAGTCTGCCCTTCTCGAAGCCATGGGCCGGTGGACCTGGCCCGAAGAGGTCTTGGATGGCCGCAAATACCGTTACCTCCTGATGGGCGAAGCCTTCGACTGGCTGCTGCTGGCGGAGCGGCTCTGCGACGGCGTCGACGGCGCCATCCCAGTGGAGGAGAAGGAACGTTTTCTGTTCAGCGGGCGGATACCGGACTCGGTCGATGAAGGCCAGTTTCGGGACTACCTAGGAACCAGCAAGTTCCGGGCCTATATGAACTTCCACTACGGCGTGGTCCTGGAAGAGGCGCTGCAATTGGTTTCGGAAGAGGAGGTCCGGAAACTGCACCTATCCCGCGGTTATCCGGACACCGAAGACGTTACCGAAGAGGCGTACGTCAGCCTCTACCAGAAACCCCGGACTGAATTGCTTAAGACTTTCCAGAAAGAGACCAAGAAGGACCGCCGCCGCAACCTATCCCTTTCCGACCTTAAAGAATTCACCTACTGGCTCCACAAACACCGCATCAACCTCTGGGACCCGGCCCGCGTTGCCAGCGACACCCGAAAGGCGGTCCGGCGGTTGGATTTATTGGAACAGCACGATAACGGGCGCCGCGGGCCAAGCCAGGATTTCCACCAAAAATAGCGCCCGGAATCCCACCCCGACCACCACCCAGTCATCTTTTCGCCACTAACCCCCGTAAATCGCCTTAGAACGCGTTTCAAGGGTTTTTAGGCGTGGGGACGCATCGGCCGTAGAATAGTTTTTTAACATTCCATCCGGTTGCTTCAATGGACGCTCTGCAACGGCGAATGATATATTTGCTCATGGCCGGTTGAATCAATTTTCGCCCTGGCCATTAAACGAGAAACTAAATTCCCACGGAGAACGGATCCGGCAATGACTTCCGCCCAGATGCCCAGCACTTACAACGCCGCCGACGTTGAACAACGGATCTACCAGGACTGGCAGTCCCAAGGCTATTTCAACGCCAAGATCGAAAAGGGCGTCGAGCCCTTCGTCATCATCATGCCCCCGCCCAACGTTACCGGGGAGCTGCACCTGGGCCACGCCCTGCAATTTTCCATTATCGACGCCCTGGTCCGCTGGCGCCGGATGACCGGGGCCCCAACCCTCTGGCTGCCCGGCACCGACCACGCCGGCATCGCCACCCAATGGGTGGTGGAGCGGCAGCTGGCCGCCGAGGGACAGAGCCGCCACGAGTTGGGCCGCGATCAGTTCCTGGAAACAGTCTGGGAGCACGTCCGGAAGTTCGGTGGCGTGATCCACGAGCAGTCACGGCGTTTGGGCATCTCCGCCGACTGGGAACGTCATCGTTTCACCCTGGACCCCGGCCCTGCCAAGGCCGTGCGAACCACCTTCGTCAACCTCTATCAAAAGGGGCTGATCTACCGCCACGAGCGGATCATCAACTGGTGCACCCGCTGCGCCACGGCCCTGAGCGACTTGGAAGTGGACTACCAGGACGTTGACGGCAAGCTCTACCACATCCGCTATCCCTTGGAAGACGACCCTAAGTCCTTCATCACCGTTGCCACCACCCGCCCTGAGACCATGCTGGGCGACTCCGGCGTGGCCGTTCATCCCGAAGACGACCGGTACAACCGGATAATTGGGAAAAATGTAGTGCTGCCCATAATGGACCGGCCCATCCCGGTGGTAGGCGACGAGGCCATCGACCGCGAGTTCGGGACCGGCGCCCTGAAGGTCACGCCGGCCCACGACCCGGTGGACTTCGAGATCGGCGAGCGCCACGGCCTGGAGATCGTAAACGTCATCGGCCTGGACGGCAACCTGACGTCCGCCGCCGGGAAGTATGAGGGCGTTGAGCGCAACGAGGCCCGCCGGAAAGTGGCCGAGGAACTGGACCGATTGGGCCTGCTGGAAAAGGTGGAGGACCACCGCCACTCGGTGGGACACTGCCAGCGGTGCAGCACCGTGGTGGAGCCCCTGGTCAGTCTTCAATGGTTCGTCAACCTGGGGAGCCCGGACCAACCGGACAGCATCGCCGGCAAGGCCCACGCCGCCATATACAACGGCGGCATCAAGGTAGTCCCCGAGCGATTCCGGCGGGTCTACCTGAACTGGCTGGAAAACATCCGGGACTGGTGCATCAGCCGGCAACTTTGGTGGGGGCACCGCATCCCGGTCTGGTATTGTTCCTCGTGCCACCATATGACCGTGGCCGTCGAAGACCCCGACCGGTGCGAGGGCTGCGGCGCCGCCGGCATCGAGCAGGACTCCGACGTTCTGGACACCTGGTTCAGCTCCGGACTCTGGCCCCATTCCACCTTGGGCTGGCCCGAGCAGACGGAGGACCTGGATTATTTCTACCCGACCGCTGTATTGGTTACGGGTTACGACATCCTGTTCTTCTGGGTGGCCCGCATGATCATGCTGGGCATCGAGAACACCGGCCAAGTGCCCTTCCGTACCGTGTTCCTGCACGGTCTGGTCCGCGATGCCTCCGGCGCCAAGATGAGCAAGACCCGGGGCAACACCTTGGACCCACTGGAACTTATCGAGAAGTACGGCACCGATGCCTTGCGGTTCGCTCTCACAACGGGCACTGCGCCGGGCAATGACCTGCGCTTCGGCGAGAACCGGGTGGAAGCGGCCCGCAATTTCGCCAACAAGGTCTGGAACGCCTCCCGGTTCGTCATATCGAGACTGGATGTCAAGTCGGGGCTGGACGGCTGGCACGACCTGCCCGCCGTGGAACACCGCGAAGACCGCTGGATCGTCAGCCTCCTGGACCGGGTGACCGCCGAGGTCAACGAGTCGCTGCGCAATTTCGAGGTTGGCGACGCCCAGCAGAAGCTGTACGACTTCTTCTGGAACGATTACTGCGACTGGTATATCGAGATGGCCAAACTCCGGCTGCGCTCCGGGGAAGGGCCGTCGCCATTGCCCACCCTGGTCCATGTGCTGGAACGATCCCTGCGTCTGCTCCACCCCTTCATGCCCTTCATCACGGAGGAGGTCTGGCAGAACCTGCGCTCCAAGCTTCCGCAAGAAGGCGGCGTCGTGGAATCCATCATGGTGGCTGAATACCCCACCGCCGACCAACCCCGGATCGACGTCCAAGCCGAAGAAGAGATAGGTCTGGTGATGCAGGCCATCCGCGCCGTAAGGAATACCCGGGCCCAACTCCGTATACCGGCCGGGCAACGCCTGGAGGCCCAGATCGAAGCCAACGGCATGCAGGGCCCGATAGAGGAAGAAGCGGAGGTGATCCGGGCGCTGTCACGGTTGGAACCGCTGCACATCGTAGCCGATGGCTCCTCAAGTAAAGACTTGCCCAAGGGTGTAACCCTGGTGGTCAATCCATTGGTCGTCCACCTGCCGTTGGAGGGTGTGGTCGACCTATCCGCTGAGAAAGACCGCCTGCGCGCCGAACTGGACGATTGCCTCAAGAATATGGAGCGCGTTGAGAAGTTGGTTTCCAATCCCAACTTCCGCGAGAAGGCCAAACCCGAGGTGGTGGAGACCGAAGAGGCCCGCCTGCAGGACCTGAAGGAACGCCGGCAGCACCTCATTGAGATTCTGGAACAGTTGGCCGGTTAACGTCACCTGATCCCTTCCGCAATACCTGCCCTGGTCTACGCGGTGGTGCGCACATGAGGGTAAAACTACCCCAGGCCGTATTTTTATTGTGTCTGATACTAACCGGCGCCCTCGCCTGCGGAGGGGCATCGCCGACAGCCGGGCCGCCTAATCTCACTATTCAACCCACCGCTCAATCGACGCCAACAGAACCGGTCGAAACGCCGGGAGTTGGCGGCATGGTCCTTATCCCGGCAGGAGAGTTTACGATGGGCGCGTCTCTCCCGCAGCGAATCGCGGCGCTGGGGTTCGGTTGGCCTGAGGAGTTACAGCCGCAGATGGCCGACCTGATTCGGGGTGCCGGACCGCTCCATCAGGTTGTTTTAGACGCCTACTATATCGACAAGGTCGAGGTCACTAACGAGCAGTACCGGATATTTGTGGACGCCAGTGGGCATCGCTTACCTTCATTTTGGCGCGATCCGGATTTGAATCACAGCATGCAACCAGTGACCGGCGTCTCCTGGTTCGACGCCCGGACCTACTGTGCGTGGGCTGGGAAAAGGCTACCCACTGAGGCTGAATGGGAGAAAGCGGCCAGGGGCACAGAGGGCCTGGCCTATCCCTGGGGGGATATTTGGGATCCCAACCGTCTTTATTCCGCCGAAAGTGTCGGCGGCCGCCAGATGTCAGATTACGACGAATGGACACTTTGGATCCGCGAGTCGATCACTGCCGGCGGCCCAACAGAGGTGGGCTCATATCCCGCTGGGGCAAGTCCATACGGGGTTTTAGACATGGCAGGGAACGTCTGGGAGTGGGTTGCCGACTGGTATGACCCTGCGTACTACGAGAATGCTCCCGAAAAGAATCCCAAAGGCGCGGCCAACGGTACCATCAAAGTGGTCAGGGGTGGGGCCTGGGACGTTCCATGGGCCGTGGCCTTCACCTGGTTCCGGGAGAGATTCGTTCCTCCCGAGTTGACCAGAAGTATCGTCGTCGGCTTTAGATGCGTCGCAGACGAACCTCCGATCGAGAGGACAGACGGACGGGCTAACCTGGCCTCTTGAAAGGACAAACGGACGGGCTAACCTGTCCTCACGGGCATCGGAATCCTGAATTGACACGGCTCTTGACCGTGGGTATATTCCAGGTGTCGAATGTGTCGTTCGACCGCCCGGCTACCCGTATATTTTCGAAGCACCCTGGCAGGACTCGCTAACTTTGACCGCCAAGATAGGCATAATCGGCTACCCCATCGGCCACTCCATCTCGCCCGTTTTTCAACAGGCGGGGCTGGACCATCTGGGTATCGACGCTACCTACGAGAAGTGGGAGGTCACCCCGGAGGGTGTGGGCGATTTCGTGGATGGGCTGCGCGCCCCCGACTCGTTGGGCATCAACATCACCGTGCCCCACAAACAGGCGGTGATTCCCTTCCTGGATGAAGTAGACGAATGGGCCACCGCCGCCGGTGCAGTGAACACCATCGTGAACCGGGACGGCCGCCTGACCGGCCATAACACCGACGGCCCCGGATTCCTCCGCGCTTTGTTGGTTGAGACCGGGTACTCTCCCCAGGGTACCCGCGCGCTGATATTGGGCGCCGGTGGCGCCGCCAGAGGCATCCTGCTGGCCTTGGTCAGGGGAGGCGTGGACTCGCTGGTGATCGCCAACCGGACCCTGGAGCGGGCGGAAACCCTGGCCCAACTGGCATCGGAAAATGGGGTCGAATCGGTAGCCATCCCTCTGACAAAAAGCGGTGAGCCGGCGGATGCGCTAACTGAAGCCGCCGCGTCGGCTAATCTCATCGTTAACTGCACCACCATCGGCATGTCCCACGGGCCGGACGAGCACGGCTCTCCGCTATCGGCAGACCAGATTCCAGCCTCAGCCATAGTCAATGACCTGGTGTATAATCCGTTGCTAACTCCCATCCTCAAAGAGGCCGCCGCCGCCGGGGCCACCGCTTTGGGCGGGCTCCATATGCTGGTGTACCAGGGGGTTTTGTCCTTCAAGATGTGGACGGGCAAGGACGCACCGGTGGACGTTATGCTGGAAGCAGCCACCGCCGAAATGGCTTCTCGAGGCGCCTAGGGCGCACCGCATTCCGCCCATTATCTTCCACATAGGATTTACACACAGGATTTCCATGGTCAGATTTTTCACCGCAGGCGAGTCCCACGGACAGGGCCTGATAATAATATTAGAGGGCGTCCCCGCGGGACTCGCGATCAGCGAGGACTATATCGGCGTCCACCTGGCCCGCCGCCAGAAGGGCTACGGCCGGGGCGGACGCATGCTGATCGAGCAGGACCGGGCCAAGATCATCTCCGGTGTGCGCCACGGACTGACCCTGGGTAGCCCCATCGGCATGACCCTGGAGAACAAGGACTGGGCCAACTGGGAAGAGGCCATGGCCATCGAGCCGCTGGATGGCCCGCCCCAGAGTCCGCGCACACAACGCGTCACCCGTATTCGTCCCGGCCACGCCGACCTGCCAGGGGCAATGAAGTATGGCTTCGAAGACGTCCGGAACGTGCTGGAGCGGGCCAGCGCCCGGGAGACGGCCGCCCGGGTGGCTGCCGGGGCCATCGCCATCAAGCTGCTGGAAGAGTTTGGCATCCAGATTCACAGCCACGTTCTATCCATCGGTTCGATCAATGCCGAACCGCCCGAGACCATCGACTGGGCAGCCGTCGAGGAGTCTCCCGTGCGCTGCTCCGACCCCGACGCCGCCCTCAAGATGGCGGCCGAGATCGACGCCGCCAAAGAGGCCGGCGACACCGTGGGCGGCACCTGTGAGATCATCGCCGAAAACGTTCCCATCGGCCTGGGTTCCCATGTGAGTTGGGACCGGAAGATCGACGGCCGGGTGACCCAGGCCCTCATGTCGATCAACGCCGTCAAGGCCGTGTCCATCGGCCTCGGATGGGAGATCGCCGGCCAGCGCGGCTCCCAGGTGCAGGACGTGATCGAGCCGGTGACGGACCCGGACAATCCCTGGCGGCGAAAGACCAACCGGCTGGGCGGCACCGAAGGCGGGATGACCAATGGCATGCCCTTGGTAGCCCGGTTCGTCGTCAAACCCATCGCCACCATGGTCACGCCCCTGCCATCCGTTGACTTGGACACCGGCGAAGAGGTCCTGGCCCACTTCGAGCGCTCCGATGTTTGTCAGGCGCCCCCGGCCTGCGTGGTTGGCGAAGCCATGGTCGCTCTCATCTTGGCCGATGCGTTCATGGAGAAGTTCGGCGGCGATTCCATCCCCGAAACCAGGCGCAACTTCGAGGGTTACTTGAAAACGGTGGGACCCCGCAAGGTTTACTGATAGCCCCGCTGCCTGGTTGACCATGGCTGACAACCGCGTCACGGCCCAGGTCCCTTCTATCTACGAGGCGTCCGCTCTTTGGACGGCCATGGGACTTTTTGGCTTGGTCCTGGCCTTGTTCTTGGTGGTCTTCGATGGTCCGGTCTTCTCGGGCGTTGAATGGCTGGTTGAGATATCCCAGTCCGGGCCCAACGCCCTTTCTCCGGAAACCGCGGCCGCCGTGACCAATGGAATAGATGTCTGGGCCTGGTCCGGAATCGTCGTCGCGGCCATCGCCCTGCCCTTGGGCAACGGGAGGGTGAGGGCAGCTTTGGCCAACGCCCTTCGGCCAACGGCAGGCAGGCAAGAGAGTGATTCGCTGCCGCCGGACCGCTACGGACTGGTCTTTTTCCTGTCCTTGATCGGAGTGTTCGTCTTCGCCGGACTGGCCCATTGGGCGCTACGTGCCCACCTGGACACCGATTGGCTTGAGGGTGAAGACGGCCTCAGCGAGTGGTGGTCGGTGGCGACGTATCTGGCCGCTGCCGTGTTCGCGGGCGCCGCCTTCTGGGCGCTACGTGCCACCAGGCACACCAAGTTGCGGTATCTCTACCTGTTCCTGGCGGTGGGGTTCTTCCTGGGCGCCATGGAAGAGATCAGTTGGGGACAGCGGTTGGTGGGCTGGGGAACACCCTCGGTCATTCAAGAGATAAATTTCCAGGATGAGACCACCATCCACAATGTGAACTTCGCCAATAACATCATCTTCGAGGCCCTGTTCTGGGGCAGCGCACTGGGCATGGTCGGTGGACTGTGGCGTTTGACCGCCAACTTGCGGGGACTGAGCGACCAGATGAGACTTTTACTGCCGTCTCTGACCATGGCGCCGGCGCTGTTGATGATCATGGTTTGGCGCACCGGCGACATATGGGAGGGCGCCAACATTCCGAGGCTGGTCATGGACAACTTCAACCACGGTCCCCGGGGCTCCGAGGTGCCTGAAGTGATGCTCGGCCTCTGCATCATTATCTACACATTCACCAATCTGAAGCGGGCGCGGTATCTGAGCCGCCTGGCCGGGTCCGCCACTTCCGCCACCAACAAGGAAACAGCTAAGGAGCGGTCATGAAATTCGGAGTCGCCATCGTTCCTCACGACTTGAATGAAACGGCCGTGAGCGCCAGATTGGCCGAGGACTTGGGGTTCGATTACGTCGGCATACCCGACTCCCAGTCTTTGTGGCGCGAGCTTTACTTGAGTTTGAGCGTGGTCGCCAACGCCACCAGCAGAGTGCGCATCGGTCCCACGGTGACCAATGCCCTCACCCGGCACCCGGCCGTGACTGCGTCGGCCATTGCCACGCTGAACGAGATCTCCGGCGGAAGGGCGTTCTTGGGCATCGGCAGCGGAGATAGCGCCGTCCTCAACCTGGGCCTGCGCCCGGCCAGGTTGACCGAACTCCGAGAGTACATAGAGGCATTGCGCGCGGTCCTCACCGGCCAGTCCTACGATTACAAAGGCAGGCCCATCCATGTGCAGTGGTCGGAAAACCCGGTGCCAATAATAATGGCGGCTGAGGGGCCCAAGACCTTGGCCATGGCCGGAGGAATAGCCGATGCCGTCATCGTGCATTCGGGCCTGACCAGGGAGGTCCTGGCCGACACCATCGCCCAGATCAGAGATGGAGAGCGTGCCGCGGGAAGGCCGGAGGGCTCCGCCGAGGTGTGGGCCTTCGCCAAGTGCAACATCGCCGACCGGCGTGAAGACGCGATCGATGAGATAAAGATGGCTCTGGTGGCATCCGGGCATCACGCCTTCCGGTTCACTCTGGAAGGCAAGAACGTACCGGAAGAACTCCGGGAATCGGTCATGGCGCTGCAGGGGGAGTATGTCCCCTCGGAACACGAGCAATTGGGCGAGACTCGGAATGCCGCCCTCAGCGACGAACTGGGCCTGACTGATTTCTTGGCCGACCGTTTCGCCGTGGCCGGCACGCCCGATGAGTGCCTGGAAAAGGTGCGCACCATCAGGGACGCAGGCGTGGACAACCTTTTGATCTTGGCCATCAGCTCCGAGCCGGACAACATCATCCGCCGCTTCGGCCAAGAGGTGATCGCCCGCCTATAAAGCGGCTACTGATTCCATGGGCTAGGCGCCGGATTTGGGTTGACACTCCCAGGTTATTCGCTAAACTAAGGTTAGCCAAATTCAGGACTACTCGGAGGAACCAGATGGAAGGCAAGTTCCAGTTAGAGATTACCTACTGCGTTAGTTGACAGCACCACGCTGTCGCCACGTGGATGGCGAATGAATTTTTCCGGCACTACGGCGCGGACGTTGCGATCGCAATCTCGCCCCGCGGACAGGGCATCATGGAAGTGTTCTTCAATGGTGAGCGGATCTTTGATAAGAAGGGCGAAGGCAACATCTACCCCGACCTGAAACGGGTCCGGGAGATGCGCCAGTTCATCGACGCCAAGCTGGAGCTTCTCGAGCCTGCACCGGCCGACGACTAGACCTTATTCTGGCGTAGCAAAAAGGGCCCCCCTGACCGGGAGGGCCCTTTTTGTTGGTGCCTAGTAACCGTCGGGCCTAGATGATCGTTTGCACCTTGGCCCAGATCTCCCGGCTGATCTCTTCCGGCGGGCGCTGGCCGTCCAGAACCAGCCACCCTCCAGGGTCAGCGGCGGCCAGAGCGGCGTAACCCCGGTGTATCCGACGGTGAAAGTCCACGGGAGCGTCGTCAAAATTGTCCCTATTCCCGCGGCCCTTGCGGGCCAGGGCCGTCTCGACGGGCAGGTCCAAGAACACAGTCAGGTCGGGCTCCAGGCCTCCGGTGGCTTCCCGGTTCAGCCGCTCGATCAACTCCCGGTCCAGGCCACGTCCATAGCCCTGGTAGGCCATGGTCGAACTGGTAAAACGGTCGGCGATCACCACACCGCCCTGGTCTAAGAAGGGCCTGATCACTTGTTGGACCAACTGGGCGCGGGCAGCCTCAAATAGCATCAACTCGCTCATGGGGGTCATGGAATCGCCCGATTTCAGAAGACGCCTCAGGGACTGGCCCAGTGGCGTGCCCCCTGGCTCATGGGTGCGAATGACCTTGACGCCCCTTCGGCGCAGCCGCCGCAACAACGAGCGGGCTTGGGTGCTCTTGCCCGAACCGTCGCCGCCTTCAAATGCGATAAAGCAGGCCATGCGGCGTCAGACCCGATAGAACAGGACGGCCCTTTCCGGCTCCCGGCCTTGGCTGACGGAGGCCACGTTGTAACGCTGCCCCAACAGGTGCTGCAGCCGCCGGATATAGGAGCGTTGGGGGGCTAGATGTACGGTCTGTTCCCCGGACAGGACCCGGTTCGCGGCATCTTCAGCTTCGTCCATGGCCTTCTCCATGGTGGGCGAGCTGTTATCGCCGGTGAATGGCGGGCCGTCGTCATCGTTGCCCAGATCAGGCATTAGCCCCAGACGGTGTCCGTTGCCGCCGCCGTGCCATTCTTTGATCACGGTGGTCAGAAATTCCTGCAACTGGGGCATGGTGTTCTTCCGAAGCACGCACACCGGCGTGCCGCTGGACTCCGCGATGCGCACCAATTGGGAGCCCCTGCGGTAATGCGTCTTTGTCGTCAGCACCAGGTCGGCCCGCCTAAGTTCGTTTACGATCTGTACCGTGGTCCCCGACTCCGCGGCGGCGGCCTCTAGCTTGTCCCGCCCTACGCCAAACAGGAACACCCGCACTTCAGACGCTTTAACGGCTGCCTCGGGTTCCGTGGGCGCAGGCGGCGCGGCCACCGGGCTCTGGTCCATCATTTGAGCCTGGTCCGTTTGACCCTGGGCCGGGCGGCGCCCGTGGCGGCCCTGCCGCCGTGAGTCTGGCTGCCAGGCCCCGGGTTTGGCTTCACTGACCCTAACCTGCTCCTGGCTGCGTTTCACCTCACCGTCTTCTCCCAGCGACCGCACTTCGGGCGCGATGGGGAATCCCCGCAGCCATTGGTCGACCACCTGCGCAACGTTGTCGTGAACGGCCAAGCGGTCCCAGCCTTGTATCTCGACCACCACGTCAAAGGTCGGCGGAGCCTTCCGCTCCAGTATGCTTTTCTGCGTTCCCCGGTACCGGGCTTCCTGGTCTCCGAGGGTCACGGTCTGAATGCCGCCCACCAAGTCGGAAAGGGTTGGGTTCATGATCAGGTTGTCTAGGGTGTTGCCGTGGGCCGTTGCGATAAGCTGCACGCCCCGTTCGGCGATGGTCCGGGCGGCGGCGGCTTCCTGCTCGGTGCCCATCTCATCGATGATGATGGTCTCGGGCATATGGTTCTCCACGGCCTCGATCATCACGCCGTGCTGTAGAGACGGAGTCGGGACCTGCATCCGCCTGGAGCGGCCGATGGCGGGGTGGGGAACGTCTCCGTCGCCGGCGATCTCGTTGGATGTGTCGACGATGATTACCCGCTTCTTGGCCTCTTCGGAAAGGACCCGGGCCATCTCCCGGAGCATGGTGGTCTTGCCCACGCCGGGGCGGCCCAAGAGCAGGATGTTCTTTCCGGAGAACGCCAGGTCTTCAATGATCTTTATCGTGCCGAAGACCGCCCGGCCCACCCGGCAGGTGATGCCGATGACCTTTCCACTCCGGTTTCGGATGGCTGATATCCGGTGCAGGGTGCGCTCGATGCCGGCGCGGTTGTCGTCTCCGAATTCGCCAACTAGTTCAATCACTTTCTCCAGATCGGCGGCGGTCACGGGAGACTCGTCAAGTTCGGTGTCTTCCGACACGAACCGGGCCTCGGGCAAACGCCCCAGGTCCAGCACGACCTCCAGCAATTGGTGCAGGTCGTCGCGGGCCCGCAGAGCCTCAGCGACGCCAGTGGGCAGCACTTTCAGAACGAGGTCCAATTCTTCCCGTTCGCGCTTGCGTCCCGCTTCCTGAATCTCTTCCTGCACCGTTGCCAATATCACGCCTCCACGTAGGAAAATTCGCGATTTCTAACCGGCACTACGACTGTTTTGATCAACATAGTATAACGCGCGGCCTCGTTCAGGCCCTGCCGGTCCAACAATTCAGCGATGTTCGGCTGATAGCTGGGCACCAGCCAATTCTGTGTTTGGCAGGAAATTCGGACCAGATAAGGAGAGGCTTCCGGGTGGCTCGGATGACCCAAGACCTGTCCGGCGGTAGTCTTCCCGAAGGGCTCCCGCATCCGCCAGCCAACGATCTTCCCATCTAGTTTCAAGACCGTTTCGTTCCTGTGCGGCCGGGCCGGCTCCTGGGAATCCCGCCATTGATCGATGGTCATGCCGATACCTTCCCGGACCCGTTGCGGCGTCGCGGCGCAATAGAGTTGGAACAACCCGTGTTCGTCCGGCGCCGACCGCTCTTCCGCCATGAACCGGCATGTATTCTCTTCGAGAACGTCATTCGTGCCGGGTAGCCATTCGCGGCCCGTCAGGTGTATCTCTTCGTAATAGGGAAAGAACCCGGCCCTCCTTGCGACGTCCACGATCTGACTATCGGAGGGCACACGCAGGAACACCCTCTCCGCCCCGCGAGAACCGGCGCCGAAAACAATCTGTTCCAGAAGGTCCAGTGCCTGGCCGGAGCCTAGTTCTTTTAGGTGTAGCCGGTCTACTTCCCATGCTTTGACCCCGCTGCGAACCCGGGCCGAGGCGAGACTGGCCAGGCGCATGCCGTTCCAGTCGCCCACCGTCACCCGGTTTGAGCTCCGGGCCAGTGACTGCCGCCAGAAGGTGGAGTTGCGCAACGGGCGGCAACGCACCACCGACTCCGTTGGCGCCGCCAGGTTGCCGCCTCCCGGTGCATCAACCAGCATGCACCGCAGGGCATCGCTTATGCGGAAGGGCGTGATCATGAGGCGCTGTTCCCGCCCGCGTTCCGTTTTGGTCTTGGCGGTCTGCCGTTGCCGCCGGCCAGTTCCAGGAAATAGCTGTGGAAACGGTGGTCGTCGGTCAACTCTGGGTGGAAGGAGGTGGCCATCAGGTTGCCCTGCTGCACCGCCACCGGCCGGTCGGCGTCCAGAGTGGACAGCACATCCACTTCCTCTCCGACGCGGATTATCACCGGGGCGCGGATGAAGATTGCGTGGAACGGGTCCGGCCCCAGCGCGCTCACGTCCAGAGTCTGTTCGAAGCTGTCCACCTGACGGCCGAAGGCATTGCGCTGCACGCCGATGTCCATCACGCCCAGCGGAATGGGGTCGTTTTCGGTGATCTCCTGGGCGAGCATGATCATGCCGGCGCAGGTGCCCCAGACGGCGCGGCCCTGGGCGGCCATCTGCGCCACCGGCTCTCTCAGGTTGTAGATGGTCATCAACCGGCTGAGTGTTGTGCTTTCGCCCCCTGGGATGATCAGTCCGTCCAGCGAATCCAGGTGTTCCGGCAGTCTAACCTCCCGGGCTTTAACACCAAGCTTGCCTAGGACGGCTATATGTTCGGCGAAGTCGCCTTGTATCGCTAAGACGCCTACTTCCAACTCGGCCTGCTGATAATTGCGTTTGGATTTTTCGTCCGGTCCGGTCCCCCCAACGGTGCCAGGTCCTTACCTGCTCCGGGCAGCGAGCAGTTCCTCCTCGGGGAGTGACTTGGCGCTGATGCCGACCATGGCCTCGCCCAGGCCCTTGGAGACATTTGCCAGGATCTCGGGGTCGTTGTAGTGGGTCACAGCTTGTACGATGGCATAGCCCCGCTGGACCGGGTTGTCCGACTTAAATACGCCGGAACCGACGAAAACGCCGTCGGCGCCCAGTTGCATCATCAGCGCCGCATCGGCCGGGGTGGCCACGCCGCCGGCGGCGAAGTTTACCACGGGCATGCGGCCCAATTCCTTGGTCTTGATCAACAATTCCAGGCTTACCTGCATGTCCCTGGCCTCGACGACCAGTTCGTCTTCGGGCATGGTCTGGAGCTTCCGGATGGCGTCTTGGACGGCGCGCATGTGGCGGACGGCTTCGACCACGTCGCCGGTGCCGGCCTCGCCTTTGGTGCGAATCATGGAGGCCCCTTCAGAGACGCGGCGCAGGGCCTCGCCCAGGTTGCGGCAGCCGCAGACGAAGGGCACTTTGTAGTCTTGTTTCCAGATGTGGTGCAGTTCGTCGGCGGGGGTCAGGACCTCGGACTCGTCGATGTAGTCGACGCCAAGGTACTCCAATATCTGGGCCTCGACGAAGTGGCCGATACGGACCTTGGCCATGACTGGGATGCTCACAGCGTCCATGATGTCGCAGATGATCTGCGGGTCGGTCATGCGGGCCACGCCGCCGTCGGCGCGAATGTCCGCAGGCACGCGTTCAAGGGCCATTACTGCCACCGCTCCGGCCTCTGCGGCGATCAATGCCTGCTCGGCGTTCACCACGTCCATGATGACTCCGCCCTTTAGCATCTGAGCGTGACCGGCCTTAACCGCAAACGTCCCTGTTAGTACCTCGACCATCTTCGCCGCCCTCCCGGTTTCTGCGTATACCCTTGGTGTTCCTTAGTCGGCAAGAGACAATTTCCTTGTGAAATTAGCCTCGGTTGCGACTGTATTATACGCTTACGGCCGGTCGATTATCAATTGAGCCCGGCGATGTGCTCTATGCTGACACCAGGCGTACCAGCCCGGTACCGGCGCCTATTATAGTCTTGGACTTGCGCCTGACCGGCGCGCATAGACGAGCAGTGTGCCGAGGCGGATTATCTTCTTGACAGTCGATGGGAACAGATTTGATAATAGACACTACTGCCGAGGTAGCTCAGGTGGTAGAGCACGGCACTGAAAATGCCGGTGTCGACAGTTCGAGTCTGTCCCTCGGCACCACCTACCTCTTCTCCCCAGATTCCACGCCTAATTCCCACTGCTGTTCAGGATATTCCGTTTAGATTGCCGACAATTTGCCGACATCTGATTGGGAACGCCGCATTCATAGGCGCCAAAGTAAAGGCCCCGGCTGCATGCCAAGACCCTTCAATTTGACGTTGCTTAGGGCTCGTGTCACCCCCCGGTAGGGCTTAGCGGACACCAGGCGGACTGATGTGAACGCCGGAAATATTTTTAGGTAAATTCAGTCACGTTCCCTGGCCGAACCGCTAGCACCCGTGGTTTCCGACGCTGTAGAGGGCTTGAAGAATTATCCACGCCTGAATCGAGGGTTTGAGAGCCAAAGGAAGCCCGTTGGCATGCGGCTACCACCTCATGCTGGACGTGGAGGAGTTAGTGACGGTGAGGTGGGACCGGACAAAGGTTTTTGAGGGAAAGCAAGGTTGACCGGATTTTCTTTTTTGGTATAACGTTTCTAAACGAAAGTTCCGACCTTAGTCAGGAGGATTTATGACAGCGACACCAGAGTCTCCTTGCATCAACTGCGGAAATACCAACTTTGCGAAAGGCCACCCAGTAATTCTGAAGGGATCGGATCGGCAGAGTGGAAGCAGCACGGATGACGAGACCCAGGACGATATACCATGGACTCCCCTGGATATCCCCTGCTTGGCATTCATATGCGGAACCTGTGGCACCCTTCGACTCATTCAACCGCCTGTTCGTTGACAGGTGAGTGCCAAGTAGGCCCGTTGGCATACAGCTACGCCCTGGTGAAATAGGGTGGGACCGGACGGGAGATTTGTTGCTAAATCGTTCTGAAGTCAAACTCACTTCAGACAGCCGGAGTACCTATTCCCTGGCCGCCGAGACCATAGCTTCAACGAGTGCCATGAGCACACTAAGATCGTTAGCCATTGCTTGGAATACGATGGAGCTAGGAGCGTTGCCCCAGTGCATCGTATATATGCCACCGGTCTTCCACTGCACCCAAGCGAGGTCACCCTCCCGTCCCGCAGCCAACACCTCCCAGTCTGCACCCCCGGCATAGAGGGCGACGAATTGACCGGCGTTGGCATCGGGCGGGAAGAAGGCCCCTTTGGTGAGGTCGTGGACGGTCATCCCCATCACAGTGTTAGGCGTTTTGGGATCCTCTTCGTATGTGGTTGAGAAAACGCCGAGCGCACTTTGCTCGAACCGTGCTTTGATCCTGTGTCCAGCGAACTCTGAAGGTAATCTCTCGAACAAAGCCGAGCTCTCTTGGAAATTGTTGGGCCAGGCGACAGTGCCAAGTCCCGCGGGGGCTGAGACCTCGGGCAACAAAGCGAAATCCGGCTTGGGCTCCATGATTCCACAACCAATTAAGGCATCAACCTCGTCGGAGGTTGGCGGGCGCTGCCCGGTTTTCGCTTCACGTACTGCCCGCTCTCCAATGGCCTCAACAAGACATGCCTCCTGCTCGGGTGTGAGTCCGTTTCCCTCCCCCACTGCCACTGGCTCAGGTGTGACAGTCGGGGAGGAGGTCGGACTGGGTGCCAACGTGGCCGTGGGAGATGGGGTCGCCTTCGACTCTCCTCCACATGCGACCGAAACCACTAGCAATAGGGCTGCCATCGTAACGATCAACGGCAACCGCTGTATGACCGAAACGGGCATATCCCTACCTATCTGAGTCTCCGTTGCCAATAGACTCGTCCACAACCGCAGGTATCTTCATGGTGAACGTAGACCCTTTACCAGCTTCACTCTCTACCAGGACGGTGCCGCCCATCATCTCGCAGAAGTGGCGGGTGATGGCCAAGCCCAGACCCGTGCCGCCGTAATTTCTTCTGGTCGAGGCTTCTGCCTGAGCAAAGGCTTCAAAGAGCCGTCCCATCTGTTCTTCGGTCATGCCAATGCCCGTGTCACCTACGGCGAAGTTGATCCACTCTTGGCCGTCTTCGGTGTATCGGCTAACAATCAGTGAAATAGTCCCGTGATCAGTGAACTTGCTGGCGTTGCTGAGCAGGTTAAACAGGCATTGCCTGATCTTGGTGGTATCGGCGTGGATGGAGCCAACTGAATCGGGGCAATCTATCTCCAGCGTGTTGAAGTTCTTCTCCACCAAGGTCTGCATCGTGGTAGCTACATCTTGAATCATTGGCTCCACCGGGAATGTCTCAAGGTAGATGTCCATGGCCCCGGCTTCGATTTTGGAGATGTCCAAGACATCGTTGATCAGGCCCAGCAGGTGTTTGCCTGCATTGTTGATACGCTCCAGGTCTTCCTCGAATTCCTCGTTCTCTAAATCTGCCGCCTCTTCCTGAAGCATCTCGCTATAGCCGATGATGGCGTTCAAAGGAGTGCGCAGTTCGTGGCTCATGTTGGCTAAGAACTGGCTCTTGGTCCGGTTGGCTTCTTCCGCCACGTCCCGTGCCTACTCGGTCTCCTCGATGAACCGGGCATTGCCGATAGCCACGGCGGCGCTATCAGCCAGGTTCTGAAGAAGCTGGACTTCCGTCTCCGTGTATTGATGAGGCTTGAAGAAATTTATAGCCAGAACCCCATATATCTCATCACGAACAATAACTGGCACCGACATGCCAGAGCTTAAACCAAGCGATCGAGAATTTTGAAACACCCACTCTCTCTCTTCGGCGGTTGGGGCCACGGACTCACCGACAAAGTAGTCCTCGATCCAGACCGGCCGCCGCTGTGCGTACGCTTGGCCAGCAGATAGGACGCCCGGCGGAATTACTATGTCCTCATCTACGTTTGACCTTTGTCCGGCCCAGGCCGGCACCACTAGCCCGCCTCGCTACTCATCGTATCTCCAAATGGAGGAGGCGTCGCTTTTCAGCAGCTCCTTCGCCCTCTCGGCAATCAACTCCAGCACGCTGTCCATATTATAATTGGAGGCCAGTTGAGTGGTTACCTCATAGAGTTGGGTGGCTTGCCGCTCTCGGGCCTCAGCCTCGTTTAGAAGACGGGCTTTTTCCAAAGCCAAAGATGCTTGATCGGCAAAGGCGGACAGCAGGGAGACTTCGTCCTCGGTAAAGCGGCGTACGCGAGTTTCAAGCACGACTAGCACGCCTAGTGACATGTCGTTGGCCAGGAGAGGAACATGCGCGACACTGTCTATACCGTGCTTCATGAGATTGGCTCGCATGGCATCTTTTGCCCACTCAGAATTTTGAGTGTCTTCTATAACAACGGGCATTTGGGTTGCCATTGTATGACCAAAGGCGCTAGTCCCTTCCTCTACTTTGAATCCGGGAAACAATGAGGCGGCATCGGCTACATACTCGGCTGCCGAAGCAGTTGCGACGTTAACTACCAAAGCTCCGCCCTCCAAAAGCCGGATGTAAGCTCCGTGAGTGCCAACTAGCCGGGCCGCCTCATTCACGATGAGTTCCAACACCTCATTCGTGTCATGTGCGCCCGCTAGGAGATTAGAGACACGGTAGAGGGCGTCCGAGCGTTCTCTCTCGGTCTCGGCCTCTTTCAAGAGCCGCGCCTTCTCCAATGCTAGCGACGCCTGGTCAGCGAAGGCTTTCAAGAGGGAGACTTCATCCTCGGTGAACCGGCGGCCGAGCTTGCCGGCGTCCGCCACCCGGAGTGCGCCGATGGACCGGTCGTTTGCCAGAAGCGGAACTACGGCAAGAGCGGCAGGGTCAAGACCTCGTTCTTCGATTAACTTGCGCGCTTCCGGAAGAATCATCTGGAGGGCTTCCTCCCCAAATAACGGTTTCTTGGTGGCCATCACGTGGCCCACCAACCCACCCTCATCGCCTACTTTGAGACACCGGCCAATCAACTCGGGGTTATCCATTGGGCTTCGGGTGGTCGCGCGGGTCACCAAAGTGTCTCCATCTAATAGGCGAATATTGACCGACGGTGCAACCAGGAGCCGTCCTGCCTCGTTCACGATCAGGTCCAGCACATCGTCGGTGTCATGGGCACCGGCTAGTAGGTTAGAGACACGGTAAAGGGCGTCGGAACGTTCCTTCTCCCGCTCCGCCTCGTTCAAGAGCCGGGCTTTATCTAAGGCAAGGGCTGCCTGGTCGGCAAAGGCTGCTAGGAGAGAAACTTCATCTTCTGTGAAGTGGCGTATCCGCTTGTCCATCACGGAGAGCACGCCAATTGACCGGTCATTGGCCACCATGGGAACTAATGCCGCCCCGTGGAACCCATGTTGTTTGAATATGAGACGTACTTCAGGTGATACGCGCTCGTCCACTGTCGCGTCTTCTCTTACCGCTGGTTTCTTGGTGGCCATCACGTGGCCAACCCCGAACCGTGATTCAACAGCGACGGTCGGTTGAGCTTTGGCGTTATCGGCAACATATCCGATCAGGGATTCTGTGGAGGCGCTGGGCACCAAATCGGTTCCCTCCAACAACCGGATATAGGCACCGGTAGCACCAATGAGCCTCGCAGCTTCATTCACGATCAGATTCAGCACTTCATCCGTATCGTGGGCAGCAGCCAACTTTTTGGAGACTTCTTGAAGGGCCGATGAGCGCGCCTGTTCTAGCTCAATGCGTTCTTGTGCAAGAGCCAAATCTTCCAGTAGCTGCTTCTTGGTTTTACGCTGGTCGTTCATGCAGTATCTGCCTAAAAAGATAGTGGATTAACTAGGCTCGCCCGGCTTACGCGCCATCTAAGAAAATGAACCCGCCGTCACTTGAGCTAATTCTTTTCTCCTTTGCTGCCTGGTATTCCGGCGAGTTGTACCACGTCTTAGCTTTCTCTAGGTTCTCGAACTCAATCACCACCATCCTAATGGGAGACCACGTGCCGTCGGCTACTTCTATTTTGGTTCCGGCGGCCACACGCTTGCCACCGTACTTGGCCACCGTCGGTCCGCCTAGTTCTTGATAAGCCGCGAAACCGGCCTCATCACTCACACTTTGAATTGCTGCAATCACCCATGCCGCCATTGCTTGCCTCCTTGAAATCTGCCTAAAAAGTTGCCGGTATTATGACACGATTCAGTTAGGGGGTGCGCGTTACCACTGTTACACTGAAAACATGCCCTCGGTAGCCTCCGGAAGCCCATCAGAGAGCCGTAAGGGAACCACGGTTTACCACGGGCCACAGTGGCCAGAAGGTGATTGCACGGGCTACCAAGGCAAGCCTAAGACGTAGTAACGGTGTTCACTACGAGACTATCGGCCACTGGTGTCCAGTATGCGGGTTCCAGCTTAGCGAAGCAGGCAAGCGGCTGGCCGTCGGGCGGTAGACTTGGACCATGGGACGATTGCCATTCTGCGTGCCCATATTGGCAGGCAACTTCTCCGCCCTATTGAGCTCGAAGAATCGTACCAAGACAATGGCTTGCTATTCCCTGGCCCACTTGGTGACCCACTAAATCCAATGACCCTTACCCGTGTATACCAAACTTACGCAAAGCGGTTGGGCTTGGAACGGACACGCCTTCATGACCTGCGCCACTTTCACGCGACAGTCATGTTCCAGAATGGAGCAAGTCTGCTGTTGGTGAGTCGCCGTCTGGGCCACGCATCGGTGGCTACAACCGGGGATGTGTATGGCCATTTAATGCCGGGCGCGCAAAAAGAAGCCGCGAACGCGTTTGCCAAAGCGATGGAACAAGGTTAGAAAATGCCGACCAAAATGCCGACATACCAGGAGGTACAGCCAGGTAGACCAAGGGATAGTGGACAAGAATCGAGCCGGTTCTGCTATACTACTAGGCACGTTATTACACCTTGGTGAGACGTGATGGGATATAGCTTCCTCTGTCTGTCCCTCGGCGCCATTAACAATCTTGGAGCCGGTCTAAATGCCGGAAAAAGTCGAGCGGAAGTGGCTCAGTGGTAGAGCACCTCCTTGCCAAGGAGGGGGTCGCGAGTTCAAATCTCGTCTTCCGCTCCAACTTTTGCAAGTGAATCAAAAGCCCAGCAAACGAAACCTGCTGGGCTTTCGTATTTATAATGCCTAACCTATCTACCTTCCTGAGAAAGGATTCATTCATTTTGAGGCCCTCAGCAATCATCCCCCTCATCGCCGCCACTCTTGCCCTTGCCGTCGCCTGCGGCACAGACGGTCCAACCCCCGCCGTCAACCCCAGTGCGCGGCTGAGGTCAAGAAGGCGGCTGTGGAGTTCTTCAACGACTATACATTACCAACCGGACCTGCCCCTTATATCGCAGGTGAGGTTGGAGTAGGCCTGCTGGTTGCTTGGGGAATAGTGGCTCTGATGAGTTGGAGATTCTATTCCAAGTCATCTACATTTTCCAGAGCGGGGTGAACGTTTGCCGATGCCAATGGCTTGTCTCTCTGTTACCATCTTGCCACGATTCTTTCCCAGCGGCAGGCTGACGGGGGACCGATGACTCAGGCGAGACACTACACCTACCGGGCCACACACAAGGCGATTCGCCACCTGCTATTTTCGGCGTCCCACCAGGTCGGCGTAACCGACTTCGCGGACGATGGCGTCACCGCGGAAACTCTGGAAACCATCGATGCCCTCATCTTTGTCCTGTGGGAGCACCGGTCCCGCGAAGACGCGTCGATCCATCCTCTCTTAGAGAGCCGGGCGCCGGGTGTTACAGCACGGTGTGAGGAGGAACACGAAGAAGACGAGGCGTTGTCTGCGGAAATAGAGCAACTGGTCGCACAGATAAGGAGCGCCATAGGCGACCAGCGTGTTGCTCTGGGTATACGTCTCCACGAGCAGCTGAACGCCTACATCGGCATCTACCTGGGCCACCTATACCGGGAAGAAACGGAGTTGCAGCAGGCGCTCTGGGACAACTTTACCGAAGAGGAACTGCTGGCCATGTCCCGGGAACTCGTTGCAACGATCCCTCCGGACCGCAGAGGGTACTTGTTAAAGGTGATGTGCTCAAGCTGCGGCCCCGACGATATAGCCCCGATTCTGGGAGGCATCAAGGCCAACGCGCCTCCTGAAATTGCTCAGCGCGCTCTTCAATTGGCGGAAGAGAACCTGCCACCCAGCATCTGGGCCAAGGTGCAATCGAGGATAGGGTAAACGCGCCAACTCCCGAAACCCGAACTTGCTAGTGAGATCGTGCGGCTTGAAGATGGACCCAGGCTCTCAGACCGGTTCGGGCGCATCCTGGCCTACGTCTACACCGCACCAGCATCGACGAGACTCTGATCCGCGAAGGCTTGGCCACAGCCTGGACTCGTGACGGGCAACACCAGGACTACCTGGTGGGGTTGGAGCGGAAAGCTAGGAGGCAGGGAGCCGGTTGCCTGTGATGAGCTGGTTTTAGTTGAAGCCCGCTGGGCTTGCAAAGGGGGTAAATGTTCGGAATCATCGACGTTTCCGCGATTGCGTCCGGCTTAATTGTCGCCACTATAGCCGGGCTCGTGCTGTCATTGGTCCTTCGCTGGCCCAGTATCACCTTATCGACCGAAATGATCGTAAAGGCGGGAACCGATGAGGCGGTCCTGGACTTCCGCTTCGAAAATAACAAATGGCTAATGTCATTCAACGCCGACGAAGTTCATTACTTCCTCTACATTCCTGTTAAGTTCTTATCTAAGATCGAGGATGACGGCACCCTAGTTGCCACAAAGGAATTCTTTCGAATAACAAAAGATGGCCATGCCGAATGGAATCCCCTTCATAACATCCGAGACAGATCCCGTTATGAAATCGATGGCGACCACTACTTCCTAATTCGCGCAACCGTCGGGTTGGACATGTTTCCGAAGCGGAAGACCGATTTTCTACGTATCGCCGGGCACTTCGATTATGTCGGGGATGATGGACCTAGAATCTACTATTGGTGCAGCACACGGCATGGTGTTGTTCCGAGATTGCTAGCATTCAATGGACCGCCGTTCATCAAGATACATACCGGCAAGTTCAAAGATGTTTCGGCTGGAAGATTGCCACAAGCAGTGAGAACACGCCGAGAGATGAACATATAGGCGGCCACAGTCCAACTGATGATTTGCCGGGTCTTAGTGTTCCTTAGGTACATTCCCCGTATGCACGCTCCTCCGGTCAGGTACATCACTTGTTGTTTTGGCCGATGCCGGATGACCGGTGTTTTTGTGAAACGAACCCAACGGGCCACACCTTCGGTGAGCCAATGGTTTTTGTACCAATTTTTGTACCAACGGGGGGAGACAACGTGATATACCCGGATACAGAGATGCCGCGCCCTGTTACCGTCGGTGGGCGCGGAGAGACACCCTGAGGTGTGAAAAAATGCATTTGCCAAGGAGGGGGTCGCGAGTTCAAATCTCGTCTTCCGCTCCAACTTTTGCAAGTGAATCAAAAGCCCAGCAAACGAAACCTGCTGGGCTTTCGTATTTATAATGCCGAACGTATCTACGCTTCCCGAGAAAGGATTCATTCAATTTGAGACCCTCAGCAATCATCCCCCTCATCGCCGCCACTCTAGCCCTTGCCGTCGCCTGCGGCACAGACGGTCCAACCCCCGCCGTCAACCTCCAGTCCGCGGCTGAAGTCAAGAAGGCGGCTGTGGAGCTGTTCGATAGCTGGCTTGATGCGACTAACAAACATGATGCGGCGGCGGTGCGACGGCTGTTGGCGTCAAATATCAGCGACAATTGTACTGTCGAGGAGTTCGAGCAATTCTTTGAGAGGGATGAAAACGCTCTGACCTATCCCGCTATGCAAGTCAAAGATGTATTCGTGGCGGAAGGGGACCCGGACCGGGCCTTCATGACTATGGAACTCACCGGCGAACCCCGGCCTGGCAGGCGGGGCGAGATTGACGCCTACGTTGCCGCCATTCCTTACCCTATCGTTCGGGAAGACGGACGATGGCGCATGCTGATGCAGTTCGTCGCGGTGGAAGAGGGCTGCCCGTTCTCCGGCAGTTTCAGCAGCCAAACACCCGTGCCCGCCGATAGCGCGACTCCCAGTCCTTAGGTTAGCTTACCTCAGCCGCCGGCCCCATCTCCGACATCGTCGTGAGCCTCGACTCCTTCGGGCCTAACCTTCCCCTCCTTTCGGGGAAGGATGGGAGAAGAGTCTTTGGTCCCCTGCGGGAACCGTTATTCTCACCGTTGCCGCCAAACGACGATTGGGCTAGACTCGACCCAATCCAGAGCCCGGAGGCCCTTCATGGCAAATGTTCACGGCGGAATCATCGCCAACATCGAACGCTTGAACCTACTGATGGACAAAAACAATTGTTCGGCCGTGGTTGCCCGGTCGGGGAAGAACTTCACCTACCTGGCCGGTTTTGCCTATCCGGGGACCCTGGCCCGGCACTTGGATTTCCCCGACTCCCCCAGAGGGGTCTTGGTGGTCTGGCCGCGCCACGGCGACCCGGTATTGGTGGCCAACGAGATCGCGGCGCCCCTGGCCCGCCGCGACGGCTGGATCGAGAATGTCCAGGTCTATGACGGCTACGGCGAGTCGCCATACGCCCGGACCGCGGACATACTCAAGGAGATGGGGCTGGAGAGGAAAAAGATCGGCTTGGAGAAGGACTACCTGAGCGCCCGCCAGTGGGAGGAGATGACCTCGCTGCTGCCCAAAGCCAAGCTCATGGACTGCACCGACATGATGGACCGGGTGCGCTGGATCAAGACCCCGGCGGAAGTGGAGATGCTGGAGAAGGGGGCGAACCTGCTGGATGAAGTCTACCTGGAGGTCTTTCCCACCGTCCGCCCAGGCGACACCGAACGAGAAGTGCATTCCCGCATCATCGAGGGGTGCATCAGGCGCGGGGCCAACTGGGCCCACGGCATCCTCAACTCCAGCCGCAACGACGTGGCCTACGGCGGCGAAGGCGACATGGCCTTCCAAGCCGGCGACATCATCCGGAACGACTACGTTTCCTACCTGAACGGATACCCCGGCCACCAGTCGCGCACGGTGGTGGTGGGCGAGCCCAGCCGCGAAATGATCGAGACCTACAAGATCAACCGGGACATCTACCGGGCGACAATCGACCATTGCCGCCCCGGGGTGCGGGCGTCGGACATCTACCACTTCGCCAACAATGCCTTCGGTGACGCAGGCATCCAGGGAAAGGTTGCCTTGGCCGGACACGGAGTCGGGGCCTGGTGGCACCAGCAAGAGCCCTACATGGTCCCCTCGGGCAAACACACCCTGGAGAAAGGGATGGTGGTCGCCCTAGAGCCCCACATCGGCCCCTGGCACCTGCAGGACATGGTCCTGATCACGGACGGAGCGCCCCGGCTGCTCTCGCCCCTGATCAACACGGACGAGATGATGGTGGCCGGGTAGGCGCTACATCGCCGTGATGCCGCCGTCGATGATCAACTCTATCCCGGTGATCCACGAAGACTCGTCCGAGGCCAGGTAAAGGACCCCATAGGCGACGTCTTCGGAGCTGCCCAACCGGCCCAAGGGCACCTCATCGGTCCGTTCTTGGAGCATGGCCGGGTTGCTGGTGATCCCCGCCAGCATGGGGGTGTCGATGGGGCCCGGATGGATGGAATTGCAGCGAATCCGCTCGTGGGCGTGCTGGATGGCCGTGCTCTTGGTGAAGACACGGACGGCCCCCTTGGACGCGCTATAGACGGCCGGCGCCAACTTACGTCCCAGGATGCCGGCGATAGACGATACGTTGACGATGGAACCGCCGCCGGCCCGACGCATGGCCGGAATAGCCCGGCGGGTGCCCAGGAAAACGCCTTTGGCGTTCACCGCCAGGACCTCGTCCCACCCCTCTTCGGATGTCTCTTCGATGGACAGCGCGCCCCGGGTGATGCCGGCGTTGTTGACCAGGATGTCGAGTTTTCCGTAGCGGGATTCGGCCAGGTCCACCGCCTGCCGCCAGTCGTCGTCCCGGGTCACGTCCAGATGGGAATAGACAACGTCGCCGCCCGCCGCCTGGACCTTCGCCTCGACGTCTTTGCCCTCCTGGTCCAAGATGTCGCAGATCACGACCTTGGCCCCCTCTTTGGCGAACAGTTCGGCCTCCAGGGCGCCCTGTCCCCGTGCGCCGCCGGTGATGATGGCAACCTTGCCTTCGAGTCTACCCATGGTATCTACTCCACCTCTGCCGATGCTAGTCTACCTAAAATCGTAGTGGCACCCAAATCCGATCTAGAGGTCTAACCATGTTTAAGGGATACTTCCTCCGCTACGCTCTTTCAGATCGACATAATAATGCATCGACTAGTGCTAGACAGCACTGCTATCCGAGATATTCGAACGTCAGGCCTAGTCGCTCGACAAGTCGGCGAAGGTGCGCAATCCCGTTTTTGTAGTCCTTGTGCGCTTCCATGTAGTAGCCCTCGTACTCCATTGGTATCACAAATGGGTTCCCGCGTGGATGTTTCGCGCTGGTATTCAACAGGTACCGTGCGTCGCTGGTTTTGAACGGGATCTGTTGCTTCAAGCTGCCCTCGTGGTTTTCAAGTAAGTACTTAAGAGCCTGTTTGTAGAGGTCGCGGACCGAGACGGCGTCAATCCGGTGATCGTTGATTTTGACGGTGGTACCCCTCTCACGAGGGTTTCGGTCGCGTGGCAGAACCGAGTCCCCGCCCATAGACTCAGTTCTGGAACTGTTTCGGAAGTCGGCGCTGCCGTTAGCATTTTCGTAATCATTCAGAAGACGAATGATTACGTCTTCGGGCTCTTTGTCTACGAATGGCTCGACACAACCCTGTAGTCTGGCATACGTCTTGTCTGAAACCAGAATGTTCTTAGACATTACACTTCCCTCCGCAAATTCACGTTTTTAAGGAAATTCCAGTTGATAAACTGTATACAATGAATAATCATTTGTCAAGATTCAATCTTGGGCGACCATCTTGCTGCCAGACCTGTACGGAATTCTACGGGTCCAGACCCCGTCTTCGGTGAGAAGACCGCCGCTGTACCCGCACGATAATTGCGGCTATAATCTTTGCCAGCTTGGCCGGGCCAGGCGTGCCGCACGCGCCACACGGACCCGGCGCGGTCAACGGCTTGATGTCTGAAACCCAGGCCAAAAGCTAAGGGGGCGAACCCATGCCACAGCGAACTCTGTGGATGCACGGCGTAAACATGCATGTTGAATACCCTAGCCGGCTGACCTCGGTCCGCGCCACCGGGCCTTTCGTCCGTATCGAAGGCGCGCGGGGCCAAAATACCTGGCTCCACTTCCCCCTGCCCACGCCCGCGGTTGTTGACGGCGTCAAGATGCGGGTCGAGGGGGCTATCGTCAGCTTCCGGACCCGGGACCACGCCACGGTCCACGAAGTCATCATCTATGACGGCGAGTCCCGCATCGCCGAGCACATGGACCTGGACCTGCGCGGCGACCATCTGGAACACAGGTTCGACGTGCCGGGCAACCCGGAGATCCACCGCGGCATCAACGTTACCCTGGGTGTCCGGTTCGACGATGCCGCCCCCGATGTCCGGTCGATGCAGATCGAAGTGATCGGTGTTGGCTTGGAGTATTCGGGCGGCTAAATTCCGGCAACTTCGGCCCCTCACCCAATATTTCTCAGGAACAGCTTAAGGAAGGAAACCATGGCGGAAACGCAGATCACGACACACAAGAATTACATCGGCGGCCAATGGGTTGAATCGGTGACCGGCCGGACCTATCAGGTCCACAACCCGGCCCGCATCGACCAGATAGTCGGCGAGTTCCAGACTTCCGGCGCCGACGACGCCCTGCGGGCCGTGGCCGCCGCTAAGGAAGGCCTGACCGTCTGGGCCAACACCCCAGCGCCGGCCCGGGCCGGCGTCATCTACAAAGCCTTGGAGATCATGGGCCGCCGGGCAGATGAGATGGCCCGGACCATCACCATCGAAGAGGGCAAGCCCATCGGCGACGCCCAGGGTGAGGTCAAGCGGTCCATGAACATCATGGAGTACGCTGCCGGCGAGGGACGCCGCATGTTCGGCTACACAACCCCATCCGAATTGCCCAACACCGTGGCCTACACCGTGCGCCGCCCGCTGGGAGTGGTGGGGATAATCACCCCCTGGAACTTTCCTCTGGCCATCCCAACCTGGAAGATAGCCCCGGCGCTCATCTGCGGCAACGCATTGGTCTTCAAGCCAGCCTCGGGCACGCCCCTCAGCGCTGTGAAGTTGATCGAGATATTCGAGGAGGCCGGCCTTCCCGCCGGCGTGCTGAACCTGGTCACCGGACCGGGCGCCCAAGTGGGCAAAGCCCTGGTGGAGAGTCCCGACGTGAAAGGCATCTCCTTCACCGGTTCAACCGAGGTGGGCACTGAACTGTACGGAGAGAGCGCCAAGCGGCTGAAAAAAGTCCAGGCCGAGATGGGCGGCAAGAACGCCGTGATCATCCTGGCCGACGCCGACATGGACAAAGCCATGGGCGGCATCGTGCAGGGCGCTTTCGGGTCCACCGGCCAACGCTGCACCGCCACCAGCCGGGTCATCGTGGAAGAGGACATCTACGACCAGTTCATGGCCGAGCTCATCGACCGGACCAGCAAGTTGACCATCGGCGACGGCATCGATCCTTCCATCGACATATCGCCTCTGTCCAGCCAGAGCCAGAAAGACAAAGTCATGGAATACATCGGCATCGGCACGGAAGAGGGGGCCAACCTGGTCTATGGCGGCCGGGCGCTTAGCGGCGGAGATTTCGACCTGGGTTATTACGTGGAACCCACCATCTTCACCGGTGTTTCGCCCGGCATGCGCATCGCTCAAGAGGAGATATTCGGCCCGGTGCTGACGGTGTTCAAGGTCAAGGACCTGAAAGAAGCCATCGAGATATCCAACTCTGTGGAGTTTGGCCTTTCATCCTCGGTCTATACCAAGGACATCACCAAGGCCTACGAATACATCAACACCGTGGAGACCGGCATGGTCCACGTTAACGCCTCCACCTTGGGCGGCGAAGTGCATCTGCCCTTCGGCGGCCTGAATTCCTCGGGCGTAGGCCAGCGGGAGCAGGGCACGGCGATGGTCGACTTCTTCACCGAGGTCATCACCGTCTACATAGACCACGCAGCCGCAGCCACGGAGCGGGCGCGGTTTATTTAGCCGATTACGAATACCTTGCCAGTCGTATCTAGCCCACGCTGAAAATGGACTAATATTGGCCGATGATTATTAAATCGTGAAAAAATCGAACACATTACCCTTGTTTTAAGGACTGGCCAAGCGCCATTATGGTTACTAAGGGCTAGAGATCAGATAAACCCAGTGACCTGTCGGGGTTGATATGCCCGATTTACCGGCACTATAATACGAAATTCGTTGTGACCATTCGAACCCTGCAACGTTGATTGGTCAAAAGGAGAAATTGACATTACCATATCATTCATGTAGCCTCTGTGAGGCGCGCTGGTAACAGGTGCGCCTTGTGGGCAATCCCACAATCCTTTAAATACAGAATCTTCAGCAGAAAGGCATCTAGCCGTTACGATCGGCGGTACCAAATACTACTGCAGCGCCGCACACCGCCTTCAAAATAAAGTCTATCCACCAGGAGAGCATCTTGGCAAAGATCTACGTTACCCTCAGCAAAGCTGTGCGAGACGGAAGCCAGTATATGGCGATGTGTAAAGAGACTGGCACACCAGCTCACGGCTCGTCGAAAGCAGAGGCCGAAGACAGCTTGCGAACTTGTCTCCAGTTGGAGTTCGATCTGCTCGTCGAACTTGACCGCCTCGGTGATTACATCAGCGAGAAAAACTTGAAGGTCTCAGATTCCAGATCAAACCATACGGCAAAATTTGGAATCGACATTCCAGATACTTTCCTCCAAACGCCCGGACGAGTGAGTATCGCGAATGCCCAGCGAGCCTAACAGCGATGTAAATAGAAGCGAACTTTTCGATTTTTTGGATTCCGAGCTAATTAGGTTAGAAAGTGCACTAGACATCCGCCCGTTCCGGATATACGAGGCAACGGTGGGATCAGGAATCCTACTAATTGGTCCGCCATTATTGATTGGTCCCACGGCCTGCCAGCGCTATCTGGAAAAATGCGGGTTAACGATGCGTCAGTTCGAGACATTCCAGGCAAGTCAATGATGATTCCCCTCCGCCGTTCAAGACCGGCGGTGGGGTTTCGCGCCTCTTTTCCTCTCATTCAGCATTTTCTTGACCGCCCGAATGTCATCAGGGCCAGTACCGCAACATCCTCCAACGATACGGGCCCCGGCATCTATCCAATATTCGGTCATCTGCGCAAAAACTTGCGGTGTTATATCCGCTCGACGGACCCACGGTTCGCCGGGGTCATCTCTTGGCTCCTCAATGTTTGGGTACGCGCCCATATGGATTAGATTCCCAAGTCCGGCCAGTGTTTCTCTTCCCTCCTTCAGCGCAGTTCCAATCAATTCCGGTTGGCAGCAATTGAACAACACAGCCTCTGGAGGAGCCGACATAGAGGAGAGAGAATGTATCAAGTCAGGTATCGTGGTACCATCGACCATCGTTGGTTTACCACCACTAACTGGTACTAGTACTACGCTGAGCCAGGCCGGTTTGCCCCTTTCAACAGCACACTCGACTGCGCAGATAGCCTCATCCAGACTCGGCATCGTTTCAACGAAGATTAGGTCAACTCCTCCCGTAGATAGCCAATCGCATTTTTCGCGGTGCTCTGATTCACTTCCCCTACCAAGACTGGTGTTGCTGTAGGTATCCCCGACAGTGGTAATACTTCCTGCAACACAAGTCTGGCGGTTATTTGACTCTCTCAATTCAAGTTGGGCTTCTTGGGCTAGCGAAAGGCCAAAAATTGTTAACGGACGAGCCAATTGTTCCAAAGCTATCTTTCGTAGTGCGCTCCGATTAGTTCGAAAAGTTCCCGTGGTTATTACGTCTGCCCCACTGGCGAGAAAATCGCGATGTATTCCTATGGCAATCTCGGGGGAATTGAGGGCGGTAACAGACCACGCGGCGGCGTCATGGATTCCTTCCACCCCCCTTCGCGCCGCTTCGGTGCCGAATCCGCCGTCTAAGAGAATCACCCCTCCTGCTTTCAATCTTCGCGCGACAAATGAATATGACATCATTCTCTCCGATCAGAGTTAAGGATGGGGCTTCCAAATGAATTTACTATTGGTCAATGCTGGAAGTAGAAGTTTGGTAGGCCGCCGTACGGCAGTCATGCCGCTTACGTTTGCCACGGCTCGTATCAACTTGATCGATTCTTCGGGAAGATTCAACGCCTGCAAAAGACTTAACGGAGGGGTTAAATCTGCTTTCGTTATTCCACCGCAACACACCGGAATAACGGGAATATCTCGAACAAACCCACACCCGGCTTCGAAATAAATCCATTCCCTCTGCAGACTGTTTGGACTAACCAAGACTATGAGCAGGTCCGCATCTTGTAATGCTTTTTTAATCTCCTCGGCCCACATTGTTCCGGGTCGTAATATGCCGGCGTCCGACGCAGAAAAGCATTCAATTCCGTGATTCAGATTGTATTGAAGCCAGGTAGTGATTTTCTCAGCGCAGTCTGCATCTTCGTGGACGTGACTAAAGAACACTTTCCCCAAGGTACGGCTGGCCATATGTTACTCCTACGAGAAATATTTGCCTCGATGCCTGGACTAAATGAGGTTCAACACATCGGATTTAGTTAGAATTCCTTCAAGATTGTCTGCATCAAACACAAGCAGAAACCCGGGACGACGCTGTTTTCTCAATAAACGCATCGCTTCGTTTAAGTCGGTATCGATGGGAATCCTAGTTATTTTGCCTAGTTCAACGATGCTCGACACTGGATCATTCGGATCCAGAATGCCTTCTCCTCGGGCCAATGCGTTAAGAACGGACCATTCGTCGATGTATCCAATCGGCTGGTTCGCCCGCATCACCGGGATTTGAGAATAATCGTGGTCCTTCATCAACGCGATGGCGTTTTCAATGGTCTCAGTTTCTGCGATCGTTGTTACGGGAGTTGTTATCAGAGAGCGAATGTTCCCATCCTTTAGCGTAATTTGTTTGATCCAACGTATCCATTGGCGAGCCTGATCTGTTGACGGCTCGAATGAAAACCTATGAGCAACGAGATTACGACAATCGTGAAGGTGCTTCATCATCAAAGGTGAAGACCCAACGAGAACACCCTCTTTTGTTAACGAGTCGATCTTTTGTTTGAAACTCAGCGCATCGATATCTCTAGGGGACATTGATACCTGCGCTTCGATCCAAGTTTCAAGCACCCCGAATGCGGATAAAAACGCTAGTTTGTTAGCACCTTGGCTCAATTGACTTTCCGATTCAGCTAGCTGATTGCGTAGTAGGTCTTTCATATGAAGGTGAGTCTTGGGATATCCACAATTTTATTGGTTTACTGACATGTTAATAGAGTTGATCCGGGAATGTCCAAAATGGAGACGATTTGGCTTTCAGGTTGTGGAAATCGTTGATCATCACAAAATCCCAAAACGTCGACCGACGAACCCCAGCTTCCACAGGCTAGAATATCGATTCGAAAACGCCGGGTTATCCTAACTCTAGCACCACCGGAAGATGTAGTCTAAATTCCTCAATATTCCGGATCGTGATTCATCAAAAAATACGGTGGGCCGGTCAGCCCAGCATGGGCGGTTGGTTCAGTCCACGCGCCAACCCTACAACGGTTGCCTATGGGCAAACCCCTGGTCGGTCTCGTGCCAGAAATCGATCCGTTCTTCCCCTCCGATCCAGCAAAGATAGACTTCCCTACCCTCGCGCTGCGACGGGAAATCCACCAAGCCGCTGGCGATATTCCGGACGATGATGCCCCGGTCCAATATCTCTTGAAAACCGTCGTCAAGCCCGCGTTCCAACGCTTCCAGTTCCCCCTGGTCCGGGTCCACCGCTTCGCCGCCGGCGCGGCTCCGGAGCCCGGCAATCTCATCTCTTAGGCCCGTCAAGCGCTGGAATGTTTCTTCCAGCCACGGGACCAAGTCGTTAGCCTCTTGTAATGTGAATTGGTCGCTTTCCATCATTTAGCCTTACTGTAGCCCATGCGGTCCTTCGGGTAAAACGCGCGGCGCCGGCTGGGTTGAGTCAGTCTCTGGTGAGCCCACCAACAGCGGCAAATGGCGTACAATGTCTGCCACCGGCGAAAAAGCCAAGTTGGTCCACGCACCGCCGGACACTCGGCTATACGCGGCTCAAACGGGAGAAAAGATGCCCATCATCGACCATAATAACGTCCCGGAAGTCCCTTGGCGGCCCGGCTACCGCAAGTGGGACGTCACCCTTGAAGAGCACGGCGTCTCCAGCTCCCTCAGCCTGAACACCGCCGAACCTGGCACAGGGGCGCCCCTCCACACCCACGCGATCGACGAATTGATCATGATCATGGAAGGCACCCTGGAGGTGCGGATCAACGGCGAGACTCACACGGTGGAGAAAGACCACACCGTGGTCATACCGCCGGGCGCCGAGCATGGGTTCAAAGTGGTGGGCGATAAAACAGCCTCACTGATCGTCTTTTTCCCCCATATGGACCCCTACTCACCGGTGAACACCACCTACCTGGAGGGCAGCCGTCCGGCCTCGGTCCCAGGCTCGGTCAAAGACTAAGCTCCGGCCAAGGCGGACCCCAGATTTGAACCAAATTCAGACCGATAAGAACTGTTTCCAACCCGGCGACTTGGCCCTGCTCATCGACCGCAAGGCGCGCCGCTATATGATCACCCTGGCCGAAGGAGAGACCTACCACTGCCATCTCGGCCGTTTGTCCCACGACGATATGATCGGCGGCAGCGTCGGTGGGTGGTACCGGACCGACAAGAGCCATATCCTGCTGGCGGTGCGCCCCTCCCTGGGCGACTTCGTGCGCCAGATGCCCCGCGGTCCCCAGATCATCTACCCCAAGGACCTGGGCAACATCGTCAATTTCGCCGATATTTTCCCCGGCGCCACGGTGGTCGAGGGAGGTCTGGGCTCCGGTGCCCTGACGTCCGCGCTGCTCCGTGCGGTGGGCAACACCGGCAAGGTGATCACCTACGAGATCGACGAAGCAGTGCTGCCCAAGGCGATGCGCAACATCGAACGCATTATCCCCGACACCTCCAACCTTGAGGTCAAGGTCAGCGACATCTACCAAGGCATCGATGAACAGGGCGTTGACCGGGTGGTATTGGACGTGCCGGAGCCATGGCAGGCAGTGCCCGGCATCGGCGATGTCTTGGTGATGGGCGGGATAATGCTCAGCTTCGTGCCCACCATCCTGCAGGTGCAGCGGCTGGTCCTGGCCCTGGGAGAGGACGGCCGGTTCCAGATGATCGAGTCGCTGGAGACATTGTTGCGCACCTGGCACGTCACGGAACGGAGCGTCCGCCCCGACCACCGAATGATCGCCCATAGCGGATTTCTCACCACGGCGGTCCGCTGTGAGCCCAAGCCGACCGGCCGCGCTCAAAAAGACGGCAGGCCCCCGGAAGCCGATCTGGCTGAAGATCCACCTGAGGAATCAGAGGAGGCCGCCGATGACCGGCGTGATGAGTAGGGAACGGACCTTGGAGTTTCTGCAAACCCACGTGAAGACCGAGATGCTGATGAAGCACCTATACGCCGTGGAGGCCTCCATGCGGGGTTACGCCCGCAAATTCGGCGGCGACGAGGAGCGGTGGGCCATCGCCGGACTGCTCCACGACTTTGATTGGGAGATCTGTCCCACTCCCCAGGACCATCCGACCTACGGGGCCCAGATACTCAGGGACCACGGCTACCCCGAAGACATCGTCCGGGCGGTGCTTACCCACGGAGAGCACACGGGGATCCCGCGCGAATCCCAGATGGAGCATACCCTCTTCGCCGTGGACGAACTTTCCGGCTTCATCCGGGCCGTCGGGTTGGTCCGGCCGTCTAAATCTCTGGACGAAGTGACGCCCAAATCGGTGCGCAAGAAGATGAAAGACAAGGCCTTCGCCAAGGATGTCAGCCGGGACGACATCCAGAAGGGCGCCGACGAACTGGGGATAGACCTGGACGAACACATCACGTTCATCGTGGAGAGCATGAAGCCAATAGCCGAACAGATCGGCCTGGCGCCTTCGGCGTAGGACGGACGGATTCGCCTTTCGTCCTCCAGCCGTTCCGTTCGTGGTGAGCTCCGACCGCGGTCGAGAGTCACGATGGAATCGGACCCGTCGAACCACTGCTCGAGTTAAGACTGTTCTCCACCATGAGCATGACTGATGCACATCCTTCGACAAGCTCAGGACGAACGGAATAACCCGGCGGCGTTTTCTAATTAAAGGAATCCGGGGCCGGCCGAAAATCCTCGAATTCTAACTCGCCACCAGGGTATCTGCCCTCTGGCAAAGATAAGTGGTGGCCGGTCAACAATGGGACCGGCAGGCTCTCGACGAGGGCCGCGGCTTCGGATGAACGCTCCAGTCCCCACAACGCCGTATTCCCTACGTTTTTCCCCTGTGCAAGCACCTTGAAGTCACCCAGACCTCCGGGCCGCACCAGGTCCAATAGGCCGGCTCGGTTGGCCTGCATCTGCCGTGAAGAGAGGCCCTGGTTTTTGAGTTGTTGCTGCAATCGGTCCAGGGCCAGGTTGGACAGGAAGTTCCGCTGCGTGACCAACCCCAATGTATCCAGACCGGCCATCTCCCCAGCGCGCGCCACCGACGTGAAATCCACCTGCGCTGTGATATCCTGGCGGCCGATCAGAGTCAACGGAGCGTCGGTCTGGACGTGCTTGCGGTAGGTGACCAGGGTCCCTCTGCGCCGCTTTTCCGGGTCATAGAGGTCTTTGGCGGTGCGGCCGTAGTCGATGGTGAGCACGAAGCCCCGGTCCAACGCCGTTGCGACGTCCTGGGACCACCGTTTCAGCGCCAGGTTGATCTCAGCGGTCTGCCCTTGGTCAAGTTCGATCCCAAGGTCATATAAACGGTCGGCCAGGGCCGGGTCCGAGGGCTCACCCGTCAGTTCCACGAGACCCCCGTCTTCCAAGCTTACGTAGACCTCTTTTAGGCCATCGCCGGCCATCACGACTTGGTGCACCGGGAAGGCGTCTAGATATTCGTTGGACAGGACGCAGCCTGTAAGACCCCTAAA